>JASCPF010000070.1 GCA_029959325.1 Microbacteriaceae bacterium PS02068
GGTCAAACTGGAACCCTTTCCGTGGGGCAGGTCAAACTGGAACCCTTTCCGTGGGGCAGGTCAAACTGGAACCCTTTCCGGGGGGCAGGTCAAACTGGAACCCTTTCCGGGGGGGCAGGTCAAACTGGAACCCTTTCGGTTCCTCACGCCCGAACCCCTCGAAGTCCAAGGGCTCCACGCCGGAACTTCGACGGGTGACAGCAGGCACTTCAGGGACTTCATCCGATCGATCAACGTCTCGAAGATTGTCTCCGGACAACGGGTCAGTTTCCACGAGGATGGCGGTATCGCGGAGCGCAACAGAACCGATACTGCTTGATTCTCGACGGACCTCTTCGTGTAGGGCGCTCGCGGCGCCATCGAAACGGAGACTGACGGGGAACGCCTTTTCAGTCTCCGGGGTGGGCAGTCTGGTCCGCGAGGAGACGAGCGGCCTCCGCAGCGTATGGTGCTTCCACTTGGACCTCGTAGTGGCCCGCCTCAAGGGTCTCCAGTGAGTCAAAGTCCCGTCGGCCGCCCGTAGCCAGGTGTCCAAGGAAGTAAAGCAAAGCGCCCCAAACTGCGCCGGAGGCGACCGAGATGATCAGGATGCCCAGCCAACCGAATCCGGGGGCGAACAGCCCGAACAGCAGACCTAGCAGAAGACCGAACCATGCTCCAGCGGCTGCGCCCCGTAGCGCAGCCTTTCCTCCTGTCAAGCGACCGAGTACATGCTCGACGACACGAACGTCGAGCCCCACGATCGCCACTCGTTCCACAGGGAAGCCGGCGTCGGCAAGACGGTCAACCGCTGCCTGCGCGCTGGCGTAGTCAGAGAACCGCGCGATCGTTTGTTTCCAGCGGGGGTCATTGGTGAACGAGAGCTCGCTAGCGTCCTGTTCCGGAGGGTTGTTGCGAGGGGCCTCGGGGCTGGTCATGGGCTTACTCCTTTAGTGAAAACTGGATGAACCAACGTGCTAAGACCAGAAGGCTGGGTGCACGCCCGTCTTCCGGTCTTGCAAGGACGGGTGTTGCGCCGTTCGGCATCAGGGAAGGGTCCCCTTGTTTGCTTTCGGCGCGTGCCGCGAACGAGAAGCATCGAGTTGAATGTTTCGTGCCCTACATCCGCGGCATGTTCTATGTCGGTGTGGGCTTGTCGTCTGGCTAACTTTGGCTCGTCGATGGGTCTCCGGCCGGGCGTTGCTCCTGAGTCGAGTGCTGACTCAGGACATGAATCTTGCGGGGTTTTGCCTTTTCGCTTACCGGGATGACCAGGCTTAGCACGCCGTTGTCGTAGGAGGCGGAGATGTTGGCTGAGTCGACACCCTCGCCGATGCTGAACTGGCGGAGGTAGGTGCCCGCGGGTCGCTCCTGAACGAGCCACTTGGCTCCCTCGGTGCGGGGTGCAGTGCGCTGGGCGCGGATGGTCAGCAACTGACCGTCGACGTCGATGTCTACCGACTCCGGTTCGACCCCGGGCAGGTCGGCGGTGAGAATGTAACGGTCAGCTTCCCGGTACAAGTCGACCGGCATCAGCCGCGGTCCTGGACGAGCCTGCAGAAGGCTCGATGCGAGGCGGTCAAGTTCGCCGAAAGGATCGGAGGACGTTGTCATAGTGAATCGATTCCTTCCCGATGTGGTGGCGTCGGATGTCTCGGACGGTGCCCATGTTAGTTTGGTTCACCCCATCGGTGCTACTACTACCTCTTTGTTTTTCGACCTTCCTATCGGCACGGGAGTGGCACCCGTTCGATGACTCTGTGGTCACTGTCGTAGCGACGATTTGGGCGAGGCGCTTGCCGATGAGGTGGTTCGTTGCCCGCACACGCCGAACGGTGACGCCCTTCATCCGCTCCACGATGCGCAGCACGGCTTCGGAGCGGAACTCGTCGAGGTCGCCCATGATGACGTCGATGGGGGCATTGACATGGGCGATGTCGCTGAGGGTGGTCTGTGACTCGATGGAGTGCTGCAACGACTTGATGAATGGCTCCCAGTTGCGTTCAGTGATATCTACAGCTTTGGGGATGGGCAGCAGCCGCTGTACCAGCGCAGCATGCCGGAGGGTGAACTCCCGGTTCGTGCGGAGGTACTCGTAGAGCCGCAGGTAGAAGTCCATCCGCACTCGCTCGATGACGTCCCCGATTTCATGAGGTGCGAGATAGATAGGTGGGCTGACCATCACGAGCTTCGCGACTCGCTTTCGCCGCCGGGCGGCGTACCGGGCGCCGATGAGCGCGCCCATCGAATGCCCGACCACAATGAACGGCTCCCGCAGCCGCAACGAGGCGACCGTCCGCTCGATAGCGGCGACATGATCCGCCAGGGTGTAATCGGCCCACTCCGGCGCCGGCGACTCGCCGAAGCCGAGCAGGTCGATGGCAATGCACCGGTGTGTGCGCTCGAGCAGCGGGATCACGTGGTGAAAGGTCACCGAGGAGGAGGCGATGCCGTGCAGCAGCAGCACCGTCGGACCCTCGCCGCGTTCCTCGGCGATATGCAGCACCGGCATGCGGCGAAACCACCTCATCCGACGCAACATCGAGCGGATCTCGCCAGCCACGCCCGCCTGTGCCACCGTAGGATCCGCGGGTTCTCCCACGGCTGCGGGGTTCGAGGCGGCGTGGGGCGTCAGGTGTCCCTGGATGTCGGAGCTCATGCGCACACCCGACTGTGACGACCCTCGTTCAGGTACTCGTGGATCTGCCGGACCACACTGGCGCCCTCACCCACAGCCGAGGTCATTCGCCTCACAGACCCGTGCCGCACATCGCCGATAGCGAAGACCCCGGGGATGGTGGTCTCCAGCGAGAAGCGGGGACTTCCTTCCGTCCGCGCGCCGGCCAGCTCCGCCTCCGCGCCGGTGAGGATGTACCCGTCAGGATCGCGTGCCACATCGACCTTCAATCCCGTCGTCGCCGGAGCGGCGCCGACGAAGACGAACACGTGCCCCACGCGGAGCTTCTCCAGCACGTCACCGTGACGGACTGTGACCGCTTCCAGATGGTTGTCGCCGTGTGCTTCCACGACCTCCGAGGACAGCAGCACGTTGATACGGGGGTGATGTTGGATCTGGTCCACCAGGTATCTGGACATTCCCGCTCCCAAGTCCGCGGCGCGCACCACAAGGTGCACACGGGAGGACGTGCGGGCAAGAAACAGCGCGGCCTGGCCGGCGGAGTTGCCGCCGCCGACAACAGCGACAGGTGTGTCTACGCACATCCGCGCTTCCTGCGCTGTTGCCGCGTAGAACACGTTCGAGGTCTGGAACCGGTCCAGCCCCGCGGCGGGAAGCGAGCGGTATCGCACCCCGGTGGCAAGGACCACCACATCTGAGGTGACCCCCCGGCCATCTTCGAAGATCACCCGGAAGCGGTCCTCATCCTCCACGACCTCCTGGACCGTGGTCGGGATGTCCAACGTGGCACCGAACTTGCGCACTTGCAGGAGGCTGCGGTCGGCGAGCTCAGTGCCGGAGATTCCGGCAGGAAACCCCAGATAGTTCTCGATCTTCGCTGACGTTCCCGCCTGCCCGCCGGTGGCGACCGCGTCGCACAGGTAGACCGACAACCCGTCGGAGGCTGCGTACACCGCCGCGGCAAGACCAGCCGGCCCAGCGCCGACGACCACCACATCGCAGGTGGCCGGCGGGGCGGGCGGGCGCATCCCCAACTCTTCGGCAAGCCGTGCCGGGGTGGCACCCAGGACGGTGCGCGAGCCGCCGAGGATCACCAGCGGGAAGTCGGCGACGGTGGCGCCGAGCTGACGGACCAGCCCCTCCGCTTTCTCGTCCTCATCCAGGTCCACCAGCCGGTGGGGCAGCCGGTTCCGTGCGATGAAGTCCAGCAGATCCCGGGTCTGCGGGGAGAAGCAGGAGCCGACGATCCGCAGGCCCGCTCCCGCCCCGATGGCCAGGGAGCGGCGGATGAGGTAGGCCCGCAGGATGATCTCACCCAACAGCGGGTCCGAGGTGACGATGGCCTCCAACTCATCGACGGGCACCTCCACCACCTCGGCGGCGCCGATGGCGGAGACGGATACGAAAGACGGCTGCCCCTCCAGCAGCCCGACGTCTCCCACGAACCGGCCGTGGCCGTGCACCCCGACCGCCAACGGCTTATCGGAGTGACGCGGATCTGCCGCAGGTTCGGTGTCTGCGGTGAGCAGGTGCCCTTCCAGGACAACATAGAGGGACGAGGGGTGTTCGCCGGGCCTGATGAGAACCTCCCCGTCCGTGAGTGTGCGACGCGTGCCTCGTTCGAGCAGCACGGCGATCTGCTCGTCACTGAGCCGCGGGAAAGCGCCGATGGTGTCAGGCGTCTCAGCCTGGGAGGCTTCACTGCGGCCGGTGGCGAGCAGATCGCTCACAGGTACGCTTCGTCGACGTAGCACCAGCTCCAGTCCTCACCCGGTTCCAGTGAACGGACGATGGGATGCCCGGAGGCAAGCACGTGGGCGCGGGCATGCCGCATCGGGGACGAATCGCAACACCCTACCTTCCCGCAGGTGCGACACATCCGCAGGTGCAGCCACCGCGCACCCACGGCCACACAGTCCTCACACTCCCCCGGCGTGCGGGGACGGACCGGGCGGATGAGCGGGACGTGCGGGTCGACATATCTCATCGAGCAGCGCCCGCCGAGTCAGCCTTCTTCTGCAGCGCCTCGTCCACCCAGCGCAGCAGCACGTCCGGCGGGGCGGCTCCGGATTGGCGGGAGAGCACGTTCCCTTGGTTGAGGATGAGCAGGGTCGGCACCGCCTGGACGGAGAACTTGCGGGCCGTCTCCGGCGCGGCGTCCACGTCCACTTTCACCAGCTTGAGCTTGCCGGCACGTTCCGTGGCGACCTTCTCGAGGGCAGGGCTGACCATCCGGCACGGTCCGCACCAGGTCGCCCACAAGTCCACGAGCACCATTTGCGGGGCCTGCTCGACCACCTCGGCGAAGTCCGCATCGCCCGCATCGACGATCCACGGCACGGCGCTCTTGCAGACGCCGCAGCGCGGGTACCCCGACGCGGCGGCGGGGACACGGTTCTTCTTCCCGCAGTTGGGGCAGTTCACAATCGCGCTCACGCCGCGTCCTCCTCTTCGGCGGGCGCTGCGATGTTGAAGACGAGGTCGCCGTCCTGCACGTCCAGCGTGACCGTCGACCCGTCCATCACCTGCCCGCTCAGCAGCGCACGACCCAGCCGGGTCTCGATCTCATGGCTGATGTAGCGTCGCAGCGGACGCGCACCGTACACGGGGTCGTAGCCGCGGTCGGCGATGAGTTGGCGTGCCGCGGGCGTCAGCTCAATGCGGATCTGACGCTCGGCCAGCCGGGAGCGCAGGTCGGTGAACTGCAGCTCCACAATGTCCCGGATCTGTTCACGACCCAGCGGCGAGAACACCACGATGTCGTCCACCCGGTTGAGGAACTCGGGACGGAAGTGGGCGCGCAACTCACCGAGCACACTGTTTCGCACGTCGTCGGGGATCGCGCCCCCATCGGAGCCCAACAGGTAATGGGCACCGATGTTGGAGGTCATGATGACGATGGTGTTGCGGAAGTCGACGGTGCGTCCCTGGCTGTCGGTGATGCGGCCGTCGTCAAGGACCTGCAGCAGCGTGTTGAACACGTCCGGGTGCGCTTTCTCGATCTCGTCGAAAAGGACCACGCTGTACGGGTGGCGGCGCACCGCCTCGGTCAGCTGCCCTCCCTCGTCATACCCGACATACCCGGGAGGTGCACCGACCAGCCTGCTGACGGTGTGACGTTCCTGGTACTCGCTCATGTCCAGCCGGACCATCGCCGACTCGCTGTCGAACAGTGCTTGCGCGAGCGCTTTGGCCAGTTCGGTCTTTCCCACACCGGTGGGGCCGAGGAAGATGAACGAGCCGATGGGTCGGCGCGGGTCGCGGATGCCGGAGCGGGCACGGATAATCGCGTCGCTGACAAGCGTGATGGCCTCATCCTGACCGACCACCCGCTCCTTGAGGGTGGCGTCCAGGGTGAGGATCTTGTTGCGTTCACCTTCCTGCAGCCGGGCCACGGGGATCCCCGTCCACGCTGCGACGATCTCGGCGATCTCGTCCTCGGTGACCACCTCCCGCAGCAGCCGCTGCCCGCCTTGTTTGGAGGTGAGACGCTCCTCCTCGGCGCGCAGGCGTCGTTCCGCGTCAGCGATAGCCCCGTACCGCAGTTCAGCGGCACGGTTGAGGTCGTAGGAGCGCTCAGCTTCCTCCGCCTCCCGCCGCAGCCGCTCCAGCTCACTGCGCAGCTCCTGGACCTTGCGGATCGCTTGACGCTCCGCCTCCCACTGGGCGCGCTTGGAGTCCGCCTCCGCCTTCAGGTCGGTCAGTTCCCGGCGCAGCTCCTCCAGCCGTTTCTTGCTGGCAGGGTCCGTTTCCTTCGACAGCGCCGCTTCCTCGATCTCCAGGCGGGTCACCCGCCGGGTCAGCTCGTCGAGCTCAGCGGGCATTGAGTCGATCTCGGTTCGCAGTCGCGCGCAGGCTTCGTCGATGAGGTCGATGGCCTTGTCGGGCAGGAACCGGTCGGAGATGTACCGGTGGGACAGCACGGCGGCAGCGACCAATGCGCTGTCCTGGATGCGGACACCGTGGAAGATCTCCAGCCGTTCGCGCAGGCCGCGGAGGATGGAGATCGCGTCCTCCACGTCGGGCTCCTCGACCATCACCGTCTGGAACCGGCGTTCCAGGGCAGCATCCTTCTCGATGTGCTTGCGGTACTCATCGAGGGTGGTGGCACCGATGAGGTGCAGCTCCCCGCGGGCGAGCATCGGCTTGAGCATGTTGCCGGCGTCCATCGCCCCTTCGCTCGCTCCCGCCCCCACCAGGGTGTGCAGCTCGTCGATGAACAGCAGGATGCGTCCCTCCGCTGCTTTCACCTCCGCCAGGACCGCCTTCATTCGCTCCTCGAACTCGCCCCGGTACTTCGCGCCGGCGACCAGGGCAGACAGGTCCAGCGAGAACACGGTCTTGTCACGAAGGCCCTCGGGCACGTCCTCACGCAAGATCCGCTGGGCAAGGCCCTCCACGATGGCGGTCTTTCCGACACCGGGCTCGCCGATGAGGACGGGGTTGTTCTTGGTCTTGCGGGAGAGGATCTGAATGACCCGGCGGATCTCCGCATCACGCCCGATGACCGGGTCAAGCTTGCCCAACCGGGCGTCAGCGACCAGGTCACGGCCGTACTTCTCCAACGCCTCGTACGTCTGCTCGGGGGTGGCGGAGTTGACGTGCTGGTTGCCGCGGATCTTGGTGAGCGCGCTGAGGAAGCTCTCCCGGGTGACACCGTGCCCGCGCAGCACGCGGGACGCGGGACGGTTGGAGGAGTCATCGGCGAGGGCCAGAACGAGATGCTCCACGGAGATGTAGGAGTCTTTCAGCCGCTTTGCCTCCCGCTCCGCCCGTTCCAGGGTGGAGGTGAGGCTGCGGCTCACGTACACCTGACCGGTCTGCGGGGAGGACCCGGAGACGCTGGGCTTGCGGGCGATCTCCGCTTCGACGTCGGCGCGTACCGCTTCCACGTCAGCACCCGCTGTCTGCAGCAGTCGGGGAACCAGCCCCTCCTCCTGCTGCAGCAGTGCGAGCAGGAGATGCTCCTCATCCGTCTCGATCTGACCGGCCTGGACCGCGATGCTCTGGGCCGAGGTGAGCGCTTCCTGCGACTTCTGAGTGAGTGAGTTCATGTCCATGAGGTGTCTCCTTCAAGTCGGATGGTCCGGTGCTGCTCGAGCTGCTCGATGCGGGCGAGCAGGTCGAGCACGAGTGCGATGCCGGCGTAGTTCACTGCAAGATCGGAGTGCAGACGCACGATGGTGTGCACGCGGGCGGGGACGGTACGGGCGAACCACAGCCGGCCGCTGGTGTCGACGTGGGCGGTGACCAGCCCCAGCTCGACGAACTTCTGCAGCGTATCCGGGTGGATACCTGCGGCCACCGCGGTCGCCGCCAGGTCGGCCCGGGCGACACGGACGGGCAGGTGATGTGAGGTCATGATCCTCTCCTGGCATCAAACGACGATACGTCGCGGAGCTGTTCGAACAGCTCCTTCTCCTTCTTGCTGAGAGTGCGGGGAACGACGACCTTCACCCGCGCATACAGGTCTCCCGGCTGTCCTCTGCGGGGCATCCCCTGCCCGCGCAGGCGGAGTCGCCTGCCAGTGGACGAGCCGGGCGGAACGTGCACGGTGACCGGGCCGCCGGGGGTGGGCACGCTGACATCCGCGCCCAGCGCCGCCTCCCACGGTGAGATGGGAAGGTCCGTTTCGATGTCCGCGCCGCTCAGCCGGTACCGCTTACTATCCTTCACGCGCAGCGTGACCAGCAGGTCCCCGTCCTGTCCGTCGGCGCCCGCTCCGCCTGCGCCCGCGATCCGCAGCCGCTGCCCGTCGACAGCGCCCGCTGGGATATCGATGGTGTACTCCTGCGCGCCGCCGTATGGGGACGCGACCTGCACGGTGCGCCGCCCGCCCCGGTAGGCCTCCTCGACGGTGATCTCCAGCTCCGCGGTGTGGTCGGCGCCGCGACCGAAACCACCGAAGCCGCCCCCGAAGAGGTCCTCCCAGTTCACGCTCTGCGCGCCGCCCCCGCTCCACGTGTATCGGGTGCCGCCGCTGCGGCGCGGCTGCTCGGAGGAGCGAGCCGCGTCCGCGGCGGCGTACTGCCGGAAGTTCTCACCGAACCGGTCGTACTGTGAGCGGGTTTCCGGGTCCGACAGCACATCGTGGGCTTCACTGATCCGTTTGAAGGTCTCCTCCGCCCCCGGGGTCTTGTTGACGTCCGGGTGGAACTTGCGGGCCTTCTCCCGGTAGGCGCGGCGTATCTCCTTCTGATCCGCCGACCGGGAGACCCCCAGCGCGCTGTAGAGATCCTCCGCCATCTCCTACTCCTCATCCGGCCTGCGGGTGACCACGACCGCAGCCGGTCGCAGCATCCGCTCAGGCGTTCCGAACCCGGGGCGAGTGACGGCGAGGATGCTGCGCGGCGGGACGCTGGCATCCTCGACGACCGAGACCGCCTCGTGCAGCTGCGGGTCGAACTCCGCATCGTCGATGACAATCTCGGGGTACCCGATCGCGCGCAACGCATCAGCGGCCTGCGCCCGGACGGCTCGCATGCCAGCCAGAACGCCCTCGTCAAGGTCCACCCCGAAGCTGAGCGCCCGGTCCAGCCCGTCGACGACGGGCAAGAAGGCTTTGGCTGTGTGCTGCCGCTCCTGCTCGCGGACGGTCTGGATCTCGCGCGCCATCCTTTTGCGGAGGTTGTCGTAGTCCGCCGCCGCGCGGCGCCACCGGTCGTCGGCCGTCTCCAACTGGGCGGCGAGCGCTGCTTGCGCGGCGCGGATCTCCTCCGGGGATACGTCGGTGAGGTCGTCGTTCAGCAGGTCCACGGCCCGCGTGTCCTCGTTCTGCTCCTCGACCATCGCGATCCTCCCTCCGTGCTACTTGTCGAATTCGGCGTCGACGACGTCGTCTTCGTCGTCCTGAGCGGGCTGCTCAGCGTGGCTGGCGTTCGCGCGGGCCGCAGCAAGGGACTGCGCAACCTGCAGCAGCTCGCCGGTGCGCTCTTTCGCTTCCTGCTCACCGACGTTGTTCTGCACTGCCTCGCGGGCCTGCGTGATGAGCAGCTCCGCGCGGGCACGCTCGTGCTGCGGTGCAGCGTCGCCGAGCTCACGCAGTGCCCGCTCGACCTGGTAGGCGGCGGAGTCCAGCTCGTTGCGGGCGTCCACGGCCTGGCGCAGCGCCTGGTCGTCAGCACGGTGCTGCTCGGCTTCCTTGATCATCCGGTCGATCTCGCCCTGGTCCAGATTCGAGGTGTCGCTGATGGTGATGCCCTGCTCGGTGCCGGTGTCCTTGTCCTTCGCCGTCACGTGCAGGATGCCGTTCGCGTCGATGTCGAAGGTGACCTCGACCTGCGCTTCACCGCGAGGAGCGGGGCGGATGCCGGTGAGCTGGAACCGGCCCAGCACCCGGTTGTCTGCGGCGTTCTCCCGCTCGCCCTGCAGGACGACGATCTCCACCGACGGCTGGTTGTCTTCGGCCGTGGAGAACACCTCGCTGCGTCGGGCGGGGATGGTGGTGTTGCGTTCGATGATCTTCGTCATCACGCCACCGCGGGTCTCCACACCCAGCGACAGCGGGGTGACATCCAGCAGCAGCACGTCGTCGACGTCGCCCTTGAGGACGCCCGCCTGGATGGCGGCGCCCACAGCGACCACCTCATCGGGGTTCACCGTCATGTTCGGCTCCTTGCCGCCGGTGAGCCGCTTGACGAGCGCTTGGACAGCGGGGATGCGGGTGGAACCGCCCACGAGGATGACCTCGTCGATATCGTTCTCGCTGACCTTCGCGTCGGCCATCGCCTGACGCACCGGACCGAGGCACCGCTCAACGAGGTCAGCGGTGAGGTCTTCGAACTTGGACCGCTTCACGGTCATGGTGAGGTGCTTGGGTCCGCTGGCGTCGGCAGTGATGAAGGGCAGGCTGACCTGGGTCTGGGACACCGAGCTGAGCTCGACCTTCGCCTTCTCGGCCGCCTCGAACAGTCGCTGCAGCGCCTGCGGGTCGTTGCGCAGGTCGATGCCGTTCTCGTTCTTGAACTCGTCGGCAAAGTAGTCCACCAGCCGGCGGTCGAAGTCGTCGCCGCCCAGGTGGGTGTCACCGGCGGTGGATCGCACTTCGACGACCCCGTCGCCCACGTCGAGGAGGCTGACATCGAACGTGCCGCCACCGAGGTCGAACACCAGGATGGTCTCGTGGTTCTTCTTGTCCATTCCGTACGCCAGTGCGGCGGCGGTGGGCTCGTTGATGATGCGCAGCACCTCGAGCCCGGCGATGCGTCCGGCGTCCTTGGTCGCGGTGCGTTGGGCGTCGTTGAAGTAGGCGGGAACGGTGATGACGGCCTCGGTCACCTTCTCACCGAGGAACTTGCTGGCGTCGTCGACGAGCTTGCGCAGCACCTGGGCGCTGATCTCCTCCGGCGCGTACTGCTTGCCGCGGATGTTGAACCGTGCTTCGCCGTTGGGGCCTTCCACGACGTCGAAGCCGACGGCGTTGGCTTCCTCCTTGATCTCGTCGAAGGACCGGCCGATGAACCGCTTGGCGGACGAGATGGTGCCCTTCGGGTTGAGGATGCTCTGCCGGCGGGCAAGCTGCCCCACCAGCCGTTCACCGTCCTCGGTGAAAGCGACCACCGACGGGGTAGTGCGGGCTCCCTCCGCGTTCGGGATGACCTTCTCCTCGCCGGCCTCCCAGACGGCGATAACGGAGTTCGTGGTTCCCAGATCGATTCCTACTGCCTTGGCCATGATGATTGTTCCTTTCTTGTCGCGTGAGACACGTTTCAGGGGTCGTCAAAGAGCGCGCCAGGATCGGCGCAGGCGCAGGGCTGAGTGCCCAGAGTCAGGAAGCAGGCTGCTTCAGGGGGACCTTTCCGGACGGCGGGCTGCTCGATGGGCATCACCACCCGCAGGACGCCCAGGTCGCAGCTGGCGGTGACGCTGTCGCTATCGATGCCGGGCGCCAGTCCCAGCAGCCGCATGAATTGCCCGTGGGGGCCGTTCGGCGGTGAACCACTTCGCGCCGGCGGTCGCGGACTGGGCCGCTCACCGCGCGGACGGTGAGCGGCCGGCCGCCCACCCAGCTCGATGGACTCCGAGGCGATGCCTGGCAGGTTCGCCCCAGGAACGTACTCGTCGCCCTCTCGGGACAGATCGACCGACATCGAGCGCGGATCCATCTGCTGAGCGACGCGCAGGTCCGCACATGAGGTAACCATCTCACCACCTCCACATTTACGCTGAGTCGCTATAACTCCACTGCCAATGTTTGTTCGGCGGTCGGAGGTGTAGACCCCACCTGGACGATGTGGTCCAAGCAGATGCGCGAACGAAACTAGCTTTGACGCCAGAATGGACCGCACGAAGACATTTCGCAAGTCATTTGCCTGACGAACGGAGCCTGAACCGTCCCCGGTTTGATGCCGCTTCCTTTCGAGTCTGGAAGGAAGATGATGATCATGCCGAAGAGGATTCCGGAGGAGACGAAGCAGCGCGCTATCCGGCTCGTGCTCGATCACCTCGATGAGTACCCGAACCTCACGACCGCGTGCGAGACGGTGTCGAAGCGGCTCGGTTTCGGCGCTGAGAGCTTGCGCCGGTGGGTGCGGCAGGCGCAGGTCGACGCCGGCGACCGGCAGGGGTCAGCACGACCGAGTCGGAGCGGATCCGCAAGCTCGAGCGCGAGAACCGCGAGCTGCGTGAGGCCAACGCGATCCTGCGGGACGCGGCGGTTTTCTTCGCCGGGGAGCTCGACCCCCGAAAGCGCTGATCGTCTCGTTCATCGACGAGCAGCGCGCCAAGGGCCGCGCGGTCGAGTCGATCTGCGATGTCCTGCGGGAGCAGGGCGTGCAGGTCGCCGCGCGAACCTATCGGTCCTGGAAGACTGCCCAGCCCAGCAACCGCGATCTGGAGGACGCGGCGGTGATCGACGCGATCCTCGCCGCTCGCGTCGACGAGAACGGGAAGGTGACGCCGGAGTCGATGTATGGCCGGCGGAAGATGACCGCGCTCCTGCGGCGACGCGGTCTGGCCGTGTCGAAGCGGCGCGTGGACCGGCTGATGCGGCAACTCGGCATAGGCGGGCTCGTGCGAGGCAAGCGCGTGCGGACGACGATCCCAGATCGGAACGCGCAGCGTGCGCCGGACCTGCTGGAGCGGGACTTCTCCGCAGAGGCACCCAATCGGCGTTGGGTCGCGGACTTCACGTATGTGCGCACCTGGGCCGGGTTCGTCTACGTGGCCTTCGTGATCGACTGCTTCTCCCGGACGATCGTGGGCTGGTATGCCAGCACGAGCAAGACGACCCCGCTGGTGACCACCGCGCTGCGGATGGGTCTCTGGCGGCGCGACCGTGCCGGTCACCCCGCCGGTGACGGGCTCGTGCACCACTCCGACGCCGGCAGCCAGTTCACCTCGATCAGCTTCGCCGAGACCCTCGCCCTCGAGGGCATAGCCGCGTCCATCGGGTCGATCGGCGACGCCTACGACAACGCCCTCGCCGAGTCGACGATCGGGCTGTTCAAGAACGAAGCCATCCGCGACGACTCCCCATTCCGCAACGGGCCGCTGCGGACCGTCGACGACGTGGAATGGGTCACCGCCGAATGGGTCGACTGGTACAACCACCGGCGCCTGCACTCCACGCTCGGCGATGTCCCGCCCGACGAGTTCGAGGCCGTCTACTACGCTGACCTCGAAACGCCATCCCACCCGGTGCTGGCACCCGCATAGGAGCGGCAGAGAACCGGGGACGCCTCAGGGTGACCATGAGGTTGGCGAGGGCGACGAGATGCCACTTGTCGACTGCGATCCGCGCGTCCGGCAGGGCGGTGCGGATCCCGGATCGACAGGTACAACAGCGCCCGCCCGCACACCCGCCTCGGCAACGCCCCACCCGCCGAGTACGAGGCAGCGCACTGCGCTGAGCCCACCAAGTCATCGCGACCGGCAATGACACCTGCATAGACGTGGCATCAACGCGTAGATGTTTCAGTTTCTTCTGTCTGGGGCTGTGTCAGGTGCTGGACCGGGTGTAGGCAGCGGCGCGCACCACATCGTCGTCCTCCAGTCCAGCTCCTAGTGCTCCGCCCACGGTGGCCAGGCTGGCGGTGAGCCAGCTGATCTTCGCGTAGTCCAAAGCGTTCACTGGGTGACCGGCGATACCGGCCAGTACCTGCTCGTCGATGAGCAGCAGCGCGCCGACCCAGGACAGGATGAATAAGCCGAGGTAGAACACCACAACCCCGATGGCCACGGTGGCGGTGGTGGCCAAATTGAACAGGATCACCTGCTCACGTTGGGCTCGCCGCCGTGGGCGCTCCCACAAGTCGGCTCCCAGGATCAGGGTGGCACTCACCGCCCCGATCGCCATCACCGCCAGCAGGACCAGGCGCACCGGCCCGTAGGCCATGGCCAGTACCCATAGGTCCGAGGCCACCAATGTCAGCATGCCGGTGGCCGCTGCCACGACCATCGCCCGGGAGAGCCGGGCCACGAAGGCCCAAGGCTGGTTGGCGCGGATCATGCCCAGCAGCAGCCGCACGTTGCCGCTCAGCACTCGGGCCGTGAACTGCACGACGTTGTCGTCCGGGCGTTCGTCGAGATCGGTGGACAGCTGGTGGGCTCTTCGAGCAAGATCCCGCTGGGCGTTGAGGTCTTCGGCGTCGTAGCCCAGGAGCTGCCCGACCACGTGCACGGTGGTCTCTTGCACCTTCTGCCGCACGTGCACGGGTCCCAGGGTTGGGACGGAGACCAGTCCTACCCCGTGCACGGGGCTGAGCTGGGTGAGCACCGGACGTCGGCCGGTCTTCAGGGGGATCTCGGTGAGCACCACGGCCAAATCCCAGTTCTCCTCCAGCACGCGGTTTCGGGCTGCCTCCAGCAGGTCCAAGGTCTCGGTGGGTGGATCGACCAGCCGGTCTTCGGCCATCTTCAGTTGCCAGCGCACTCCCGGATACCGCTGCACCAAAATCTTGCGCACCGAGGTGGTGACCTCGGGGCCGAGCACCGCACTCAGGGATGGTGAGACCACCAGGCCGATGAGCAGCTCAGCATCGGAAAGGGGTTCGGCAGGATCGGCGGTGGATCCGCAACGCTCAGCAGTCACCGCTCCATGATGAGGCAACCACGGGCCGGATTGCTACTGGCTCGATGGAGCCCCCAAGGTTTCGTGCAGCACCGCGGGCCGGATTCGGTGGTCGCCTCGATCCCGGAAAGAGCGGTGCTGCTCACTGCGAAATCCTCTCCCCGCCGACGCCGCCAGCGCGAAGACATCACAGCCAGCGGGCCCGGGACCTGCCGGTGTCGAGGACGGCTTCTCGATGATGCTGCAGTGACGGATCGGTTGAAGTGTTTCGGCGGTGTGGGAGCAGTGATCAGCGTGGGGCCGGTCGATTCCGTTCGGACAGGTGATGCATCGACTGCCCAGCGGCAGGTGCGGTACTGATGCGAGGTGGGCTGTGTCAAGTTTCGTGGACGGTCTCTTTGGTGGTCAGGCCGCGATCGCGGTCTGATGGTCGTGGTCGGCGCGGACTTCGGCGGGGGTGCGGTACCCGAGGGTCGAGTGCAGCCGCTGCCGGTTGTAGAACACCTCGATGTACTGCATGACGTGGAACCGTGCTCGTGCGCGGGTGGCGAACGTGTGACGGTGGTACATCTCGTTCTTGAGCATGCTGAAGAACGACTCGGCAACGGCGTTGGCCCAGCACACCCCGGTGCGCCCGACGGACAGCCGCACGCCGGAGCTGGTGGCGAGGGCGGCGTATTCGGCCGAGGTGTAGACCGATCCTCTGTCGGAATGGAACACGGCTCCCTGTGTGAGGCGATCGTGGGTGTGTGCCATCCGGAGGGCATCGCAGACGAGTTCGGCGCGCATGTGGGCGGCCATCGACCAGCCGACCACTTCACGGTTGAACAGATCGATCACTGTCGCCAGGTACAGCCAGCCCTCCGAGGTGCGCAGGTAGGTGATGTCACCGACGAGCCGCTGCCCGGGCGCGTCGGCGGTGAAGTCGCGGCGCAGCAGGTCCGGGCGGGTGATCTCGTCCTCGGCGGGGATCGTGGTGCGCTTACGGCTCCGGGGCTGGACGCCGAAGATCCCGAGGTCGCGCATCAGGGCTCGCACCAGTCCTTCCGATGCGGCCACGCCGCAGCGGCGCAGCTCGGCCAGGACTCGCCGGAAACCGCTGGTCTGGTTCGATGCCTCGTGGATCTGCGCGATCTGCTCGGCCAGCGCCTGCCTACGCGCCGCGCGCGGCGAGGGTGCGGGGCCGCGGCGCGCCCAGGCGTAGTAGCCGGCGCGGGAGACCCCGAGCAGACCGGCCATGAACCTGAGCCGCCCCCTTCATTCGGTCCGGACGTTCTGTGAGTCGTCGGTTTCCATTTGATGGGTGCACTGTCGAGCGTACTCGGCTGGGGGTAGGTAGCCGAGCGAGGAGTGCCGGCGGTGGTGGTTGTA
>JASCPF010000071.1 GCA_029959325.1 Microbacteriaceae bacterium PS02068
GCCGGGGCCTGGGCGGGCTGTCGCGTGGCCTCGGCCTCCTGCGCCGCGATCTGCGCGCGGGCCTCGGCCGCCTTGACCTCGCCGTACGCCGAGGCATCCGCCGACCGCTGGCGCTCGTAGAGCGAGGCATCCGCGACCTTCTTGATGTCGGCATCGAGCTGCGCCTGCTTGTTCTCGGCGCCCTGCAGCAGCACGGCCTGCTCGCGCTCGGCTCGCGCGAGCGCCTCGGCCTGCTCGGCCTCGGCGCGGGCGCGACCGACCTCGGCGGCGGCTGCCGCGGAGTTCTTGTCGAACGCGGTCTGCTCGATGAGGTTCGCCTCGTCGGTGGCGATCTGGCGCGCCTTGACCTCGCGCGCCGCGTTGATGCGGGCGACCTCGGCTTCGCGGCGCACGCGCTCGACCTCGGTGGCGCCGAGCGCGTCGATGTAGCCGTTCTTGTCCGTGACGCCCTGGATCTGGAACGAGTCGAGGATCAGGCCCTGCGAGAGCAGGTCGCTCTTGATGCCATCGGCGATCTGGTCGCTGAGCTTCTGGCGGTCGTTCATCAGCTGCTCGACCGTCAGGGTCGCGACGACGCCGCGCAGGGCGCCTTCGAGCTGCTCGGTCGTGAACTGCTCGATCGCGCCGTCCTGGCTGAGGAAGCGCTCGGCCGCGCGACGGACGAGCTCGGGATCCGATCCGATCTTCACGAGCGCCACACCGCTCACGTTCACGGTGACGCCCGTGGATGACTGCGCGGTCGGCTCCATCTTGATCTGGCGGGCGCGCAGCGAGATCATCTCGGCGCGCTGCGTCAGCGGGTTCACGAGGGCGCCGCCGCCGGTGATGACCGAGATGCGGGATGCCTCGCCGGCCGCGTTCTTCTGGCTGCGGCCGACCACGACGAGTGCCTGGTCTGCCTTCGCGACCTTGTACCAGGCCCGCACCATGATCAGCAGGAAGATGATCAGGATGATGGCGGCGACCACGGTGAGCCCCACGATCACGAGGGTTCCTCCGGCGGCGAAGATGTCCACGGCACTCCTTAGTCTCGGCTTCGTCGCAGCGATGACGACGTCGTGCTTCGACCGTATCGGTTCTTGTCGGGATATCCCCCTGCTGTCACCGCGAGACGCACACCTAGGCTGGATGCCATGACGACGCCCCCGAACCAGCCGCCGCAGTATCCCGCCTACTCCGCCCCGCAGCCGATGAGTCCGTCGGACGAGAAGATGTGGGCGACGCTCGTGCACATCGGCGGCATCTTCTCGAACTTCCTCGTGCCGCTGCTCGGCTACCTCATCCTGAAAGACCGCGGACCCTTCGTGCGCGCCCACACCGCGGGTGCGCTGAACTTCCACCTCACGATGCTCATCGCGGCCGTCGTGGGAATGATCCTGACTCTCGTGATCGTCGGGATCTTCATTCTGATCGCCGTCGGCATCCTCGCGGTCGTGCTGCCGATCATCGCCGCCGTGAAGGCGAACAACGGCGAGTGGTACACCTACCCGCTGTCGATCACCTTCGTGAGCTGACGGGCAGGGCGGCCGCGACGGTGCGGAGGGCGCGGTCGGCGACGCGCACGCGCACGCGCTGACCCCAGGAGAGCGACAGGCGGTCGTCCTCCATGCCGTCGCCGAACGCGACGAGCAGATCGGACTCGACGCGCAGGGTCAGCTCGCCCTTGTCGAGCCGGCCCGAAAGCAGGCTCGCGCCCGTGCTCGGTGAGGGCCACGGCTCGCGGACGAACCAGGCGAGCGCGCGCTCGGTGGGTGCGGGCAGCGCGAGCCCCGGCGCCTGGATGCGCGCGATCGACGCGCACCATCCGGTCGCGCCCGTGCCGGTCCCGACGATGAGGCCCGACGATGACTGGCGCTCGGTCTGTCCTGAGGCATCGAGTGTGTAGCGCGCCGACTGGTGCCCGGGCTGGCCGATCAGCACCTCGTTGAGCGCGGTGAGCGACTGCCCGTCGTCGGTGCGCACCTGCACCATCGTGCGCTCGCAGAGGGATGCCTCGCCCGCCCGCGCCGCTTCGGCGAGCGCCACGCCCGCCGCCGGGGTGTGCGGCACCAGCACTCCGGCGTTGATGCCGGGCAACGGGTCGATGCCGATGACGGGCTGCGCGCCGAGGTACTTCGCCGCGTTGGCGACGAGCCCGTCCTGCCCGACGACGAGTACGACGTCGCCCGGCTCGAAGACGAACCGCGCCAGCTCGCGGCGCTCGACCGAGGCCCGCCGCCAGTCGATCGGCAGGCCCGCGGCGACGTCGGCAAGGGCCGCGCGGGTGCGCTCGTGCCGCTCTTCGACGGCGGCGAGGCTCTGCCCCCGCTGGTCGAGGAAGAAGGCGACCTGGCCGCGCGTGCCGTGCCGGGCCAGCAGCTCGGTGAACTCGCTCGCCCGGTGCACGACCACGGCCCGTGGGGCGGCCATGTCAGCGCGCCCCTCCGGCGCCGAGGCGGCCGACCAGGTCGGTCAGCAGATCGGGCGTGACTGTCAGGTGCTCGATGCTCGGCAGGTTGCCGGCGAGTTCGCGCATCGCGAGGGCGGTGAGCACGCCGACCGGCACGTCGCGGAGCGCCGCCATCCGTGCCTGCTCGGCAGCCCCGGCCGCCTCGCCGAGCGCGCGCTCGGCATCGGCCCGCGCCTGCGCGTTCGTGCGGATGCGCTCGGCCTCGGCATCCACGGCGATCCGCGCCGCGACGGATGCCTGTTCCGCCTCGATGCGGGCATTGCGACCGCGCGCCTCGACGAGCTCTTCCTGACGACGCGCGAGCTCGACCTGATTCGACAGCTCGTTCTCGCCGATCGCCGCCTCGCGCTCGACGGCGAGGGCGCGCCGCGCGAAGGTCGCCTTGTCGGCATCCTGCTGGATCGCCTCGCGCGCCGGGGTCTGCAGCGCCCGCTCGACGTCGGGCTCGGCGCGCAGCAGCGAGAACCGCACGCCGACGATCGCGATGCCGAGGTCGCTCAGGCGGGTGTCCGCCGCGAGCATCGCGGTAGCGGCGGCGCCGAGCTCGGCGAGGTCGGCGCGCAAGGCGGCGTCGAGGGTGCGGGGCTGCAGCAGGTGCACGACCGCGGCGGTCGTCGCGCCGTGCAGGGGGGCGGCGACCCGGTCGAGTGGCTGCTCGACCCAGGCGCCGGTGCGCAGATCGATCGAGAAGTCCACGCGTCGGGCGGCGAGCTCGGGATCCACGATCCG
The DNA here is from genome assembly GCA_029959325.1 of Microbacteriaceae bacterium PS02068. GTDB lineage: Bacteria > Actinomycetota > Actinomycetes > Actinomycetales > Microbacteriaceae > Microbacterium. Next base: position 3,179 of record JASCPF010000071.1, read on the forward strand.
GTACGTCGCCGTGGCGGGGGCCGACAGCTGCTGCAGGTCGGCCGTGCGCAGCGTGACGAGGACGGAGAGCTCGCGATCGTCGAGCGGCACTTCGCTGATCGCGGCGTCGAGCGGGCGGAACCAGAACGCCCGCCCCGCGCCCGCGTGGCGCAGCACCCCGCGGCGGAAGTGGGTGACGTGCATCGTCGGGGTCGTGCTGAGGTGCCGCACGAAGGGGCGGCTGGTGATGGTGGCCATGGCATCCTTCTCTCTGCTTAGTGTCATTCTGACGATAACTCCGATCGGGCTTATCGTCAAGATGACGATTTGAGATAGCCTGTGGGGGTGGATCCGTTCTCGTTCGCCGTCGCGGCCGATCTCGTCGTGCTGACGATCCGTGACCGCGCGCTGCACGTGCTGCTCGTGGAACGCGGGATCGAGCCGGCGGCGGGCATGTGGGCACTGCCGGGCGGATTCGTGCTGCCCGAGGAAGATCCCGAGACGGCGGCATACCGTGAGCTCGCGGAAGAGACCGGGGTCGCGGACGGCCTGCATCTCGAGCAGGTGCGCACGTACGGGGCGCCCGGCCGCGACCCGCGCGGTCGTGTCGTGTCGGTCGCCTGGCTCGCGCTGGCGCCCGACCTCGCCGAGCCGTCGGCCGGGTCAGATGCCCGCTCCGCGCGGTGGTGGCCGGTCTCCGAGGTCGAGAGCGGCGCGCTGCCGCTCGCCTTCGACCACGTCGCGATCTTCGCGGATGCCCTCGAGCGAGCCCGCGCGAAGCTGGAGTACTCCGCGCTCGCGATGGCGTTCTGCCCGCCCGAGTTCACGATCGCGCAGCTGCGCGCCGTCTACGAGGCGGTGTGGGCGGTGCCGGTCGATCCGCGAAACTTCCACCGCAAGATCACGGGCGCGGCCGGCTTCGTGGTGCCCACCGGCGGGGTCGTGCGCGACGGCGGTCGACCCGCGCAGCTGTTCCGCCGCGGCCCGGTCGGGCAGCTGCAGCCGCCGTTCACCCGGCCCGAGCGCTGAGGCGGGGTGGGGGCGACCCCTCGACAAGCTCGGGGACTGGGGTTGTCGGGGACCGGGCGGGGTTCAGGCGTCGAGCGGGCGGCGGGCGACCAGGAGCATGTGCGTGTCGGGCCACTCGAGCGGAGCGCCGTCGAGGTCACGAAGGGATGCCGCGGGCGCGAACCGGTTCTCGACGAGCCAGTCGTTGCGCCACGGCCCTGACCGCTCGTCGATCTCGAGGCCGACGGATGCCACGAGCTCACGCCAGTTCGACCACGACAGCGCGCAGAAGCGCTCGTGCATCTCCGACAGCCAGTTGCGGGTGTACGACACGGTCTCGAGGAACTCCATGGCATCCGCCAGGCGCAGCTCGATCGTCTGCGCGTCCCGCACCTCGTACAGCCACGGCGATCCGCTGAGCGCCGAGAAGTCCTGCGCGAACTGCGCGACGCGGCTGCCGACCGGCAGGGCGTCGAGGTAGGCGGCGATCTCGTCGTTCGAACCCGTGAGCTCGCGCGCCGGCGTGGTGACATCGCCGCCGGTCATGCGCAGGCGCACGATGCGGTCGGGGTCGGCGGGGCCGCAGACGTCGGAGTTGATCCACACGCCGCCGGGCATCGTGTGCGCCGCGATCGCGTCCGCGAAGGCCTCGAGCGACGGCATCCCGTCGCCGTACGAATAGATCTCGTGCGTCAGCGCGAAGCTCAGCGTCGTGGCGATGCTGCGGTCGGGGAAGAGCCGCCCGGTGAGGATGTTGCGGCGGTAGAAGAAGGTGTTCGGGTTGGCGAACGCGCCCTCCGACTTCTTGTGCTCGCACGCCGCGAACAGCTCGGGCGCGATCTCGACGCCGATCAGGTCGGATTCCGACAGCGCCGGGTCGCGCGCGGCGAGCTCGAGCATCGCGCCGGTGGCGCAGCCGAGGTCGGCGATGCGGCCGGGGACGATCCAGGGGCGCGCTTGCGCCCACTTGCGCTCGGCGGCGTCTTCGAACGAGCGGCTGTAGGTGCGGTAGTCGCGTGTCTGGGTGAGCCCGCCTTCGTCGCCGAGCACGGGGTCGGCGGCGATCTGGCGCGCCTGCGCGACCAGGCCGTAGCGATCGACGATGTCGAGGCTCGCCGGGTGGGCCTCGGCGCGCCAGGCATCCGATCCGGCCATCAGCTCGTCGAGCAGCTGCCACGGCGTCCGCGGGGCGTCCGGGTGCTCGCGCTCCATCGGAGCGATGCGGTAGCCCCGAGCGCGGTACAGCTCGGCGACGGCAGGCGTCGAGGTGGCGATGATCGTGGTCGCCGGGCTCGGGACGACGCTCTCGGCCGTCGCGTAGGCGATCTCCTTCAGGGTGATCTCGGCGAAGCGCGGGGTGGGGGCGACATCGACGATCGGCACCACGAGCGAGGGGATCCGCTCGACGTGCGCGAGGATCTCGATCGCCGCCTCGCGCCGGTGCGCCGGGAAGGGGTTGCGGCGGGTGGCCGTGTGGTTCGCGCTCGTGAGCGCCCACACCACGACGGCGTCGCTCGAGACCGCGATCGGCGCGCCGGCCTCGTCGACCGCCTCGCCGGCGAGCAGGCCGCGCAGGTAGTCGGCCTGGAACCGCGTCAGCAGGTGGTGGCGTCCGGGGACGACGACGTGGTGGACCTCGCGGGGGTGTGCGCTCACGCTTCCACGTTAGTGAGGCGACGGGTGGGCGCCGTCAAGGGGGCGACAGGCGGCAGAGCGCGGCGTAACATCATCGGATGCCTGCCGTCAGAACCGTCCCGCTGGGGCCCACGACCCTGTCCGTCCCGAACGTCGTGCTCGGGCTCATGCGCATCGCGCAATCGTCCGACGACGAGGTGCGCACGCTCGTCGGCGCTGCGCGTGACGCGGGAATCGACTTCTTCGACCACGCCGACATCTACGGCCCGAGCCTGCACGACTGCGAGCGGCGCTTCGCCCAGGCGATGCAGCTGACCCCCGCCCAGCGCGCCGAGATCACCCTGCAGACGAAGGCCGGCATCGTGAAGGACGGCCCGTACTACGACTTCTCGTACGACCACCTCGTGAGCTCGGTGGAGGGGTCGCTCGAGGCGCTCGGCACCGACTACATCGACATCCTGCTGCTGCACCGCCCCGATGCGCTCGCCGAGCCCGACGAGGTCGCGCGCGCGTTCGACCACCTCGAGCAGAGCGGCAAGGTGCGCCACTTCGGCGTCTCGAATCACACGCCGCGGCAGATCGACCTGCTGCGCACCGCCGTGCGCCAGCCCATCGTCGCGAACCAGATCCAGCTGTCGATCCCGCATTCGCCCGCGATCGCGCAGGGAATCGCCGCGAACAACGGCGGGCTCGCGCAGGCCGCGACCGAAGACGGCGGCGGCATCGTCGACTACTGCCGCGTGAACGGCATCACGCTGCAGGCGTGGTCGCCGCTGCAGTCGGGGACGGATGCCGGGGTCTTCCTCGGCTCCGACGCCTACCCCGAGCTGAACGCCGTCATCGACCGGCTCGCGGGGCAGTACGACGTGCCGCCGCTCGCGATCGCGACGGCGTGGATCACGCGGCACCCCGCCGGCATCCAGGTCGTGCTCGGCACCACGACGCCGCAGCGCGTCACCGACGCCGCCGCCGGGTCGGACCTGCCGCTGACCCGGCCGGAGTGGTACGAGCTGTTCCGCGCCGCCGGTCACCGCGTGCCGTGATCTGACCGCGACTAGAATCGGGGGATGCCCGGCGGTTTCGCCGTGGCATCCCCTTTTTTCCGTGCGGCGCTTGTCGCGCACTTCCGACCATTGGAGCCACCGTGGCCGAGCAGTCCCGTCTCGACAAAGTCATCGCCCTCGCCCGTCACCGCGGGTTCGTGTTCCAGGCCGGTGAGATCTACGGCGGATCGCGCTCGGCGTGGGACTACGGCCCCCTCGGCACCGAGCTGAAGGAGAACATCCGCCGCCAGTGGTGGCAGACGTTCGTGCGCGGCCGCGGCGACATGGTGGGCCTCGACTCGTCGGTGATCCTGCCGAAGCGCGTGTGGGAGGCATCCGGTCACGTCGCGACCTTCACCGACCCGCTCGTCGAGTGCCTGCACTGCCACAAGCGCTTCCGCGCCGACAACCTCATCGAAGACTTCGAGGCTCGCAAGGGCCGCCCCGCCGAGAACGGCCTCGCCGACATCCCGTGCCCCAACTGCGGCACGAAGGGGCAGTACACCGAGCCGAAGGCGTTCTCGGGGCTCGTGAAGACCTACCTCGGCGTCGTCGACGACGAGTCGGGCCTGTACTTCCTGCGCCCCGAGACGGCGCAGGGCATCTTCGTGAACTTCTCGAACGTGCTGACCGCCTCGCGCAAGAAGCCGCCGTTCGGCATCGGCCAGGTCGGCAAGGCGTTCCGGAACGAGATCACGCCCGGCAACTTCATCTTCCGCACGCGCGAGTTCGAGCAGATGGAGATCGAGTTCTTCACCCCGCCCGCCGAGGCGCAGGAGTGGTTCGAGCACTGGGTCGCCGCGTGCTGGGAGTGGTTCCTCGACCTCGGGATCGACCCCGAGAACATGCGCCAGTTCGACGTGCCCGAGCACGAGCGGGCGCACTACTCGGCCGGCACGATCGACTTCGAGTATCGCTTCGGCTTCCCGGGCAAGGAGTGGGGCGAGCTCATGGGCGTCGCCAACCGCACCGACTTCGACCTGAACTCGCACATCGAGGCATCCGGTCAGTCGCTCACGTACTTCGATCAGGCATCCGGTGAGAAATACGTGCCGTACGTCATCGAGCCCTCGTTCGGTCTGACCCGCTCGATGATGGCCTTCCTCGTCGACAGCTACCGCGAGGAAGAGGTGCCGAACGCCAAGGGCGGCACCGACACCCGCACCGTGCTGCGCCTCGACCCGCGCCTCGCGCCGGTGAAGGTCGCCGTGCTGCCGCTGTCGCGCAACGAGCGGCTTTCGCCGCTGGCCCGGCAGGTCGCCGACTCGCTGCGCGCACAGGGCTGGAACGTCGACTTCGACGACGCCGGCGCCATCGGCCGCCGCTATCGCCGCCAGGACGAGATCGGCACCCCGTTCTGCGTCACGGTCGACTTCGACTCGCTCGACGACAACGCCGTGACCGTCCGCGACCGCGACACCATGGCGCAGGAGCGGATCGGTTTGGATGCCCTGGTGGGGTATCTCGCGGAGCGCTTGCGCGGGGCCTGAGGCGGCGGGGCGGGGCCCACGGGGCGGGGCCCACGGGGCGGGGCCCGCGAGAAGTTGTCGCGACACGCGGCATCCCCGCGCGGATACCCGCGAGTTGCGCCGACTTCGCGCGACTTCGCGCGTCGGGGACCTCGAGAAGTTGGCGCGTTGCGTGGCATCCCTTCGCGGGTACCCGCGTGTTGCGCCAACTTCGTGGGGCGGGTCAGCCCTTGGCGGCGGCCTTCATCGCGCGCTTGTGCTCGCGCACCTTTGTCAGAGAATCGGGCGAGACGATGTCGGCGACGCTGCGGAACGATCCCTCGTCGCCATAGGGGGTGGATGCCTCGCGCCAGCCCGCTCCCGTGAAGCCGTATTGCTTGCCCAGCAGCGCCAGGAAGATCTTGGCCTTCTGCTCGCCGAAGCCCGGCAGCGCCTTCAGGCGCTTCAGCACGGTGGCGCCGTCGGGGGAGCCCTGGGTCCACAGGGCCGACGCGTCGCCGCCCCACTCGTCGACGAGGTCCTGGCACAGCGACTGCACCCGCGCCGCCATCGACCCGGGGAACCGGTGCACGGCGGGCGTCTCCGTGAAGACCGCCGCCAGGGCGTCCGGGTCGTACGCGGCGAGCGCCGCGGCATCCAGCGATCCCGTCCGCTGCTCGATCTTGAGCGGCCCCGCGAAGGCGGTCTCCATCGCGACCTGCTGGTCGAGCAGCATGCCCACGAGCAGGGCGAGCGGCCTCTCGGTGAGCAGGGCGTCGGCTTCGGCGTTGTCGGTGATGTGCAGGGCCATGGCATCCAGTGTGCCAGCAGCCTGCGACGAGGCGATCGTCCGCGCTCATCATCCACTCATGAGGGTGTACGCGCATGGAGCGGGCCGTGTGGGTCGCGGCGCGTGGCGGCTGCACCCGTCGCGGGCACGCGATATCATCGAGATATGACGGCGGCCATTCGTGAGTTGCGCGAGGCGGCCGGACTGACTCAGGCGGAACTGGCCGCGCGCAGCGGAGTCGCGCAGCCGAACATCGCCGCCTACGAGGCTGGCCGGCGTCGACTCTCCCCACAGATGTTCGAGCGACTCGCCGCCGCCGCTCGGCCGCGGCCCCACGACGCACTCGCGCAAAGCCGTGACGAGCTCAAGCAACTGGCAAAACAGTATGGGCTGAGCAACGTTCGCGTCTTCGGCTCGGTCGCGCGCGGGTCAGATACGGCGGGCAGCGACCTCGATCTCCTCGTCACTCGTGCGCCCGGCATCGGCCTGCTCACGATCGCCGAGTTCGTCCTCGCGGCAGAGCAGTTGCTCGGCATCCGCGTCGATGTCGTGACCGACGGAAGCCTGGCATCCGATCATGAGATCCTGCGGACGGCTGTGCCCGCGTGACCCTGCGCGACGAGAGGGCACTGCGCGAGATCATCCGACTCTGCGACCTCGGTTCGCAGCTCGTCGCGCGGGGTCGAGACTGGTATCACGGCGACGACATCAACACTCCCGGGCTCGCGGCTGAATCGATCATCGTCAAGATCGGCGAGAATGTCGCACGCCTGAGTGACGAGACGACAGCGGCGAATCCCACCGTGCCATGGTCGAGCATCAAGCGAATGAGAGACCGGCTTGCGCGCCACCACGAAGGCACCGACTACGAGGCCCTCTGGGATACCCTCGCCATCGATCTGCCCGCCATTCGCGCTCAGATCGCGGCGGTACGTGAGGGGGAGCCCGGCTGACGCGGATCCTGCGTCACCCCGGGGGCCCTGCACCCGTGCCGGTGCGAGGATGGACGCATGCCCCAGACTCCGACCCCCGATGCACAGGGGATGGATGCCTTCGCGCGCGCCCGGCGCACGCGCGTCGTCGTCGTCGGCGGCGGGTTCGCGGGGCTCGTCGCGGCGCTCGAATGGGCGAAGATCGGCGCCCACGTCACGGTGCTCGAGGCATCCGACCGCTTCGGCGGCATGGTCGAGACGGCCGTGCTCGACGAGCTGCCGGTCGATGCAGTGGCGGATGCCTTTCCGCTGCGCTCCGCCGCGTTCGGCGCGCTCATCGACGACCTGCGTCTGCGCGACCTGGTCGAACCCGCGGCGGCGCACCCCGTCTGGATCGCCGAGCTTCCGGGCGGTGGGGCAGCGCCGATGTCGACGGCGACGGTCCTGGGCATCCCGGCGAACCCGTGGGCGAGCGACGTGCGGCGCATCATCGGCTGGGGCGGCGCGTGGCGCGCCTACCTCGACCGGCTGCGGCCCCCGCTGACGATCGGCCACGAGCGCAGCCTCGGACGCCTCGTGCGCTCACGCATGGGCGATCGCATCGTCGATCGCCTTGTCGCACCCGTCACGCGTGGTCTCTTCGCCGTCAGCGCCGACGAGATCGACGTCGAGGTCGCCGCGCCAGGGCTCAGCACCGCGCTCACCCGCACCGGCTCGCTCGCGGGGGCGGCCTTCGACCTGCTGCCCGCCGAAGACGTGGATGCCGAGGCCCCCGCCGCACCGACCCGCGCGACCGTCCGCGGAGGGCTCGGCGTCGTGGTCGCGGCTCTGGTGCAGCGCCTGCGCGACCTGGGCGCAGACCTGCGCACCGCAGTTCCGGTCGAGTCCCTCGAGCGCGATCCGGAGCGCGATCACGAGTGGTGCGTCACCGTCGCCGAGCCGACCGAGCCCGACGGGCCGCCCGAGCCCGCCGAGCCCGCCGGCGTCGCCGGGTCGGATCCGGCGCTCGACGGGCAGCCGATCGCCGCGGACATCGTCGTGGTCGCCACGCCCGCCCGCGAGGCGGCGCGGCTGCTCGAGAGCGCCGGGTGCGCGGTGACCACCCCCGACGAGACCCTGCTCGACGTCGTGACGCTCGTCGCCACGGCGCCCGCGCTCGACGCGGCGCCGCGCGGGCGCGCGGTCTACCCGGCATCCACGGACTCTCTGTCGTTCGGCGTCGCCGACGCGAGCGTGGACTGGCCGTGGCTCGCTGCCGCTGCCGGCACGCGCCACGTGCTGCGGGTGTCGCTGCCGGCCGATTCCGATCGCTCCGACGACGAGCGGGCGATGGATGCCACGCGGGCCGCCGAGAGCCTGCTCGGCGTGCCGCTCGGAACGTCCGTTCAGGCCCTGCGGCGACGGGTCGCGGCGGCGCCGCCGGCATCCCTCCTCGGTCACGACGAGCGCGTGCGCGGCATCCGTGATGCGGTCGCGCGGCACGCGGGGCTTGCCGTCGTGGGGGCGTGGGTCGCCGGCAGCGGGCTCGCGCAGGTCACGGCCGACGCCGTCGCCGAGGTCGACCGGATGCGCAGCGCGGTGCTCTGGGGCACCGACGGGCCACCCGACGACGGCCCGCTCGACCCGACAACGCGCGCCACTTAGCAGGCGAGGCCCCGGCGGACAAGCGTGGATGCCGTGATCGGAATACAGGGTTACCCTGGGGGCAGACATCACATCGTTTCGACCGTGAGGGGCACCATGAGAGGCAAGATCGGGATCGTCGTGGGGCTCGCTGCGGGGTACGTCCTCGGCTCGCGGGCCGGGCGTGAGCGCTATGAGCAGATCAAAGCGAGCTATCTGAAGGTGTGGAACACCGCCCCGGTGCAGAAGCAGGTCGGCAAGGCCAAGGAGTTCGGCAAGACGGCCGCTCTCGCGCTGCCGAGCGCACTCTGGGACGGTGCGGTCAAGGTCACGAAGGCCGCGACGAAGAACGGCTCGGCGGGTCAGAAGCTCGACGCCGCGATCAAGGCGGGCAAGTCCTCGGCCGACGACGTCGCTCGGGGTGCCGAGACCACCGCGACCGAAGTGAAGAAGGCCGCAGACAAGGCCGTCGCCGACGCGAAGAAGATCGCGGGCGAGTGAGATGAGCACGCCGCGCGGATTCCGCGATCGGGCCGATGACAGCCTGTTCACCCTGCTCGGGGACGTCCCCGAGCTCGTCCGCAACCTCGTCACCGCCGAGATCGACTCGGCCAAGACCTGGGCCAAGAGCGCCGGAAAACAGGCGGGCATGGGTGGCGTGTGGTTCCTCGTCGCGCTGTTCTTCCTGTTCTGGTCGGTGCCGGTGATCGGCGCCTTCGTCATCATCGGACTCGCGTCGTGGATGCCACTGTGGCTGTCTGCGCTCATCGTGCTGGTCGTGATGCTCGTGATCACCGCCATCGCGGCATTCCTCGGCCTGCAGCGATTCAAGAAGCTGAGCAAGAGCCAGAACCCCGTGCAGTCGATCACGGTCGACGCACGCCTCGTGAAGGACGTGGCAGATGAGTATTGAGGCATCCCGAGGCGGCGCCGGTGTTCCGGTTCCGCGCACGGCTGTGTCGCTGGGGATCACCGACCCCGTCGAGCGCGCGCGCGCCGAGTTGAAGGCGGCGCTCGCCGCGATCGAAGAGAAGACCAACGTCCCCAAGCGCCTCACCCGGGCTGCCGACGAAGCGGTCGCCACGGCACGCGGCTTCGTCCGCCGCAACCCGACCGGCGGCGTGCTCGCCGTGGTCGGCACGGCTCTCGCCGTGGGCACCGCGGTGTGGGGCATCGTCCGCCTGTACACGCGCTGATCCGGGCCACGGCGGCGGCGCGGGGCCCCCGCTCGAGTCCCGGGCTCCCGACAGCACCCACGGCCGGGCTCGGGGGTATGCTCATCCCAGGCAGCGGCGATGATGCGAAGGCTGCCGACCTGCGGGACCCGAACCGCACCGCAGTGGATGACCCGGGCCCTCACATGGTCGGACGCGCGACCCCCGTGTGTCCGACGGAGCACCACGAAAGTCGAACATGAACGCAGACCCGCAGGCCGCAGCGGCCGCCAAGCCCCTCAAGGGCTGGCGCGTGCTCGTGCCGCGGGGCGGCCCCTGGGGCGACTCGGTCGCGGCGACGCTGCGCTCGCAGGGCGCGGTGCCCGTCATCGCGCCACTCATCAACTTCGCGCCCTCTGCCGATGGCGACACGCTCGAACAGGCGCTGGCCGACCTCGCGGTCGGGATGTTCGACTGGGTCACCCTCACGAGCGCGACGACCGTCGACGTCCTCTACGCGTACCGCGCGCAGATCCCCGCGCAGACGAAGGTCGCCGCGGTCGGCGAGACGACCGCGGCAGCGCTCACCGCCGTCGGCTACCGCGTCGACCTGGTGCCCGACGACGACAACTCGGCCGCCGGCATGGCGGAGCAGCTGATCGCCCTCGAACCCGAACCTCGGCATGTGCTCACCCTGCGCAGCGAGATCGCCAAGCCGGTGCTCACGCGCCGCCTGACCGAGGCGGGACACGACGTGCGCAGCGTCGTCGCCTATCGCACCGTGGGCGTGCCCGTGACCGAGCGGATCGCGCACGACGTCTCGACCGGCCGCATCAACGCGATCCTCGTCACGAGCGGGTCGGTGGCCGAGCAGGTGCGCCTGCAGTTCCCCGAGATCCCGGCATCCACGATCATCGCCGCCATCGGGCCGCGCACCGCGAAGGATGCCCGGAGGGCCGGCCTCGGCGTCAACGCCGTCGCACGCGAGCAGACCGTCGACGGGCTGATCGCCGCCGTGCAGCGCTTCCCGCTGCCGCACGCGACCGACGAGTTCGCCGTCTGACGTCGCGCATCGTCTCGCTCTGAGACCGGATCGTTGTGGTGCATGTGCCAGCGCGCATGCGCCCGCTGGCAGACTGAATCGCATGGTGACTCTGCTGCTCGACTCGACGCAGCTCGAGGTCGTGCTCTCACCGATCGAGCGGACCTTCGCGCGGCGATCCGACTCGGTGCGCGTCGACCGCGCGCACATCCGCAAGGTGCAGCTCACCGATGATGCGTGGACGTGGCTGCGCGGCGTGCCGAGCCCCGGAACCTTCGTGCGCGGCACCGTCGCGATGGGCACCTGGACCTCGGCCGGCGCGGACGACTTCGTGGTGGTGCGTCGCAGGCATCCGGCGGTCGTCGTCGATCTGGAGGACGATGCCGAGTTCGCGCGGCTCGTGCTGACGACCCGTCACGGGCTCGCGCTCGTGCACGCGCTGCGGCTCGAAGGCGACGATGCTCCGGCGGAGGTCACCGAGATCGTCGCGGCGCAGCGGGCGCCGCGGCGGACCCCGCGCGGCCTGACTGCGCGTCCGGCCTGACCCGGGGCGAGCGGCTGATGCCGCGTCCGCACCTGATGCCTGCGTCGCACCTGGGCCCGTGACCGTGACTGATGCCACGCCCGCGGCGTACCGTATTCAGGACGATTGGATCCCGCCGGGAGGTTCCGCCGCGTCTTTCCGGGGCTCGCCGCCGACCAGGCGCTCGGATCTCCTGCATACGGTACGCGGGTAACGTTGCACGGGTGAGCGAGCACCCCCCCACCGCCGACGAGACCGCGCCCGAACCGACCGTCTTGGCCCGCGCGGCGAGCGGGGTCGGGCATCTGACGCTCAACCGCCCGCGCGCGATCAACGCGCTCGACCTCGAGATGATCCGGCAGGTTGCCGACGCGCTCGACACGTGGGAGCGCGACGCCGATGTGCAGCTCGTGCTGCTCGACGGTGCGGGCGACCGGGGCTTCTGCGCGGGGGGCGACGTGCGCGGGCTGCGCGAGCAGATCGTCGCGGGCCACCCCGAGTTCACCGCGGCCTTCTTCCGCGCCGAGTATGCCCTGAACGCACGCATCGCCGAGTACCGTAAGCCCATCGTCGCGATCGCCGACGGGGTGACGATGGGGGGCGGCATCGGCCTCGCCGGCCACGCCTCCGTGCGGGTGGTGACCGAGCGCTCGCGCCTCGCCATGCCCGAGACGCGCATCGGTCTCACCCCCGACGTCGGCGGATCGTGGCTGCTCGCGCATGCGCCGGGCCGCACCGGCGAGTACCTCGCCCTGACGGGCGCGACGATGGATGCCGCCGACGCCATCTACGCGGGATTCGCCGACGCGATGGTCCCGAGCGAGCGACTCGGTGATCTGCGCGACGCGCTGCTCACGCGCGCGGACCCCGCGACGCCCGCCGAGATCGTGCTGCTGTTCGACGAGACCCCCGAGCCGTCGGCGCTCGCCGTCGCGCGACCGTGGATCGACGACGCGTTCTCGGCCGAGACCGTCGCCGAGATCATCGAGCGGCTGCGGGCACGGCCCGAGCCCGAGGCATCCGCCGCCGCCGACACGCTCGAGGAGCTCTCGCCGACGTCGGTGACCGTGACCCTCGCGGCGGTGCGCGCGGCCCGCGCGCTGCCCGACCTGCGGGCGGCGCTCGCGCAGGAGTACGGGCTCGTGCTGTGGTTCGCGCAGACGCAGCCCGACCTGGTCGAGGGCATCCGCGCGCAGCTCGTCGACAAGGACCGCGACCCGCACTGGCATCCGGCGAGCCTCGACGCCGTCGCGCCCGGTCTCGGCACCGAGGCCCTCGCCTGGGTGCCCGAGACGCCGCTCTGGGCCTGACCCGTGTTCGATTCCCCGCTCTCGGCGTCAGCCTATGAGGTCTTGCAGACGGCCCCGGATGCCTCGGACGACGACCTGCGCAAGGCCTATCGCCTGCGGCTGCGTCAGACCCACCCCGACACCGGTGGCGATGCCGTGCAGTTCGTGCAGGTGCAGCGCGCGTGGGAGCTCGTCGGTACGCCCGCGGCGCGGGCCGCGTACGACCGTGGGCACGGCTTCGGGGCGGATGCCCCGCAGTACGGCCCGGGCGGATCGAGCGGCCCCGGCGGGTCGGGCGCGCCGGGCGAGTCTGCCGCGCACGACGGCGG
>JASCPF010000072.1 GCA_029959325.1 Microbacteriaceae bacterium PS02068
CGCCGACACCGCGGTGCGCGGCGCGCGAGCGCGACTGCCACCCCGCCAGCACGTCCGCCTCGCGCGCCGGCGGCACGTCGGCGACGACCACCTCGTGCGCGAGGTTCTCGAGCACGACCGGCGCGCCGAGCGTCTGGGCGAGCTGGCGCACGACGAAATCGGTCGGCGATCCGCGCAGCGCCAGGGTCGTGAATCGCGTGCGCACCTCGTCGCGCGCGCGCAGCGCGGCCGACTGGTCGGCGATGATCCGGCGATGCACGGCCTCTGTCAGCTGCACGAACCGCACCTCGCGGTGCAGCACGACGAGCGCCAGCCCCTCGCTGCGGGCGGCCTCGACGACTGCCGCGGGCGCGTACCGATAGTGCGCGCCCAGCTCCAGCACGAGTCCGGAGAGCCCCGCCTCGGCCAGCCCCCGAACGAAGGCGCGCACCGCGTCAGGCTCAGACGGCCAGCCCTGCCCGGTCGACAGCAGCAGCTCGCCGCCGTCGAGCAGCCGCGCGACGTCGGCACTCGCCGACACGTGCACCCACCGCACGCGCGCCTCGAGGGCTGCGTCAGAGGCGAGCACGTCGGGATGACCCGCGGCGAAGGCATCCAGCGCCAGCACCTCGCGCACCGTCGGGAGGTTCTCGTCACCCGCACCGCCGTCCGGACGGATTGTCCGATCGCTCTCGTCTTCGCGACGCTCGATCATCGAGACACCTCCCCTCGTCCTGCCACACTGGAACCAGACCACTGTAGGCGACGTCGGTCGGAATGTCCGGACGCGCCCGTTCCCGCACCGACCCGATGAAGGACGCCCACGATGACCCGAACCATCTCGCACTGGATCGACGGGGCCGAGCGCCCCTCGACGAGCGGTCGCACCGCGCCCGTCTACGATCCCGCGACCGGCGCCGTGACCGCGCAGGTCGCCCTCGCCGATCAGGCCGAGATCGACGCGGCGATCGCGTCGGCGAAGCGGGGCTTTGACCTCTGGAGCGGCTTCTCGATCGCGCGACGCCAGTCGGTGCTCTTCGCCTTCCGCGAGATCCTGAACGCCCGCAAGGGCGAGCTCGCCGCGATCGTCACCGCCGAGCATGGCAAGGTGCTGTCGGATGCCCTGGGCGAGATCCTCCGCGGCCAGGAGGTCGTCGAGCTCGCCACCGGGTTCCCGCACCTGATCAAGGGCGCATATTCAGAGAACGCGTCGACGGGGGTCGACGTCTACGCGCTCAAGCAGCCGCTCGGCGTGGTGGGCGTGATCTCGCCGTTCAACTTCCCCGTCATGGTGCCCCTGTGGTTCGTCCCGATCGCGATCGCCGCGGGCAACGCGGTGGTGCTGAAGCCCAGCGAGAAAGATCCGTCGGCAGCCCTCTGGATCGCCCAGGCGTGGAAGGATGCCGGGCTCCCCGATGGCGTGTTCACGGTGCTGCAGGGCGACAAGCTCGCGGTCGACGGCCTGCTGGAGAGCCCGGTCGTGCAGTCGATCAGCTTCGTCGGGTCGACCCCGATCGCGCAGTACATCTACGAGACCGCGTCGCGCCACGGCAAGCGGGTGCAGGCTCTCGGCGGAGCGAAGAACCACATGCTGGTGCTGCCCGACGCCGACCTCGACCTCGTCGCCGACGCGGCGGTCAACGCCGGCTACGGCGCCGCTGGCGAGCGCTGCATGGCGATCTCGGTCGTGCTGGCGGTCGAGCCTGTCGCCGACGCGCTCATCGCGAAGGTCGCCGAGCGGATCGGCCGACTGAAGATCGGGAACGGCGCCGGCCAGAACGGCGTGGAACCCGACATGGGCCCCCTGATCACCGCGGTGCACCGCGACAAGGTGTCGGGTTACGTCGACATCGCCGAAGCCGACGGTGCCACCGTCGTCGTCGACGGCCGTGGGTTCACCGTCGCCGGCCACGAAGAGGGATTCTTCTTCGGCCCGACCCTGCTCGACCACGTGCCGACGACCAGCCGCGCCTACACCGAGGAGATCTTCGGCCCGGTGCTCTCGGTCGTCCGCGTCGCCAGCTACGACGAGGGCCTCGACCTGATCAACTCGGGCGAGTTCGGCAACGGCACCGCGATCTTCACGAACGACGGCGGCGCCGCGCGGCGCTTCCAGAACGAAGTCCAGGTCGGCATGATCGGTATCAACGTGCCCATCCCCGTGCCGGTCGCCTACCACTCCTTCGGCGGCTGGAAGAAGTCGCTGTTCGGGGATGCCAAGGCCTACGGCATCCACGGATTCGACTTCTTCACCCGCGAGAAGGCGATCACCGCCCGCTGGATCGACCCCGCCACCCGCGGCGACGACCACGGCGGCATCAACCTCGGCTTCCCGCAGAACAACTGACACGTTTCGACTCTGCGTTTCGACTCTGCGTTTCGACTCTGCGTTTCGACTCGCTGCGCTCGCTCAACGACCGACGCCCGCTCAACGACCGGATTGGACCACAATGACTGACACGACCGTTTTCGACCCTTCGACAAGCTCAGGGACCGTCGACCTCGAGGCGAACGCGCGGGTGCGCGCGGACGACCGCGGCCACGTCTTCCACTCGTGGAGCGCGCAGGCGCTCATCGACCCGCTGCCCGTCGCGGGCGGTGCGGGCGCGAGCTTCTGGGACTACGAGGGCAACACCTACCTCGACTTCTCGTCGCAGCTCGTGAACCTGAACCTCGGGCATCAGCACCCCGACCTGGTCGCCGCGATCCAGCAGCAGGCCGGCCGGCTCGCGACGATCCAGCCCTCGATGGCGAACGACGTGCGCGGCGACCTCGCCCGGCGCATCTCCGAGGTCGCGCCCGCCGGCATGAACAAGGTCTTCTTCACGAACGGCGGCGCGGATGCCAACGAGAACGCCGTCCGCATGGCCCGCATCGTCACGGGCAAGCGCAAGGTGCTGTCGGCCTATCGCAGCTACCACGGCAACACGTCGACTGCGATCACGCTGACCGGCGACCCGCGCCGCTGGCCCAACGAGCCCGCCGATGGCTCGGTCGCGCACTTCTTCGGACCCTACGCGTACCGGTCGCCGTTCCACTCGGCATCCCCCGAAGAAGAGACCCAGCGCGCGCTCGAGCACCTCGAGCAGACGATCATCCTGGAAGGGGCCTCGACGATCGGCGCGATCATCCTCGAGACCGTCGTCGGCACGAACGGCGTCCTCGTGCCGCCGCCCGGCTACCTGCCCGGCGTGCGCGCGCTGTGCGACAAATACGGCATCGTCTTCATCGCCGACGAGGTCATGGTCGGCTTCGGCCGCATCGGCGAGTGGTTCGCCTTCCAGGCATTCGACGTCGTGCCCGACCTGATCACCTTCGCCAAGGGGATCAACTCGGGGTACGTGCCCCTCGGGGGCGTCGTCATCTCCGATGCGATCGCCGCGCACTTCGACACCGTGGCCTTCCCCGGCGGGCTCACGTATTCGGGGCATCCCCTCGCCTGCGCGGCGGGCGTGGCGACGTTCGAGGTGTTCGAGCGCGATGGCATCCTCGAGCGCGTGCGCGACCTCGGCGAGCGAGTGGTCGAGCCGCGCCTGCGGGAGATGGCCGCGAAGCACCCCTCGGTCGGCGACGTGCGCGGGCGGGGCCTGTTCTGGGCGATCGAGCTGGTTCGGGATGCCTCGACCCGCGAGCCGCTCGTACCGTTCAACGCGTCGGGCGCCGATGCCGCGCCGATGGCCGCGATCGCCGCGGCGTGCAAGAAGGCGGGCCTGTGGCCCTTCACGCATTTCAACCGCGTGCACGTGGCGCCGCCGCTGATCATCAGCGAGGAAGACCTCGTGCGCGGCCTGGAGATCATCGACCAGGCCCTCGACGTCGCCGACGGGTACGTCGCGGGCTGAGCGCCGGCGAATTGTCGGCGCGTGGTGTCGCCTTGACCGCGGGGAGGCAACGACACGCGCCGACCATGTGCGCGTCGCGCGAAGACGTCGGCGCGTGATGTGACTAAACCTCGGCGGAGACAGCAACACGCGCCGACATTTCAGTGGCGCGAAATTGTCGGCGCATGCTGTCGCCTCACCCCGCGGGTAGCGACAACATGCGCCGACTTTTTGGGAGTCGCGCGAAGACGTCGGCGCGTGATGTGACTAAACCTCGGCGGAGGCAGCAACACGCGCCGACTTTCTCTGCGCACCGACACGTCGAGCGCGCATGCTGCACCGGGCCCTCGCCCCGTGTGACACAGTGTCAGCGTGGCGAACTCGCGCTCCGGCGACTCGATGACGAGCAGGATCGTGCGCGTGCTCGACACCTTCGACGCGGGGCGCACTGTACAGACCTCCGCCGAGATCGCCCGGCGCGCGCACCTGCCGCTCTCGACGGCCCACCGGATCGTGGGTGAGCTGACGGCGTCGGGACTCCTCGAGCGTGAGGAGGACGGACGCGTCCGCCTCGGCATGCGCCTCTGGGAGCTCGCTCTGCGCGGCTCGCGCGCGCTGCGACTGCGCCAGGCGGCGCTGACCCATATGGAGCGCGTCCAGAACCTCGTGGGCGAACACACCCAGCTCGCCGTGCTCGAGCAGGATGAGGCGCTGTTCCTCGAGCGTCTGTCGCATCCGGATGCCGGGGCCAACATCACCCGCGTCGCCGGCCGCCTCCCGCTCCACGCCTCGTCGTCGGGCCTCGTGCTGCTCGCGTTCGCGCCGCACGAGGCGCGCGAGCGGCTGCTCGCGGGACCGCTGCGACAGGTCGCGCCCGAGACGGTCACCGATCCTGCTCGGCTGCGCCGCCTGCTCGCCGAGATCCGTCGGACGGGTCTCGTGATCGCCCCCGGGTCGGTCGAGCGCGTCTCGACGGGCATCGCCGTGCCACTCCGCGACGCCGGGCAGGTGATCGCCGCGCTGTCGGTCGTGCTGCCCCGCGAAGCCGATCCGGCCGCGTCGATCGCCGCACTGCGTGCGGCCGCGGCCGCGATCGAGGCGGATCTGCGCGCCGATCGGCGCTGACAGACCTCGGCGAGATCCCATTCAACGGGAGATCGGGCGCGTCCTGAAGAGCCTGCGCGAAACTGTTACCACCGCACGCACGCTCGTCAAGGGAGACGACATGACCACGATCCGCACCCGCGTCGCCATCGTCGGCGCCGGCCCTGCCGGGCTTCTGCTCTCGCATCAGCTGGCCGAGGCAGGCATCGAATCGATCGTGATCGATCGTCGCAGCCGCGCCGAGATCGAGTCGACGATCCGCGCGGGCATCCTCGAGCAGGGCACCGTGGAACTGCTCGACACCCTCGGCGGCTTCAGCCGCGCCCGCACCACAGGTGCGCGCCACGACGGCATCGAACTGCGCTTCGCCGGCGAGGGCCACCGCATCGACTTCGCGCAGCTGGTCGGGCGCGCGGTGTGGCTGTACCCGCAGCACGAGGTGCTGAAGGATCTCGTCGCGGCGCGCCTGGCCGGCGGGCAGGACCTCCGGTTCGGCGTCACGGCCGTGCGGGTCGACGACGCGGCATCCGATCGCCCGCGCGTCATCGCGACCGGTGCCGACGGGGCTCCTCTCGAGATCGAGGCCGAGGTCGTCGTGGGCGCCGACGGATCGCGCAGCGTGGTGCGCGAGGCCGTCTCGGGCCACCGCACGGGGTACTTCCGCGAGTATCCGTTCGCATGGTTCGGCATCCTCTGCGAGGCGCCGCCGAGCGCCGAGGAGCTCATCTACAGCAATTCGCCCGACGGGTTCGCGCTGATCAGCCAGCGCAGTGCGACCGTGCAGCGGATGTACTTCCAGTGCGACCCCGACGTCGACCCCGACGCGTTCAGCGAGGCGCAGATGTGGGATGCCTTGCAGGCGCGCGTCCCCGGAACGACGCTGCAGGAGGGCCCGATCTTCCAACGCGACGTGCTGCGCTTCCGGAGCTTCGTCGCGCAGGACCTCCGCAAGGGTCGCATCGCCCTCATCGGCGACGCCGCCCACACCGTGCCGCCCACCGGCGCCAAGGGCATGAACCTTGCCGCCGCCGACGTCGTGGTGCTTTCCCGCGCACTGCGCGCTCTGCTGCTCGAGGGCGACGAACGCCTGCTCGACACCTTCGCCGAGACGGCGCTGGGGCGCATCTGGAAGGCGCAGCACTTCTCGTGGTGGATGACGAGCATGCTGCACGTGACCGCCGACGCGTCGGAGTTCGACCGCCGCCGGCAGCTCGGCGAGCTGCGCTCGGTCGTCGAGTCCGAGGCCGGCAGCCGATACCTCGCCGAGGCCTACACGGGGTGGCCGCTCGAGTAGACCTGCGCCGGCACGACCTCCCGCGCCGGCGACCAGCGACAACGCGTTGGCGCGGGCGATCAGGAAGCTCAGGTCCGCCGCCGAGGCTGCCGCCGAGGTGCCGCGCTACCGAGCGAACAATGTCATGCTGCGCGAGACCTTCGCTCGCACGGCCAAGCCGAGCGCCGGGGTCTATGCCGAGCTGGTCCGCCGGGCGCGGGGCCTCGAAGAGATCGCCTAAGCGGGATCCTCGAGCGTCGCCGAGCCCTGCGGCCGAAATCCGTGAGCTCGTACGATGTCGGCCGCGCGAGCGGATGCCAAGAAGGCCAGCATCCGCGCCGCGAGGGTGGCGTCATCCGCCGCGGCGGCGACCGCCCCCGCGAAGACCGTGTCGATCGCACAGTCGCCCTCGAGCACGCCGAGGATGCGCACCCCCGGCTCGCCCGCGAGCTCGCTGAGCTGCTGGAAGCCCAGATCGACGTCGCCGTCGGCGAGTGCGCGGGCCACAGGGATGCCCGGACGCGCCTGCACGAGGCGATCGGCGAGCTCGTCCGCCATCCCCCACTCGTCGATCATGCGCACGAGCGCCGTGCCGCTCGGGCCCGTCGAGTAGCCGATCCGGCGGGCGGCGCGCAGCAGAGTCCGCACAGCGTCGGCGCTGTCGAGCGAACCTCGGACAGTGCCCGCGGCGGCGACGGCATCCGCCGGAACGGCGACGGCGGTCTGCGACAGCATCAGCGGCGTGACCGTCGACGCATCGACGTGGCCGTCTGCCGCCAACCGCGCCAGCGCGTCTGCAGCGAGGAACACGAGATCGAACTCCTCGCCGGCCGCGACGCGGCGCGCGGCATCCACCCCGCCGACCGACTCGATCTCGAGCGCGGGAAGACCGGTGGATGCCGCGGCAGCGGCCAGTTCCGCGAGCACGTGCCGCGTCGCCATCGATGAGATCGCCCTCACGCGACGTCCTCGAACGACTCGGAGTCGACGGCCGCGGCGGCGCCCGGCGCGTAGCGCGGGCCCGAGACGGTCGCCGTGTCGATGAGCTCGCCGGCCCGCGCCAGGAGGGCCTCGTCCACGATGAGGTGTTCGGCGGCGACGTCTTCGTGCAGGTGCGCGATGCTCGTCGTGCCGGGGATCGCCACGACGTGCTGCCCGCGCGAGAGCACCCACGCGAGCGCCAGCTGCGACGGCGTGCAGCCCGCCTCGACGGCGAGCGCCCCCCAGGCGGGCAGCAGCGCGGCGTTCGCCGGCCAGTGCTCGGGCTGGAACCGGGGCATGCCCCGGCGGATGTCCCTCGGCGGCAGGCTGTCGGGGTCGGTCACGGCGACGCTCAGGAACCCGCGCGCGACGGGCGAGAACGCCACGAGCGCGACGCCCGCGGCGCGCGTCGCCTCGAGCATGCCGAGCTCGGGGTTGCGACTCCACAGCGAGTACTCGTTCTGCACTGCGGCGATGGGCGCGACCTGCTGCGCCTCGCGCAGCCGCGCGACCGACACCTCGCTGAGCCCGATCGCGCCGATCTTGCCCGCGGTGACGGCCTCGGCGAGCGCGCCGACACTGTCGCCGATCGGCACCCGCTGGTCCCACCGGTGCAGGTAGTACAGGTCGATGTGCTCGACGCCGAGGCGCTGCAGCGAGGCATCCACCTGCGCGCGCAGCGTCTCGGGCCGCCCGTCGGCGACGCTCGCTCCGGCACCCGGGGTGAGACCGCCCTTGCTGGCGAGGACGAGTTCCGCGCGGCGGGCGGACCCTGCCGACGCCAGGGCCTTGCCGACGAGCTCCTCGTTGCGGCCACCACCGTAGAGGGTTGCGGTGTCGAGCATCCCGATGCCGCCATCGAGCGCGGCGCGCAGCAGCGCAAGCCCGTCAGCCTCGCTGGGCGGCACCCCGTACGCGTGGCTCAGGCCCATGCAGCCGAGACCGATCCGCGGGAGGTTCACGCGAGCTGCTCCTCCAGCTGAGATTCCAGTGCCCCGAGCACGCGGTAGCAGTCGATCACCTGCCGCAGTGATGAGTTCGGCTCGCGGCCCTCGCTGATCGCGGCGACGAACTCCCTGTCCTGCAGT
This sequence comes from Microbacteriaceae bacterium PS02068, assembly GCA_029959325.1. GTDB lineage: Bacteria > Actinomycetota > Actinomycetes > Actinomycetales > Microbacteriaceae > Microbacterium. Next base: position 8,247 of record JASCPF010000072.1, read on the forward strand.
TCGATGCCGTTCATCGAGACGGCCACCTGCGACACGTCGATCTGCTCGTCGGCGCCCGTATAGAGGTCGTCATAGCGCGCGAGGTACGTCGCGGAATCGCCGATGTAGCGGAAGAACGTGCCGAACGGCCCCTCGTTGTTGAACGAGAGCGACAGCGTGCAGATCGCACCCGTCTCGGCGCGCAGCTGGATCGACATGTCCATCGCGATGCCGAGCTCGGGGTGGATCGGCCCCTGGATCGCGTTCGCCTGCACGATCCGGCCCGTCTGGTAGGCGAAGAGATCGACCGTATGCGCGGCGTGGTGCCAGAGCAGGTGGTCAGTCCACGAGCGCGGCTCGCCCTTGGCGTTGGTGTTGCTGCGGCGGAAGAAGTAGGTCTGCACATCCATCTGCTGCACCGCGAACTCGCCCGCCGCAATGCGACCGTGCACGTACTGGTGCGACGGGTTGAAGCGCCGCGTGTGCCCGACCATCGCGATGCGGTCGGATGCCTCGGCCGCGGCCAGCGTCGCCTCGGCATCCGCCACCGAATCGGCCAGGGGGATCTCGACCTGCACGTGCTTTCCCGCGGCGAGCACGGCCTGCGTCTGGCTCGCGTGCAGGCCGGTCGGGGTCGCGAGGATCACGGCGTCGACGTCGTCGCGCTCGAGCACGGCGTCAAGACCCACGACGGCCGCCGGCACCCCGTACTGCGCGGCCACGGCCTGCGTCTGTTCGAGGCGCGTGCCGCTGACGACGGTGACCTCGGCATCCTCGATGTTCTGCAGTCCGTCGAGGTGCTTCATGCCGAACGCGCCGGCGGCGCCCACGACGGCGATGCGAACGGTCATGCCTTCTCCTGCGGGTTGGTGAGAACGAGGTGTCCGACAGCGGTGTTGGATGCCGGAACATGATAGAACCGGTGATCGACCGACGGCGCACCGCCGCCGAACTGGTCGTCCATCGCGCCGCGCGCGATGAGCCAGTCGACCAGCTCGATGCCCTCGGAGCCCGCCTCGTCGACGTACTCCATGTGCGGCCACTCGGTCAGCCCCCGCGGGTCGGCGATGAGGTGGTCGAGGAAGGCGTTGTCCCACTCCTCGTTGATGAGGCCCGCGCGCGGGCCCTGCAGCTGGTGGCTCATGCCGCCCGTGCCCCAGATCTGCACGCTGAGCTCGGGACCGTCCCACGTGTCCAGCGCGCGGCGCAGCGCGCGCCCCAGCTCGTAGCAGCGCCGCCCCGAGGGCACGGGGTACTGCACGACGTTGACCGGCAGCGGGATGACCCGGCACGGCCACTCCTCGACGTCGCCGAAGACGAGCGAGAGGGGCACCGTGAGCCCGTGGTCGACGACCATCTCGTTGACGAGCGTGAGGTCGAAGTCGTCCTGGATGACCGACTGCGCGATGTGCGCCGCGAGCTCGGGATAGCCCTTGACGTCGGGCACCGGCCGCGGACCGTAGCCCTCGTCGGCGACGGGGTAGTGCGACCCGGTGCCGAGCACGAAGGTGGGGATGATGTTGGAGTCGAACGCGGTCGCGTGGTCGTTGTACACGAGGATGATGACGTCGGGCGTGTTCTCCTTCGCCCAGGCACGGGTCCAGGTGTAGCCGTCGAAGACCTTCTTCCAGTACGGCTCCTCGGTCTTGCCGTGGTCCATCGCCGCGCCGATCGCCGGCACGTGCGACGTGAACAGCGCCGAGGTGAAGCGCGCCGGGGCATCCGGTCGCAGGACCTCGGACTTCTCGGTCGACGGGGGCTTCCACCCGTCGAGGTCCTTCAGGCGGTTGCCCTCGGGGCGGCGCCCGCCGCCGATCATCATGTCGCGATAGGCGGCTTCGCTCATGCCCGTCATCGAGCCGGCCATCTGCTGGAAGCTCAGGCCGTGCGTCGCCCCGATCTTCGACAGGAAGTAGATGTTGCCGCCCTCGGCGATCATCGTGTTGAGGTCCATGTCGAGCACGGCCTGGCGCTGCACCGGCGTGAGCGGCCACTCATCGAGGTAGGCCGCCTGGTCGGCGAGGAAGCGCTGCCTGTTCTCGGGCTTCATCAGCGACATCGAGAACTGGTTGAGGTGATAGCCCTTGCGGGCCTGGTCGGCGTCGAAGATGGTCGTGCCGGGGACCTTCTTGTACGGCTTGTCGAGTGCCATGTCATGCTCCTTCGCGAGACAGTTCGGGCCAGTAGAGCCGCAGCGGGTTGTCGACGAGCAGCTTCTGCTGCAACTCGGCCGTGACCGCGATCTGCGGGATGAAATCGACCAGCAGCCCGTCGTCGGGCATGTGGTCCTTCAGGTTCGGGTGCGGCCAGTCGGTGCCCCACAGCACGCGGTCGGGGAACTCCTCCACGACGCGCCGGGCGAACGGCACGACGTCGCGATAGGCGTGCTGCTCCCCTGCCAGCGCGGCGGGGCCTGTCACGCTGAGCCGCTCGGGGCACGTGACCTTGGTCCACACGTTCGGGTTCTCGCGCAGGAAGCGCAGGAAGAGCCCGAACTCCGGGCCGTCGGGGTCTTTCGACACGTCGGGCCGGCCCATGTGGTCGACGACGACGTCGGTCGGGATGCCACGGAAGAAGTCGTACAGCTCGGGAAGATCCTCGGCCTCGAAGTAGATCACGACGTGCCAGCCGAGCGGCGCGATCTTCGCGACGATCTCGTCGAGCGACGCCGTGTCGATGCGGTCGACGAGGCGCTTCACGAAGTTGAAGCGCACCCCGCGCACGCCCGCCGCGTGCAGCTCGGCCAGCTGCTCGCCGGTGACGTCGCGGCGCACGGTCGCGACGCCGCGGGCGCGGCCGTCGCTGCGGCCTAGTGCGTCGACGAGCGCGCGGTTGTCGGCGCCGTGGCACGTCGCCTGCACGATCACGTTGCGCGCGAACCCGAGCCGGTCACGCAGGGCGAACAGCTGATCGGCCGACGCGTCGCAGGGCGTGTACTTGCGCTCGGGCGCGTACGGGAACTGCGCGCCCGGGCCGAACACGTGACAGTGGGCGTCGACGGAACCCGCGGGCAGTTCGAACGCGGGCTTCGACGGCCCGTCGTACCAGTCGAGCCAGCCCGGGGTCTTCTCGAAGGGGCCGGTGACGGTCCCCGAGCCGGCCCCTGTCCCTGCCCCGGTCCCCGAGCCTGTCGAGGGGTCGTCGTGGATCGCAGTCTCCGGCATCCCTCAGTCCTCCACGTAGGTCAGGCCCGCGGATGCCAGGGGCTCCCGCATGCCGTAGAGATCGAGGCCGAGCACGCCCTCGCGGAACTTCTGCCGCTTCGACTCCTCGTTCGCCTCGCGCGCCGCGGAGGCATCCGCGACGGCTCCGACGAGTTCGCGCGGCACGACGACGACGCCGTCCACATCGGCGACGACCACATCGCCCGGGTTCACGAGCGCGTTCGCGACGACGACGGGGACGTTCACCGAGCCGAGGGTCGCCTTGACCGTGCCCTTCGCGTTGATGGCGCGCGAGAACACGGGGAAGTCCATCTTCTCGAGGTCGGCGACGTCGCGGACGCCGCCGTCGATCACGAGGCCGCTGCAGCCGCGCGCCGTGAGCGAGGTCGCCAGCAGTTCGCCGAAGAAGCCGTCCTCGCTCTCGGTCGTGCAGCCCGCGACGAGCACGTCGCCCGGCTGCACCTGCTCGGCGGCGACGTGGAACATCCAGTTGTCGCCGGGCTGCAGCAGCACCGTGACGGCGGGGCCGCAGAGCGTCGCGCCGGTGTAGGCGGGGCGGATGTACGGGCGCAGCAGACCGACACGGCCCATCGCCTCGTGGATCGTCGCGACGCCGAACTGCGACAGCCGGTCCACATCGGTCGGGTCGGGGCGCGCGATGTTCGTGTGGACCTCGCCCAGATTGTTGAGCTTCATGGTTCCTCCCTCAGAGTCTTTCTTCTCGCCGACCCTGTGCTCTCAACGACCCTGGGCGGCGAGCGCCCGGTCGAGGCGCGGGTAGACGCGGCGGGCGTTGCCCTCGTAGACCTGCGCGCGCTGCGCGTCGTCGAGGTTCGGCGTGGCATCCACGTAGCGCCTGGTGTCGTCGAAGTAGTGGCCCGTGCGCGGGTCGATGTCGCGCACGGCGCCGATCATCTCGCTCGCGAACAGGATGTTCTCGGTGGGGATCACCTCGGTGAGCAGGTTGATCCCGGGCTGGTGGTAGACGCAGGTGTCGAAGTAGACGTTGCCGAGCAGATGCTCCTCGAGCTCGGGCTTGCCGAGCGCCATCGCGAGCCCGCGGAAGCGACCCCAGTGGTAGGGCACCGCGCCGCCGCCGTGCGGGATGACGAGCTTCAGGTCCGGGAAATCGCGGAACAGATCGCCCTTCAGCAGCTGCATGAAGGCCGTCGTGTCGGCGCCGAGGTAGTGGTCGCCGGTCGTGTGGAACTGCGGCTTGCACGAGGTCGACACGTGGATCATCGCGGGCAGCTCGTACTCGACGAGCTTCTCGTAGATCGGGTACCACGATCGGTCGGTCAGCGGCGGGGCCGTCCACAGGCCGCCCGAGGGGTCGGGGTTGAGGTTCACCGTGACGACGCCGAGCTCGTCGACGGCACGGGTGAGCTCGGCGACGGTCGTGGCGGGATCGACGCCCGGCGACTGCGGCAGCATCGCGCCCGGCAGGAACCGGTCGGGGAACAGCTGTGCGACGCGCGCGCACAGGTCGTTGCAGATGCGCGCCCAGGTCTCGCTGACGGCGAAGTCGCCGATGTGGTGGGCCATGAACGAGGCGCGGGGGCTGAAGATCGTGACGTCGCTGCCGCGGTCGTTCATCAGCCGCAGCTGGTTCTGCTCGATCGTCTCGCGGATCTCGTCATCGCTGATGCGCAGAGTCGCAGGGTCGGGCGCCTCGCCTGCGCCGTTCGCGAACGCGATCTGCAGATCGCGCCACGCGCCGAGCGCGGCGGGAGCGGTGGTGTAGTGGCCGTGAGCGTCGATGATCATCGCGGTTGACACTATTCCGCCCGGTTCGTGTGGTCCAATAGATTCTGACGTCGCGTTCTATAGATGGAGTCGATGGATGCCTCTTCCCGACCTCAACCAGATCCGGACCTTCGTGGTGTTGTACGAGCTGCGCAGCGTGACGGCCACCGCCGACCGGCTGCGTGTGACCCAGCCGACCGTGAGCTACACCCTGAACCGGTTGCGCGAGCGGTTCGGTGACGCGCTGTTCCGCCGAGAAGGTCGCGTCATGGTGCCCACCGCCGAGGCGACGCGCCTGTTCGGGCCGCTGCACGAGGCGCTCGCGCAGATCGATGCGACGGTCGAGGGGCGCGACGGGTTCGACCCGGCCGAGTTCGACGGCGAGTTCGCGCTCGGGCTCACCTCGATCGGCGAGCAGACGTTCCTGCCGCCGCTCATGGCATCCCTCGATCGCGTCGCGAGATCGGTGCGTCTGCGGGTGCGCCGGCTCGACGCGGCGGAGGTCGAGGAGTCGCTGCTGCGCGGCACGGTGGATGCCGCGATCACCGTGACGGCGGTCGCGTCGCCGCACGTCTGGAGCACGCCGGTGCGGGGGGTCGAGTACGTCGCGCTGTCGTCGCACGAGCATCCCCTGCCTGCGCCGAGCGAGGCGATGTTCGCCGGCCGACGCTTCGTGCGGGTCTCGGCGCGCGGCGGGCACGTGTTCCCCGTGCAGGCGCTCGTCGAGCACGACCTCATGGGCCAGGTGTCGCTCACCGTCGAGGAGTACGCGAGCGTGCCCGCGATCCTCGAGACGACCGACCTGGTCGTGCTGCTGCCGCGACACGTCGCCGAGGTGTTCTGCGGATGGTTCCCCCGACTGCGCATCGCCGAGCTGCCGTGGCCTGGCGAGAGCACGCCGGTGACCCTCTATACGCGGCGCGAGGCGGCGCTGACTCCCGCGCAGGCGTGGTTCCGCACCGTCGTGCGAGGCGCCGTTGCCGCGGAGGGGTATCGGGACGGCGCCTGACGGTCAGCGGTCGGGGCTCAGTTCTGCGGGCGGTTCCAGCTCGCCTTCGCGGGCGCGAACGGGCTGCGCGCGTGGATCGACCAGGTCGAATGCGGGTGGATCGAGAGGATCGCCCGTTCCCACCACTGCCGCGCCTCGGCGTCGAGCCCCGGCAGCACGGCATCCTTGTCCTGCTCGTCCTGCGGACTGGGGCGCAGCGCCTTCCAGACGAGCTGCACCTCGGGCGCGCCGGTCGGGATGCCCCCGATGTCGAGCACGGCGCGATTCCATGGCAGCTGCAGTCGCGAGTCGCGGCGATAGAGCCACGCGTTCGCGGTGCCGTCTTCGACGTTCACCTGCAGCACCCACGCGCCGGCGTCGTCATCGCGGATGAGGATCCGCGCGATGTCGGTGTCGGGGGTCGCCTCCGCCCAGGCGATCAGCCCCTCGTCGTCGCGGATCCACGCGCTGTAGCGTGCGGGCAGCGACCCCAGCAGTCCCTCGAGATCGGACGGGATCGTCGAGACGTCGGTCTGCGCGCGCTCGCGCACCGCGCGGCCGAGCCACCTGTCGAGGGCGACGCCGCCCGACAGCCACCAGCGGCCGGGGGCGCCCTCGAAGAGCGCGGCGACCTCGTCTGCGGCGAGGGGATGCCGCGGACCATCGAGGGCAGGAGTCATGGTGACCACGCCCGGAGCCTAACCGACGAACGCCCCGCGCAGGTGCGGACGTTTCGACTCGGTCGCTGGCGCTCCCTCGCTCAACGACCGGGAGGGGGCGCTCCCCGCTGAACGACCGGGAGGGGGCGCTCCCCGCTGAACGACCGGGAGGGGGCGCTCCCTCGCTCAACGACCGGGAGGGTCGCCCCCGGTCAACGACTGGGAGGGGGCGCTCCACCGGTCGTTGAGCGAGCGAAGCGAGTCGAAACGCAGAGAAGTGGGCGCGTGGTGTCGCTAAACCCCGTCGATAGCCACGACAAGCGCCAACTTCTCGACGCGGCGGCCCTCCAGCGGGCCGATGTACGCAAAGTGTCGTCGCGTGTTGTTGCCACACCTCGGGCGAGGCAGCAACA
>JASCPF010000073.1 GCA_029959325.1 Microbacteriaceae bacterium PS02068
GCGCCGCTCGACGCCGCGGCGACCCGCGAGCTCGCCGCGCAGGCGCTCAGCCTCGCCGCCGTGGACCGCGCCGACCGTGCCGCCACGGAACGCTGGCAGGATGCCGTCGCCCGCGGATTCCTCGACGGCGAGCCCGACGACACGCAGCACGAGGCGTTCTTCACGGTCGCCGCACCGCACCGACGCAAGATCGGGGTCTACGATGCCGCCGGCGCGCAGCCCGACCTGCCGGTGTCGACGTTCGCGTCGTGGATCACCGAGCTCACGGTGCCCGGCGGTGCGGTGCCCGCGAGCGCGATCAGCGCGGTCACGGTCGCCCCGACGCACCGACGGCGGGGCATCCTGCGCTCCGTGATGGCGGGCGAGCTGCGGGCGGCGGCCGAGCTGGGTGTGCCGGTCGCGGCGTTGACCGTCAGCGAATCGACGATCTACGGCCGGTTCGGGTTCGCTCCCGCCGCCGCGGCGGCGTCGTGGGAGCTCGACGTGCGGCGGGCGCGCTGGATCGGCCCCGAGGCACCCGGCCGCATCGACTTCGTGACACGAGAAGAAGGACAGCGGCTCGCGGCGACGTTGCACGAGAGGGTGCGGCTGACCTCGCCCGGCGAGATCGCGATGCCCGGTGAGCACTGGGAGCGGTTCTTCCGCACGCGTCCGGATGCCGAGAAGCCCGGGCAGCTGCGTGTCGTGCAGTACCGTTCGCCGAGCGGCGCGGTCGACGGGCTCGCGCTGTACACCGTCACCGAGAACCATGACGACTTCGCCGCATCGGCACTCGACGTGTCGCTGCTGCTCGCGGCCACCGACGAGGCGCATGCCGGGCTCTGGCGCTTCCTGCTGTCGATGGACCTCATCCGCACGATCCGGGCATCCGAGCTCGCCGTCGACGAACAGCTCTGGTGGATGATCGCCGATCAGCGCGCCGCGACCATCTCCGTGCGCGACCATCAGTACCTGCGCATCCTCGACGTACCGGCCGCGCTGGCCGCGCGCCGCTACGACAGCGTCGACACCGTCGCGTTCGACGTGAGCGACCCGCTCGACATCGCCGGCGGGACGTTCCTGGTGACGGTGGATGCCGACGGCGCGGGCTCCGTCGCCGTCGTGGATGACGCGCCCCTTGGCATCCCGATCGTCTGCCTCGGCATCGCGGAGCTGTCGGCGCTGCTGCTCGGCGGCGTGTCGGCCGTCACGCTCGCTCGCGCCGGGCGCATCGAGACCACTGATCCCGAGAGGATCGCGCGCCTGTTCGCCACCGCCGCGGCGCCCCGCCTGAGCTTCTGGTACTGAGCCGGTCGCTCGCCTCGTGCGGCGCGAGGCCTACGCCCAGCGCGGGTCGTCGGGGTCGGGCGAGTCGGTGCCGTCGGCATCCGTCATGATCCGTTCTGATCCGATCCACTCGGTGAGGGCGGATTCCGTGAACACGTGCGGCGCCGGCTCGCCGAGCAGGGCGGGATGCCGCGCGATCGCCAGCGGGCGGTCGCTCGCGAAGACCAGGACGTTGCCGAGCGGCCCGTCCTTATCGCCGGGATCGAAGTCGATCACGACTGCGACGTGGTCGAACACGGCTCGCAGGGTCGCGGCCTGGCGGCGCGAGTAGACGAAGGGATGCCCGTCGAGCAGGTTCACGGCGACCACGCCGCCCGGCGCGGAGCGCGCGGCGACGCGGGTGTAGAACTCGCGACTCGCGACGCGGTGGCGGATGACGGCGGCATCCCAGAGATCGACGACGGTGAACTGCGCGTTCGTCCAGTCGCGGGCCTCGGCAGAGTCGGCGACCTCGCGGGCGTCGCCGAAGACGGCGCGCACGTCAGAGCTCGCGGGCAGGGGCAGCGCTGCCACCACGGCCGCATAGAGGTCGGGCTCGAACTCGACCACGAGCTGCCGCGAGCCCGGGCGCGTGGCCTCGACGTAGCGGGCCAGGGTGAGCGCGCCAGCCCCCAGGTGCACCGTGAACAGTGGCGATCCCGCGGGCGCCGCGGCGTCGATCGCCCGCGCGACGTGGCGCGTGTACTCGTACACGAGCGCAGTCGGATCGTTCGCCGACACGATCGACTGCGGTACGCCACCGACGCGCAGCTCGTAGCGGCCGCGGCGCAGGCGGGACCTCAGCAGCACGGCTTCGCGGTCGCCGAGCAGGAGCGAGAACACCCGGCGATGAAACAGCACCCGCCCAGCCTAGGCGGGTGCCTCGCGTAACCTGGACGAGACATGGCACACCTTCTCGGCGGCGAAAGCCTCCACCTCGAGTTCCCCACCAAAGTCGTCTTCGACTCCGTCTCGATCGGCGTCGACGAGGGCGACCGCATCGGCATCGTCGGACGCAACGGCGACGGCAAGTCGTCGCTCATGGCGATGCTCGCCGGGCGACTCGAGCCCGACTCCGGGCGGGTGACCGTGCGGGGTGGCGTGACGATCGGGGTGCTCGACCAGGGCGACGTGCTCGACGACGACGACACCGTCGGCCACGCGATCGTGGGCGATGCGCTCGAGTACGAGTGGGCCGGTTCCGCGCTCACGCGCGACGTCATCGCCGGGCTGGTCGCCGACCTGCCGTGGGATGCCCCGCTGGGCACCCTCTCGGGCGGGCAGCGCCGCCGCGTCGCGCTCGCGCGGCTGCTGGCCGGCGACTGGGACGTGCTGGCCCTCGACGAACCCACGAACCATCTCGACGTCGAAGCGGTCGCCTGGCTCGCCGCACACCTGAAGACGCGGTGGGCGAAGGCATCCGGAGCCCTTCTCGTCGTCACGCACGATCGCTGGTTCCTCGACGAGGTGTGCACGGCGACCTGGGAGGTGCACGACCGCGTCGTCGAGCCCTTCGAGGGCGGGTACGCGGCGTACATCCTGCAGCGCGTCGAGCGCGATCGGCAGTCGGCGGTGATCGAGCAGCGCCGCAAGAACCTCGCGACGAAAGAGCTCGCGTGGCTGCGCCGCGGGGCGCCGGCCCGCACCGCCAAGCCGAAGTTCCGCATCGATGCGGCGAACGAGCTCATCGCGGACGTCCCCGAGATCCGCGACAAGGTCTCACTGCAGTCGCTCGCCGTCTCGCGCCTCGGCAAGGACGTCGTCGACCTGCTGGATGCCGGGGTCTCCTACCCCGTCCGGTCGTTGAGCGAGCGAAGCGAGTCGAAACGGACCGAGCGGCGCGAGGTGCTGCGCGACGTCGAGTGGCGCATCGCGCCGGGGGAGCGCACGGGCATCCTCGGGGTCAACGGCGCCGGCAAGTCGACGCTGCTGGGCCTCGTCGCCGGCACCGTCGAACCCACGAGCGGCCGCGTCAAGCGGGGCAAGACGGTCAAGGTCGCCACGCTCACGCAGCGGATGGACGAGCTGGACCAGCACCTGAACGACCCCGTGCGGGTGGTGATCTCGGGCCTGCGCACCAGCTACACGATCGGCACCGGTTCGAAGGCCGCAGACCTCACGCCCGGGCAGCTGCTCGAGCGCATGGGATTCAGCTCGGCGCAGCTGTCGACGCCGGTGAAAGACCTGTCGGGCGGGCAGCAGCGTCGGCTGCAGCTGCTGCTGATCCTGCTCGACCAGCCGAACGTGCTGATCCTCGACGAGCCGACCAACGACCTCGACACCGACATGCTGTCGGCGATCGAGGACCTGCTCGACTCGTGGGCGGGGACGCTCCTCGTCGTCAGCCACGATCGGTACTTCCTCGAGCGGGTCACCGACCAGCAGTACGCCGTGCTCGGCGGCGCCGACGGCGTGGGGCGCCTCCGCCACCTGCCCGGCGGCATCGACGAGTACCTGCGCCTGCGCGAGCACGAGCGCGCGGCGGGCTCAGCCGGCGCTCGCCGAGACCCGCTTTCCCCGCCGAAACCCGGGGTTTCGACGCCGGGTCTCGGCGGGCAGAGCGGGTCTCACGGGCAGGCGGCGCCCGAGCCGGCGCTCGCGGGGGCTGAGCTGCGCGCCGCGCAGAAAGAGCTGCAGGCGGCGGAGCGGCGCATCGAGAAGCTCACGGCGCAGGCGAACGCCGCGCGCACCGCACTCGCCGACCACGACCAGTCCGACTACGCCGGCCTCGGCGAGAAGATGACGGCGATCGGCGAGCTCGATGCCGAGATCGCCGCGCTCGAGGAGCGCTGGTTCGAGCTCACCGACCTGCTCGGCTGAACCGCCCCGCGCGCTCCGCTCAGGAGTCGAAGCTGAGGCTGAGCTTGCGCAGCAGACCGGCGAGGCGCTCGCGGTCGCCGCGCGACAGGATGCCCAGGAGCACAGCCTCGGCGTCGACGAGGCGCGTGATCGCGGCATCCACGCGGGTCTTGCCGTCGTCGGTGATCGTCACGAGCACGCTGCGGCCGTCGGCGGGGTCTGCCTCGCGCCGCACGAGACGCCGGCCGACGAGCCGGTCGATCCGGTTCGTCATCGTGCCGCTCGACACCAGGGTCTGCTGCAGCAGCTGCTTGGGGCTCAGCTGGTAGGGCTCGCCCGCGCGCCGCAGCGCCGAGAGCACGTCCCACTCCCAGGGCTCGAGGTCGCTGCGGCGAAACGCCTCACGGCGCGCCCGATCGAGGTGTCGCGAGAGCCGGTCGACCCGTGAGAGCACCTCGAGCGGTGAGAAATCCAGGTCGGGGCGCTGCGTGCCCCAGGCATCGACGATGCGGTCGACTTCGTCGTGCTCGATGGACATTCCTCCATTATCGCGGGTCGCCCGCGGCCGCCATGGCAGACTGGACGGGCGTGCCTGCCGTGACCGCGGCGGCCGTGGTCCGCCGTGGTGTAACGGCAGCACGACAGCCTTTGGAGCTGTTAGGCCCAGGTTCGAATCCTGGCGGCGGAGCATGACGAACACCCCACTCGATGAGTCGCTCGCGATCGTGATCCTCGCGGCGGGCCAGGGCACGCGTATGCGCTCGGCGCTGCCGAAGGTGCTGCACCGCATCGGCGGGCGCCCGCTCGTGGGTCACGTGCTCGACACGGCGCGCGACCTCGCCCCCGCGCACGTGCTCGTCGTGGTCCGCCACGAGCGCGACCAGGTGGCCGACGCCGTCACGGGCATCTCGCCCGAGGTCGTCGTCGTCGACCAGGACGAGATCCCCGGCACGGGCCGCGCCGTCGAGGTCGCGCTCGCCGCGGTGCCCGACTTCGCGGGCGACGTGCTGGTGCTCTCGGGCGATGTGCCGCTGCTCGATCACGCGACGCTGGCCGCCCTCGTCGCCGATCACCGCGCGTCGCAGGCATCCATCACACTGCTCTCCGCGGTGCTGCCCGACGGCACCGGCTACGGTCGCGTGATCCGCGCGATCGATGGCACCGTCGAGCGCATCGTCGAGCAGAAGGATGCCTCGGCCGCCGAAGCCGCGGTCACCGAGATCAACGCGGGGGTCTACGTCTTCCAGGCGCCGAATCTGCGCGCGCACCTCGCCCAGGTCGGCACGTCGAACGCGCAGGGCGAGAAGTATCTGACCGACGTCATCGGGCTCTCGCGCGCCGCGGGGCTGGCGGTCACGGCATCCGTCGTGTCGGACGTGAGCCTCACCCTCGGTGTGAACGACCGCGCCCAGCTCGCCGAGGCGGGGCGCCTCCTCAACGCCCGCACGGTGCGCCGCTGGCAGCTCGAGGGCGCGACGATCCAAGACCCCGCCACGACGTGGATCGACGTCACCGCGACCCTCGCCGCCGACGTCACGGTGCTGCCCAACACGCACATCCTGCGGGCGACGGCGGTGGCATCGGGCGCGATCATCGGCCCCGACACGACGCTCGAAGACTGCGAGATCGGCGAGAACGCCACGGTGCGCCGCAGCGACGCGACCCTCGCCGTCGTCGGCGCGGGCGCGACGGTCGGGCCGTTCGCCTATCTGCGGCCGGGCACGGTCCTCGGCGAGAGCGGCAAGATCGGCACGTTCGTCGAGACCAAGAACTCGACGATCGGCGAGGGCAGCAAGGTGCCGCACCTGTCGTACATCGGCGACACCACGATCGGCCGCGGCGTGAACCTCGGCGCCGGCGCGATCACGGCGAACTACGACGACATCACCAAGCACCGCACCGAGATCGGCGACGAGGTGCACTCGGGCTCGCACAACGTGTTCGTCGCGCCCGTTAGGGTAGGAGACGGCGCCAAGACCGGCGCCGGCGCCGTGATCCGCAAGGACGTCCCCGCCGGTGCGCTCGCCTTGAGTGTCGCTCCTCAGCGCAACGTCGAGGGGTGGGTCGAGAATCACCGACCGGGAACAGCCGCAGCAGATGCGGCGGCGCGTGCCCGGTCCGCACAGGAAGCGGACGATGGCGCGCAAGAAGCACACGGTTGATCTGGACGTCGAGCGGGGCATCGCCCCGGGCATCGTCGCCAAGACCAAGAAGCGCCTGGTCGTCGCGAGCGGCAGCTCGCACCCCGCGCTCTCGCAGTCGGTGGTCGACCACCTCGAGATGGAGCTCGTCCCGACCGAGCACCGCACCTTCGCCTCGGGCGAGATCCTGACCCGCTTCGAGGTCTCGATCCGCGGCTGCGATGCGTTCATCATCCAGTCGTTCGGGCCGCCGGTGAACGAGTGGCTGATGGAACTGCTCATCATGCTGGATGCCGCGAAGCGGGCATCCGCGAAGCGCATCACCGTCGTCGCGCCGTACTACCCGTACTCCCGGCAAGACAAGAAGGGCCGCGGTCGCGAGCCGATCAGCGCACGCCTCGTCGCCGACCTGCTGAAGACCGCCGGCGCCGACCGCGTCATGAGCGTCGACCTGCACGCGGCGCAGATCCAGGGCTTCTTCGACGGCCCGGTCGACCACCTGTTCGCGAAGCCCGTGCTGCTCGAGTACTTCGAGAACAGCCTCTCTGTCGAAGACCGCGCGAAGCTGACGGTGGTCTCGCCCGACACCGGCCGCGTGCGCGTTGCCGACCAGTGGTCGGATTCGCTGGATGCCCCGCTGGCGATCATCCACAAGCGCCGCGACCCCAATGTGGCGAACCAGGTCACCGTCAACGAGATCGTCGGCCACGTCGATGGGCGCGTCTGCCTGCTGGTCGACGACATGATCGACACCGGCGGCACCATCGTGAAGGCGGCGCAGGCGCTGAAGGCCAGCGGCGCCGAGCGCGTGATCGTGGCCGCCACGCACGCGATCTTCTCGCACCCGGCGGTCGAGCGGCTCCAAGATCCGTCGATCGACGAGGTCGTCGTCACCGACACGGTGCCGCTGCCGCCTGAGAAGCGCTTCGAGACCCTCACCGTGCTGCCGATCGCCCCGCTGCTCGCGCGCGCGATCAAAGAGGTCTTCGAGGACGGCTCGGTGACGAGCATGTTCGGCGGCGACGCCTGACTCCTGCCTCGCTATGCCCGGCGATCGCGTCGGGATCCATCACACGGCGGGATTAGGATCGCGGCATGGCCGCCCCCACGACAGAGTCCGCGCTGACGATCGAGCGCCCCTTCGCGTTGCCCGCCGATGAGGTCGAGAGCGCGCTGCGCACCGGCCCCGACGGATTGACGGCGTCGGATGCCGCGGCGCGCCTAGCGAGCGTCGGCCCGAACCTGCTGCCCGAGGGGAAGAAGACCCCCGCGTGGCTGCGCTTCCTCAGTCACTTCAACGACACGCTGATCTTCATCCTGCTGGGCGCCGCGGCGATCAAAGCGGTGATGGGCGACTGGCTCGACTTCTGGGTCATCATGGCGGTCGCCGTCATCAACGCCGTCATCGGCTACGTGCAGGAGGGACGCGCCGAGAAGGCCCTCGCCGGCATCCGCGGCATGCTGTCGGCCGATGCCACCGTGCGCCGGGACGGCTCGTGGACGACCATCGCCGCCGCCGACCTCGTGCCCGGTGACCTCGTGCGCCTGATGCCCGGCGACAAGGTGCCCGCCGACCTGCGCCTGATCGACGCCACGAGCCTGCGCATCGAGGAAGCCGCGCTGACCGGCGAATCGGTGCCGTCGTCGAAGCAGACGGATGCCGTGGACGCGGCCGCCGGCATCGGCGACCGCTCGTCCATGGCGTTCTCGGGCACGATCGTCGCGGCGGGCCAGGGGCGCGGCATCGTCACGGGAACGGGTGCGGGAACCGAGATCGGAAAGATCCAGGCGCTCGTGGGCGAGGCGGGAAGCCTCGCCACGCCGCTCACGAAGCAGCTCGACGCGTTCGGCAAGGTGCTGACCCTGGTCATCCTCGGGATGGCGGCCGTCATGATGCTGATCGGTCGCTACCTGCACCAGATGCCGTTCCCCGAGCTCGTCTCGGCGACGATCGGCTTCGCGGTCGCGGCGATCCCCGAGGGGCTGCCGGCGCTGGTCACCATCACGCTCGCGATCGGCGTGCAGCAGATGGCGAAGCGCAACGCCATCACCCGCAAGCTCCCTGCCGTCGAGGCCCTCGGGTCGGTCACGACCGTCTGCAGCGACAAGACCGGCACCCTCACGAAGAACGAGATGACCGTCCGCACGATGGTGACCCCGGTGCGGCGCTATGAGGTGTCGGGCCTCGGCTACGACCCGACGGGCGAGATCTCGCCGGCGGGCGGTGGCGACCTCGCCGCGCTGCTGGCGGTCGCCGACCTCTGCAACGACGCGCACGTCGACCCCTCGACAGGCTCGGGGACCGGTGCGGGCTCGGGGACCGGGGCAGGCTCGGGGACCGGTGGCGGAACGTGGACGCTCGTCGGCGAGCCGACCGAGGGTGCACTGAAGGTCGTCGCGATGAAGGGCGGCGTGGATGCCGCGGGCGCCCGCCGCGTCGGCGTCGTACCCTTCGACTCGGCCTACAAGTTCATGGCGACGCTCAACGAGGCAGACCGACCCCTGAGCGGCGTCGAAGGGTCCCGCGCGATCCTCGTGAAGGGCGCCCCCGATCGCCTGCTCGAGCGCTCGCTCACCCAACGCGGAGGCGACGGGTCGGTGTCGCTCGACATCCCCTTCTGGGAGGCCGCGATCGACGAGCTCAGCGCGCAGGGCCTGCGCGTGCTCGCCGCCGCCCGCAAGCCCACGCGCGGCGAGACGGTGGGCATCGACGACCTCGTCGACCTCGAGTTCCTGGGCCTCTGGGGCATCCTCGACCCGCCGCGGCCCGAGGCGATCGCGGCGATCGCCGACTGCCACGCGGCCGGCATCCGGGTGAAGATGATCACCGGAGACCACGCCGGCACCGCCCTCGCGATCAGCCGCGAGATGGGCCTGATCCCCATGCGCATGTCCACGGACCCCGAGCTTGCTTCCACGGTCCCCGAGCTTGCTTCCACGGTCCCCGAGCTTGTCGAGGGGTCGGCCACTCCCGTCCTCACCGGCGCCGAGCTCGAGGCGATGAGCCAGGACGAACTCGCCAAGGTCGTGCAGAGTGTCGACGTGTTCGCCCGCACGAGCCCCGAGCACAAGATCCGGATCGTCCGCGCGCTGCAGTCGCACGACGAGGTCGTCGCGATGACGGGCGACGGCGTCAACGACGCCCCCGCGCTGACCCGCGCCGACGTGGGCATCGCGATGGGCATCAAGGGCACCGAGGCCACGAAGGAGGCAGCCGAGATCGTCCTCGCGGACGACAACTTCGCGACCATCCGCTCGGCGATCGCCGAGGGCCGGCGCATCTACGACAACCTGCGCAAGTCGGTCGTGTTCCTGCTGCCGACCAACGGCGCGCAGTCGCTCGTGATCCTCGTCGCGGTCGTGTTCGGGCTGACACTGCCGCTGACTCCCGTGCAGGTCCTCTGGGTCAACATGGTCACCGCCGTCACGCTCTCGCTCGCCCTGGCGTACGAGCCCGCCGAGCGGGGCATCATGTCGCGGCCGCCGCGCGGCGCGGGCGGCTCGATCGTCTCGGGGCGCGAGCTCGGCTTCGTGGCCGTGGTGTCGCTGCTGATCGGCGGAGCGACGCTCGCCGTGTTCGGCATCTCGCTGGCATCCGGCACCGACATCGGCATCGCGCGCACCGAAGCCGTCACGATGCTCGCGCTCGGCCAGCTCGCCTACCTGCTCAACTGCCGCTTCCTGTCGCGCTCGTCGGTCACGCTCGACGTGCTGCGCGGCAACCCCGTCATCTGGTGGTCGGCGCTCGCGCTGGTCGTCCTGCAGCTCATCTACACGTACGTGCCGTTCATGAACGCGCTGTTCGAATCCGAGCCGCTCGGGCTCAGCGGGTGGCTGCTGCCGATCGCGTTCTCGATCGTCATCTTCGTGGCGGTCGAGGTGCTCAAAGCCGTGCGGCGGCGTGCTGACGCCTGACGGGGTCGCTGTTCGCGATTCAATGCAGACGCATAGGTAAACCTCGACTCTGCCCGCGTGCCCGCCGTTAGCGTGGAACACACGCCCGGGCGCTCATCCCGGGGGCACGACAGAAGGAGGACCATCATGATCCGCACCACCGCCGTAGCCACCCCGCGCGCGAAGGGTCCGGTTCGCGTCGGCGTCGCCGCGGCTTCCGTTCTCGGCATCGTCACCCTCGCCGGCTGCGCCGCGAGCACGGATGCCGAGCAGAACGACACCACGCCTTCGACGCCCGCTGCCGCCGCGACGACCGAGGCATCCACCGACCCGACCTCGTCGGCCACCGACAGCGCCGCAAGCGCGGGAAGCACCTACGCCGACGGCACGTACACGGCCGAGGGGTCGTACCAGACGCCCGAGTCGGTCGAGCAGATCACCGTCACCGTCACGCTCGCGAAGGACGTCATCACCTCGGTCGAGGTGACCGGAGATCCGCAGAAGTCCGAGTCGAAGCAGTACCAGAGCAAGTTCATCGGCGGCATCAGCGAGGTCGTCGTCGGAAAGGACATCGACGAGATCTCGGTCTCTCGCGTCGCCGGCTCCTCGCTCACGAGCGGCGGATTCAATCAGGCGATCGAAGAGATCAAGTCGCAAGCAGGCGGCTGATGAGCGCCGCGCACGTCCGCCCGCCTGGCGCGCCGGGCCCCGCCGACCCTATCGTTCTCCGCGCGACGCGGGAGTTCGAGGCGATCGGCACGCGGTGGCGGATCGACACGGCCGAACCGCTCGCCGCGTCGACGATCGCCGCCGTCGACGACGTGATCGACCGGTTCGACCGGGAATGGTCGCGCTTCCGCCCGGACTCGGTCGTGGCGGCCCTCGCTCGCAGCGGGGGAGCGGTGGATGCCCCGGTGGATGC
Organism: Microbacteriaceae bacterium PS02068; assembly: GCA_029959325.1. Classification (GTDB taxonomy): domain Bacteria; phylum Actinomycetota; class Actinomycetes; order Actinomycetales; family Microbacteriaceae; genus Microbacterium. The sequence goes on from JASCPF010000073.1 coordinate 11,062, forward strand.
CGCGGCGATGCTCGGTCTGTCCGCCGAGGCATCCGGGGCGACGGGTGGCGCCGTCAATCCCCTCGTCGGAGGAGCGCTCGCGCGTCGCGGCTACGACGCGGGCTCCTCGCTCGTCGATCGCGGCGCCGAGCCGGCACCCCCCGGCTGGCAGCAGATGCTGACCTGGTCGGATGGACGGCTGGCGCTCAGCGAGCCCGCGACCATCGACGTCGGTGCGCTCGGCAAGGGGCGGCTCGTCGACCTGGTGTCCGTCGCGCTGCGCGAGGCATCCATCGAGCCCTTCGTCGTCGACGCGAGCGGCGACCTGATCGTGCATGGCCTTGCCGAGGGGGCGGCGGAGCGCGTCGCGCTCGAGCATCCGAACGACCCGAGCCGTGCGATCGGCGTGTGGGAGGTCTCGCGCGGAGCGCTGTGTGCCTCGGCGGTGAACCGCCGGGCGTGGACGGGTCACGACGGTGGAGGCCTCCACCACGTGCTCGACGCCCGCACGGGCGAGCCGGTGCGCACGATCGTCGCGACGTGGGCTGTCGCGGGTGATGCCATGACGGCCGATGCGGCCGCGACGGCCCTGTTCTTCGACGGCGGCGACGCGTTCGCCGCCGCCCATGACGTGGAGTGGGTGCGCATGACGAGCGCCGGCCGCGTGGAATGGTCGCGCGGATGTACGGCAGAGTTGTTCACGTGATGTCTTCGCTGACGGCCCTGTGGAACCGGGTCTTTGCCGTCCTCGGTCGGTTCTCGATGTACCGCCTCGTCGTGGTGGCGCTCGGCGCGCTCGCCGTCGTCGCGCTCCTGCTGTCGTTCTTCGGGCTCGTCGGGCCGACGCCGTGGGAGCTGCTGGCGACGTTCGCCGTGCTCGCTGCCGCGTGTGCGGGCACGGACGGCATCGCGCACGCGGTTGTGGGCAAGGCGCCGCGCTGGGAGTCTTCGCTCATCACCGTGCTGATCCTGCTGTTCGTGCTGCGTCCAACGGTCGAGCCGCTGGGCGTCGCGGGCCTGTTCGTGGCCGGGATCGTGGCCTCGGCATCCAAGTATCTTCTCGCCTGGCAGGGTCGACACATCTTCAACCCCGCCGCCGTCGGCGCGGCGTTCTTGACGGTGCTGAGCATCTGGCTGCCCGACCTCGGGTCGTCGGCCTGGTGGGTGGGCACCGAGGCCCTCGCGTTGCCGGTGATCCTGCTGGGGCTCGTCGTGCTGCTGCGCACCGAGAAGATGCGGATCATCGCGGTGTTCCTCGTGATCGCGATCGCCGTGGCATTCGTGCGCACGTCGGTGCAGTTCCAGGGCGCCGGGCTGCCGTTCGACTCGGGAGCGGTGTTCTGGCAGCTGCTGTGGTCGTCGCCGTTCCTCTTCCTCGGCGCGTTCATGCTGTCGGAGCCGCTGACGCTGCCGCCGCGCCGGTGGCAGCAGTTCACGGTCGCGGCCCTCGTGGGTGTGCTCGCCGGATGGCCGATCGACCTCGGCGCCATCAGCCTCGGCCAAGAGCGGGCGCTGCTGATCGGCAACGCGCTGGCGTTCGCCTTCACGATCCGCACGGCCGTGCGGCTGCGCTTCGTCGAGCGCGTCGTGCGCACGCCCTCCGTGCGCGAGCTCGTGTTCCGCGCCCAGGGGCGCTTCCGCTTCTCGGCGGGGCAGTACCTCGAGCTCGAGGTGCCGCATCCGCACCCCGATGCCCGCGGCACGCGCCGTGAGTTCTCCATCGTGTCGGCGCCCGAGGATCTGCCCGAGGTGCGCATTGCGCTGCGCGAAGGGTCGCAGTCGAGCTACAAGAAGGCGCTCGCCCTCGTCGAGCCGGGGCAGACCCTGGCCGTCACTGGGGTCTGGGGTGACTTCGTGCTGCCCGCGCGCCCATCGGCGCCCGTGCTGATGGTCGCGGCCGGCATCGGCGTGACGCCGTTCGTCGCGCAGCTGCGGCACCTGCGCCGCTCGGGCGACGATCGCGATGTCGTGTTCATCTACGTCGCGTCGGATGCCGAGGAGCTCGCCTTCCGCGAGGACCTCGAGGCCGCAGGCATCCCCGTCATCGTCTTCACGCGCGACGAGCCCGCGTCGCTGCCGCGCAACTGGCGCTGGGCGCGGGGCGTGCGCCTGGATGCCGCGGGGCTCGAGCAGGTGGTTCCCGACCTCGCCGCCCGACACGCGTACATCTCGGGCCCGCCGGGGTTGATCGCCGACCTCGCGCCCGCCCTGGAGAAGGCACGATCGATCACGACCGACGCGTTCTCGGGGTACTGACCCCGCGCGGGGGGCGCGTGGGTGCTGACCCGCACGGGATCGTCGTCGCGTCGCGCGGCCTCGCGCGTGCCGAGGCAGGAGTATGCGCCGAGTCTTTCGCGGCGGCGCAGAATCCTCGTCGCGTTGCGCGGGCTCGGGCACGCGCAGGCAGCAGCGCGCGCCGAGCATCTCGAGGCAAGGCAAAATCCTCGTCGCGTTGCGCGGGCTCGCACCACCGCAGGCAGCAGTACGCACCGACCATTTCGCGCGGAGGCGGATGCCGCGGAGCTCTCACCCCGTCCACCCTTGGCGGGTCAGCACCGTGCGGACGATCTTCGCGCCCCGGGGGTGCGGTGGCCTGATGTGCGCCGCGCCGAGACGCACGAGTTCGTAGCCCTCGGCGACGTATGCGGCGTGCTTGTCGAGATCGCGCAGCCACTGGGCGCGGCTCGTGCGATGCTGGTCGCCTTCGACCTCGACGAGCGTCCGGTGATCGGGGTAGGCGGCATCCGCGATGCCGAGCAGCCTGCCACGGGCGTTCCGGATCTCGACATCGAGCGCTGGCTCGGGCAGGCCTTCGGCAGCGGCGAGAAGTCGGAAGTCCGTCTCCAGGGCAGACATGCTGCCGATGCGGATATCCGCGAGAGCCGCGAGCAGCGCTGCGCGGTGTCGGCGGCCGGGTGCGAGCGCCGCTGTCGCGAGTTGTTGCGGCGTGGCCAGCTGCGCTCCGACGATGTGCCGGCCGAGCGAGTCGCGCGGAGTTCGCACGATCGCGTCGCCGAGAATCACGAGCTCGCGGTGTGTCAGGTCTCCGCCGAGCATCGCCCAGGTCGTTGCCGGGCTCGTGACCGGCAGTCCATCCCAGAATCGGAGCGTCGTGAGCGAGCGCGAGAGAGCGACACCGTGGATGCCGGGCCGGCGGGGAGCCCGTTGCGGTGCGAAGACGCCGATGCAGAGGTCATCGCCAGGATCGCAGGACAGCATCCAGACAGCCGCTGCGGAGCGGCCGGCCACGAAGGTTCCCTTCGACGCGATCTGGAAGTAGGCGCGCGCGTCGCGCACCACTCGGGCGTGGTTCGCGCGGTCTTCCGCGAGCGGATGAGTGTCGTCCGGAGGTGCCGCAGGTTCACTGAGGCGTCGCACCCCGCGGAAGGGCATCTCGAGATCGTGCGCACGCAAGCGCGACGGTGTGTGACCCGCGCGGCGTGCTGCAGCGACCGAGAACGTCGGGCCGAGCGTCGGGGCAAGGGGTTTCGGAGGAACAGGCATCCACTCACCATCGACCACGTGCGTGGCGCGCGCGGCGTCGATCGCGCGATCCGTGGACAACTCGCGCAGCTCAGGCACTGTGGAGGGGGCGGCGGGATAGTGCGTCGGGGGAGTTCCGCGCGCCGGCGTGCTCACGGAGTTGTCGTCGCGTGGTGTGGGGTCGTTGGGTGTGAGCTCGCGCGTAGTGACGAGGATTCTTGGTGCTCGCCGAGTTGTCGTCGCGTGGTGCGGGGTCGTTGGGTGTGAGGTCGCGCGAAGTGACGAGGATTCTTGCTGCTCGCCGTGCGCGGTGTGCGCCGGCGTGCTCACGGGGTTGTCGTCGCGTGGTGTGGGGTCGTCGGGTGTGAGGTCGCGCGAAGCGACGAGCATTTGCGCTGCTCGCCGAGTTGTCGTCGCGTGATGTGGGGTCTTCGGGTGTGAGGTCGCGCGTAGTGACGAGGATTTGTGGTTCCTGCAGGAGGGGCGGGCGAGCGGGCGCGCGATGGGCGGGCGCGGGGCTGAGCGGGCGGGCACGCGCTGGGCGCGCGGGCCGGGCG
>JASCPF010000074.1 GCA_029959325.1 Microbacteriaceae bacterium PS02068
GTCGTGGCCCACGGTGCCGAGGTCGCGTTCGTGCCCCGTGGCGAGTCGTCGGCGGCCGCGCTGGCGGCGCAGTGGTGCGCCGCGCACGCCCCGGCCGACACCGGGCGCGTGCTCGTCGTGCGCTCCGATCTCGCGGCGGCGCACGTCAGCGACGAGCTGCAGGTGCGCGGGTTCGCGGTCGACGTGTGCATCGCGTACCGCACGGTGGGTGTCGATCTGGCACCGGAGGTCACCCTCGGGTTGCGCGGGGGCGACATCGACATCGTGCTGCTGACCTCGCTCAGCGTCGCGCGCGAGCTGCGCCGCCAGGTCGGACCGTTGCCGGCGTCGGTGCGAGTAGCCTCGATCGGGCCCGGCACCACCCGTGATGCCGAGCGCATCGGCTTCACCGTCGCATACACGGCGCGTGCACAGAGCGTCGACGCGCTGATCGCCGAGCTCGACGCCTCGCCGCACCCCTTGGACTCCGCCGCCGAACAGAAGGCTCCCTGATGACCGCGTTCCCCGTCCGCCGCCTGCGCCGCCTGCGTCAGACCCCTGCGCTGCGTCGCCTCGTCGCCGAGACCGACCTCACCCCGCGCCGGCTCATCCTGCCCGTCTTCGTCAAAGAGGGCATCGACGCCGCGCAGTCGATCGCGAGCATGCCGGGTGTCAGCCAGCACCCCCTCGAGGGGCTGCCCGCCGTGATCGACGAGGCCGCCGCGGCGGGCATCGGCGGCGTCATGCTGTTCGGTGTGCCGACGACGCGCGACGCCACAGGATCGGGCGCGACCGACCCCGAGGGCATCCTGAACCGGGCGATCCGCGTGGCGGCGCAGGCCGCGGGCGGGCGCCTCACCGTGCAGGCAGACCTGTGCCTCGACGAGTTCACCGATCACGGGCACTGCGGGGTGCTGGCCGCCGATGGGTCCGTCGACAACGACGCCACGCTAGAGGTCTATGCGCGCATGGCGCTTGCCCAGGCTGACGCCGGCGCCGACATCCTGGGGCTCTCGGGCATGATGGACGGCCAGGTCGCCGCGTGCCGCACCGCGCTGGATGCCGCGGGGCGCAGCGACGTCGTGATACTCGCCTACTCGGCGAAGTACGCGTCGGCGTTCTACGGGCCGTTCCGCGATGCCGTCGAGTCGACGCTGACGGGCGACCGCCGCACCTATCAGCTCGACGCCGCCAACGGCCGCGAGGGCGTGCAGGAGGCGCTCGCCGACATCGACGAGGGCGCCGACATCGTCATGGTCAAGCCCGCCGGGCCCTACCTCGACGTGCTCGCCGCGGTCGCCGCGGTCTCGTCGGTGCCCGTTTGGGCCTACCAGGTGTCGGGGGAGTACGCGATGATCGAGCACGCGGCCGCCGCCGGCGTCATCGACCGCGAGCGCGCGATCGGCGAGAGCCTGCTCGGCATCCGCCGCGCGGGCGCCGAGGCGATCCTCACCTACTGGGCGGTCGAGGTCGCGGGCTGGCTCACGGCCGGACGGAGCCTCGCATGAGCGCCGCCCTCACGAACGACGAGCTGTTCGCGCGTGCCCGGGCCGTGATCCCCGGCGGTGTCGACTCGCCGGTGCGCGCGTACGGATCGGTCGGCGGCACGCCGCGGTTCCTCACCTCGGCATCCGGAGCCTGGGTGACAGATGCCGAGGGCCGCCGCTACCTCGACCTGGTCGCCAGCTGGGGGCCGGCGCTGCTCGGCCACGCCCACCCCGAGGTCGTCGCCGCCGTCCAAGAGGCTGCTGCCCGCGGTCTCTCGTTCGGTGCGCCGACCCCGGCCGAAGCCGAACTCGTCGAAGAGATCGTGCGGCGCGTGCCCGCCGTGCAGAAGGCGCGGCTCGTGTCGACCGGCACCGAGGCGACGATGACCGCGATCCGCCTCGCGCGCGGCGCGACCGGCCGCGACCTGCTCGTCAAGTTCGCGGGGCACTACCACGGGCACTCCGACGGGCTGCTCGCGGCCGCAGGCTCCGGGCTCGCGACGTTCGCGCTGCCGGGATCGGCGGGCGTTCCCGAGGCGATCGCGGCGCAGACGCTCGTGGTGCCCTACAACGATCGTGCGGCGCTCGAAGCCGTGTTCGGGGCGCACCCGGGGCGGATCGCCGCGGTCATCACCGAGGCGGCGGCGGCGAACATGGGCGTCGTCGCGCCGGCATCCGGATTCACGGCGTTCCTGGCTGCGCTGTGTCGCGAGAACGGCGCGCTGCTGATCAGCGACGAGGTGCTCACGGGATTCCGTGCCGCTGCCGGCGGCTACGCGCAGGTGCTGGCGGATGCCGGCGAGCCGGTCGTCCCCGACCTCGTCACGTTCGGCAAAGTCATCGGCGGGGGGCTCCCGGTCGCGGCGGTCGGCGGGCGCGCCGACGTCATGGACCTGCTCGCCCCGACCGGGCCGGTCTATCAGGCGGGCACGCTCAGCGGAAACCCCGTCGCGGTCGCGGCGGGGCTCGCGACGCTGCGGCTGGCCGACGATGCCGTGTACGCGCGGCTCGACGAGGCATCCACCGCCCTCTCCGCCGCCGTCGGGGCCGCGCTCGGCGAGGCGGGGGTGCCGCACGTCGTCCAGCGCGCGGGCACGCTCTTCAGCGTGTTCTTCGGCGAGGCCGTCACCGGCGGCGTGCCCGACTATGCGACGGCCCAGCGGCAGGATGCCTCGGCCTACGGACGCTTCTTCCACGCGATGCTCGATGCGGGCATCTCGCTACCCCCGTCGGCTTTCGAGGCGTGGTTCGTCACCGCCGCGCACGACGACGAGGTCATCGGACGCATCGTCGACGCGCTGCCAGAGGCCGCGCGCGCCGCCCGCGGCTGACGTCGGCGCCGGAGCATCGTCATGAAGTTGGCGAGACGCGCGGCTTCGATCGGGGCGTTACCGCGTTTCGCGCCCACTTCTCGCCCACTTCGCGCCGGCGGGCACTCTGCGCCACCGCGGGCTGGTCCATGTCGGAGAGCGGGTCTATCGTGCGAGTCATGGATACCGACGAGCTGTTCTTGCGTTCCGATGCCGCACTGCGCGAAGTCATCGACCAGATCGACCCGGCCGACCTCTCCCGCCCCGCTCCCGCCGAGTGGAGCACGAAAGCCGACCCCACCCTGCGTGACATCCTGGCGGCGCACACCTACGACGAGGCGTGGATCCCCGACGTGCTCGCCGGCCATGCCGCCGCCGATGGCGACGATCTGAAGGGCATCGACCTGCTGGGCGACGACCCGATCGCCGCCTACGACGCGCGTCACGACGCGGCGACGCAGGCCGTGCGCGCAGGCACGCGCGCCGCGACGTTCCGCTTCACCTACGGCGACTACTCGGCCGACGAGGGCCTTGCTCACCTCGCGACGTACCGCGCCTTTCAGGCCTGGTCGATCGCACAGCACCTGGGCATCCCGTTCCACCTCAGCCCCGAGCTGATCGCCGGGCTGAACGAGCACGTCGTCCCGCACGCCGACGAGTGGCGCCAGTGGGGAGTGTTCCCACCCGCCATCGACCCGCCCGAGGGCGCCGACGACGAGACGCGCCTGCTGTGCACGCTCGGCTACTGGACCGCCTGACGCGCTCCCGGATCACCGGGCGGCGCTCACTCCTGAGATCGCGCGGCGGCCGCTGCCCAGGCGAGGGCGAGGGCTTTCGACCAGCCATCGTCGAACGTGGATCGCGCGGCGAACGCGGTGGCGGCCGCGGCCGCGGCCTCGGGTGAGGCGAGCGCGGAATACGCCTGCACGTAGTCGCCCAGCGGGCCGGTGAAAGCGGCGTCGCCGGCATCTGCGACGTTCTCGGCCACGCGCTGCGGGTCTTTGCCGAGATACTGCAGCGAGACGGGGCCGACGGGCACCGCTTGGATGCCGAGGATCGCCGAGGGATCGGCGCTGAACCACGTGGCGTAGTCGCGCTTGGAGCTCCAGTTCAGCGAGACCATCGTGTGGGCGAATCCCGCCGGGAGGTTCTCGGGTTCGAGCCAGAGGGTGCGCGCGGCATCGGCCTCGCTGGACAGCAGCCAGGCCGCCTCCGCTCCGAGTGTCTCGTCGCCGGCGGCGGCGGCCCACGCGGCGAGCCCGTTCCAGGCGGCGACCGCCTCAGAGCTCGACTCCTGGTTGTTGCCGTCGGCGAAGGGGGCCGTGCCGGACGCCCACGAGTGCCCCCGGTACGGGTCGAAGACGCGCAGGGCGGGCAGTTCGGCACTACCGGCCGCGACATCGGCGGCGAGGGCATCCATCACCGGCCGCATTCCGTCGACGAGCTCCGGACGCTCGGTTCCGAGCACCCCCGCGGCGAACAGGAAGTAGCCGTAGTGGAAGTGGTGGTCGTTGCCCTCTTCCGAACCGAAGCTCGGCTGCTTGCCGACGACGAGATGCAGAACGTCGTCGTACACGAAGCAGCGCGTCGCCTGGGTCGTGCATCCCGAGGGGTCGGTCCATGGCTTCAGTTCGGCCGCGAGACGGTCGGTGGCCGCGCCCACGAGCGAGTCGTCGCCGAGCGCCTTGCCGAGTTCCAGCAGCGAGGCGATGCGGGCGAGCGCCTTGCCGCCGAAGTAGGTGTCGGCCGGGGTGGCGGGAGTCTCGGCGAGGTCTGTCGTCGCCTGGGCGACGATGGACGCGCGCGCGGCGTCGTCGACGCCGTCGAAGTCATACGCGGATGCCGCGGTGATGCGCGGGACCGTCCACTCCAGAGTGCTCGACGCGCATGCCGGCTGGGGCCCGTAGGGCGTGTCGTACGTGCCGAGATCGCAGTCGGATGCTGCTGTCCGGCCGGCGAACGGCACGACGACAGTGCGGTCGGCGCCCTCGTAGGCGAGGCGGGTGGTCACCTCTGATTCGCCGACGACGTATGACGCTGCGACGCTGGTGACGGGAGCGCCGATCGCCGACGCCCAGGCCTGCGCATCGGCATCCTGGGGAAGCCCCGCGACCTGCAGCGTCGTGCCGGAGCCGACCGAGACCGTCGATCCTTTCACCGTCGCATCTCCGCGCAGCAGGTAGGTGACGCCGTCGACGACAGCCGTCCACGCCTTGTCTCCCACAGGGGTCGGCGCCGAGCTCAGCGAGATGTCGAGGTCGGTCTGCGCCGTGATCGCGACGATCGGCGAACCCTCCGCCAGCGTGACCAGGGCGCGCTCAGTCTCGCCCGCACGGTAGGCGATCGTGACCGAAACCGGGTCGGCGCGCACCACCTCGAGCGCCGTCGCGCCGAGGCCGAGAGAGAGACCCCCGGTGAAGCTCGCCGTGATGCTCTTCTCGCCCACGACCACAGGCGGCACCTGGACCGTCAGGCCGTCGTCGCGCGGATCCACGGCGAGCGGTGACGGGTAGATCGGGAGGAGGTCGGGAGAGAAGGCGAGGCTCGAATACCACCGGTTCGTCGGGGGCAGCACGCCCTCGGCGAGCCGGACGGGTGAGATCGTCGCGAGGTGCTCGACGGGCAGCCCCGCGACGGCCGACGAGGCATCGGCCGTCGGCTGCTGCACCGACGCGCTGCCCGCGGTGGGGCTCTCGGCGGGGCCCTGCGCGGTGCACCCGGCCAGGATGAGCGAGACGGCGGCGATGGCGGCGGCCACGAGCGGAGCGATCGTGCGTCGCGTCATAGGCCCATCCGCCGGAGGAAGTCGCGGAACGTATCGGCGACTCCCGCGAACGGCCCGTCATCGCGCAGGGCGAGCGTGGCCACGACGGGAGTGCCGGGCTGGTACAGGCCGCCGATCTGCTCGGCGGCGAGGCCTGGCGAGGCGATCGTGATGGTGGATGCCGCGCGGCCGTCGACTGTCTCGACCACGATGGCATCCACCGTGCCGCTGACCGTCGTGTCGTTCGGCAGCTGCAGGTCGACCGAGCTGCCCTTTGCGATGCGACCGTAGTCGCGCGCCGTGAGCGTGAACTGCGCGGTGACGGTCAGGCTGCCGGCCTTGTCGACCTTGGCGATCTCAGCGCCGCCGGTGACGAAGTCGCCGACGGGCGCGGTCACCGAGGCCACCACGCCGTCGACGGCGGAGATGACGGCATAGGTGCCGGAGGTCGCGTCGACCTGATCGAGATCGTCGGCGTGGATGATCCCCGACTCGAGGTCGCGCAGCAGCTGAGGGCTGCGGATGGTGAACAGGCGCTGACCCGTCGTGACGGATTCACCGACCGTGACCGCCTGATCGACGACGGTGCCCGCGTAGACGGCGCCGACGGAGTACTCCTGGGCGGTGATCGAGGCGCTCGCGCTGCGCGCCGAGTTCTGGCGCTGGGTGAACACGATCGTGCACGCGCCGACGATCGCGAGCACCACGATGAGACCGATGAAGAGTTTGAAGCGAGCAGACCAGGTCATCGTGCCGCCTCCATCTCGCGGGCAGGTTCCGCCGCGGTGTCAGGAGCAGGCACCGCCTCCTTTTCGGCGACCGGTGCCGCCTCCACGTCAGGCGCAGGTGCCGCCTCGATCTCGGGCGCAGGTGCCGCCTCCGCTTCGAGAGCGGCTGCCGCCTCCATCTCTCGGGGAGCGGGCCGGGCCACGATGGTGCGCAGGGGGGTCTCGCTTTCGACGACGGCGGCCGGCGGCGGCGTCTTCTGGTGCGACTCGCGGGCTGCAGCAGCGATGAACAGGGCGAGGATCACCGTGTTCGTGACGTTCCAGGCTGTCGCAATGGTGGGTGTGCCGTTCTGCCAGTCGCGCCACACCGCGACCACGGACGTCAGCAGGAGGAAGACGAAGAACAGCAGCTGGGGGATGATGAACCCGAACGCGGAGCTGCGCGTGCCCTTCGCCCCCGTGGCCTGCCAGCCCACGTCTTTGCCGACGATGACGTTCCACAGTGCCTTCGCGTAGATCGGGAACGACGCCGAGGCGAGAGTCAGTGTCTCCCAGCGGAACGACCCCATCACGAACCAGGCGAGCAGGATCTGCATGCCGTAGAAACCCATGTAGTACAGGACCCAGGTACCCGCCGAGATGGTCAGGTTCATCGGACGCAGGTCGAAGTAGATCTCCATCGGCGGCACGAGCAGCAGCAGCAGCGGGCAGATCCCGGTCAGGTAGAACGACGCGGTGACGAAGTACTGGATGCGCTGATCGGCGGTGAGCTTGCGGCGCGGGCTCAGCGGGTTGTGGGTCAGGAGGATCTCGAACCCTCCGGTCGCCCAGCGCAGCTGCTGCTTGCTGTACGCCTCGACCGTCTCGGGGGCGTCGCCGACCGCGAGGACGTCGGAGATGTAGATCGACCGCCAGCCGTGCTCGTGCAGGGTGAGTGCCGTCCAGACATCCTCGGACTTCGAGTCGGTGTGGATGCCGCCGATGTCGTCGATCGCCGTGCGGCGGAAGATGACGTTGGTGCCGACGCAGAACGCGGCATTCGAGCGATTGCGCCCGCGCTGCACGAAGCGGTAGAACACGGTCTGCATGTACGCCGCGCCGCGGGCGATGATCGTGTGCAGGTTGCCGTAGCTCTGCGGCGTCTGGACGAAGGCGACGTTGTCGTCGGCGAAGAACGGCAGCGTCTCGATGAGGAAGTCGGGATGCGGCACGAAGTCGGCGTCGAAGATCGCGAAGTAGTCGCCCTTCGCGATCGACAGAGCGTGGTTGACGTTGCCCGCCTTCGCGCCGTTGGGGCTCAGCCGGCGGACGTACCACGCGCCGAGCTGCTCGCAGAGAGCGCGCACCTCGTCGGAGCGTCCGTCGTCGAGCACCCACGTGCGGTGTGCGCCGCGGATCGCGAGGGCCGCCACGATGGTCCGTCGCACGGTCTCGATGTCTTCGCCGTAGACGGTGATGAACACGTCCACCAACACCGGAGCGCCGTCGATGTGGAGCGTGTCGTTGCCGTAGGGCCGACGAGGGAAGAGCGCTCCCTTCGCCTCGTGGTAGCGGAAGTCGCGTGGCTCGTGGCCCGCGGAGAGGATCGTCCACATCGACAGCAGTGCGTGGAAGATCAGGATGGTCTCCGCCGTCATCACGAGCGCATACGGGAGGAAATCCCCCCGGTTAGCCGGATTCAGCAGGAAGAGCATGTACGCCAGCACGCCGAGCGTGGCGATGATAGAGATCAGAACGAACAGCGCGGAGTTCTCCGACCCCTTCGCTGTGCGCCGGTCCTGCCCGGCCGTCGTCGAAACGACACCCCCAGTTGCCGCCATTTTCCCCCCCGGAATGATGCGGTGCTGCAGCGGCGACGTCGGCGCAAGTAATTCCTCTCATGCTCGCGCATCGCGACGTCCGGGTCATTCCCGTCGCGTTACCGTCGGGTGACGATTAGCTGGACGGCTGGTCGGCGGAGGCGGTGCGTTCGCCGGGAGCGCGGAGCGGCGATGGGTAGGCTGATCGTCATGCCCGTGACCCTGCTCGGTGCGTCGGAGATCCGCGCCCTCGCCGCCGAACTCGACGTCACTCCCACCAAGAAACTGGGCCAGAACTTCGTCGTCGACGCGAACACCGTGCGCAAGATCGTGCACGTCGCGGGCGTCACCGCGGCCGATCGCGTGGTCGAAGTCGGCCCGGGCCTCGGGTCGCTGACCCTCGCGATCCTCGAGACCGGCGCGACGGCGACCGCCGTCGAGATCGACCACCGTCTCGCCGAGCGGCTGCCGGCGACGGCGGCTGCGCACGGCGTGGCATCCGGCGCGCTGACGGTGGTGGATGCCGACGCCCTCCGCATCACGGCCCTGCCGGGCGACCCGAACGTGCTCGTCGCGAACCTGCCCTACAACGTCAGCGTGCCCGTGCTGCTGCACTTCATGGAGACGTTCCCGGCCATCGAGCGGGGCGTCGTGATGGTGCAGGCCGAAGTGGGCGAGCGCCTCGCCGCGCCGTCCGGCTCGAAGGTCTACGGCGCGCCGAGCGTCAAGGCCGCCTGGTACGGGCCGTGGCGGCTCGCGGGTGTCGTGTCGCGCCAGGTGTTCTGGCCGGTGCCGAACGTCGACAGCGTGCTCGTCGGGTTCCACCGCGACCCCACGCCGCGCGGCGACGAGACGCTGCGCCGCGCGACGTTCCAGATCGTCGACGCCGCATTCCAGCAGCGTCGCAAGATGCTGCGGCAGGCCCTCGCACAGGTGCTCGGCGGCTCCTCGGCATCCGCCACCGCCGTCATGGAGCGGGCCGGTGTCGACCCGACCGCGCGCGGCGAGCAGCTCACGATCGACGACTTCGTGAGCATCGCCCGCGCTGCTGTGATCTGATGATGACGGCGATGTCATCGTTCGCGTGGATCGTCGAGATCGCTGACCTCGCGATCATCGCGTTCTCGTCGTCAGTCTGGCTCGACCTGCACGGCGCCCCGCTCATCGCAGCGGTCGCGCTCCTCCTTGTCGTCGCCGCGTGGCGCTTCTTCGTTTCGCGCCAGCCGCTGGCGCCGTGTCATCCGGCTCCACTCGTATCGCTCTGCGATCGCATGTCTTCGATGATCGCGGCACCATTTCTGCGGACGACGGTCATTGGCGCCCGCGGCCCCCGCGCTCCCGGCAGGTGGTGGCTCTCCGCCGCAGACGCCCGCGTCGGGGTCGCCGCCGCTCGGTGAACGCCTCCTGAGCGCTCGACGTCGACACGGGTGATGGAGCGGCGGGACGCCATTCGCGCCCGCATCCACTCCTGACAGGGAGCTTTGTCATGTTCAATCGTCGTCCGTTCGCTCGTCTCTCGCACACCTCGCCACGGGCGTGCTCCTCTCGCTGTGCCCGGCTCGTCCGCCTGCGGTGTCTTCGTCTTCGCGCCAAGACGCGGCGTGCCTATATCCGTTATGTACTCCTCCCCATCGTGCGTGCGTCCACCGCCATTTATCTGGCAGCCGGCGCACTCATCGGATTCGAGGTACTCGAGGTCCTTTTCGGAGCCTTCGTCCTCGCCCCCGAGCTGCTCCCCGTGCTGATCCTCTCGCTCGCGGTGCACTGGTATTTGCGGGAACACCTGCGGCGTGCTGCTCGCCTTGCGCGGCTGTGGCTTCGTCGAGCACGGAGGCGAAGAGCGCCATCAGCGTGGCACTGACATTTCGCGTCGCGTTCAGCGCGCGTTCGGAAACATGTCTGTAACATTCGACCATGCATATGGCCGAGCATCCCGCTCCCGAACGGGTGCTGCTTCACCTGAGTGACACCCACCTGCGCGCGGAGGGCTCGCGAATCTGGGACGTCGTCTCGGGCACCGACAACCTGCGTCGCGCGCTGGGCGGCATCGAGGCATCCGGCGTCCGTCCCGATGCGATCGTGTTCACCGGCGACCTCGTCGACCTCGGCGAGCGGGCCGCGTACGTCGACCTGCGGGCCATGGTCGAGCCGTTCGCGCAGCGCCTCGACGCGCCCGTCGTCTGGGTCATGGGCAACCACGACGAGCGCGGCGCGTTCCGCAGCGAGCTGTGGCACGGCGATGCCGCAGACCTCCGCCCGATCGATCGCGTCGACGAGATCGACGGCCTGCGCATCATCACGCTCGACACGTCGGTGCCCGGCCACCACCACGGCGAGCTCAGCGACGCCCAGCTCGAGTGGCTGCGTGGCGTGCTGCTGACGCCCGCCCCGCTCGGGTCGATCCTTGCGATGCACCACCCGCCGGTGCCGAGCGTGCTCGCTCTCGCCGCGAGCGTCGAGCTGCGCGGGCAGCGCCGGCTCGCCGACGTCGTCCGCGGCAGCGACGTGCGCGCGATCATCGCGGGTCACCTGCACTACTCGACGTTCGCGACGTTCGCGGGAATTCCCGTGTCGGTGGCATCCTCGACCTGCTATTCGCAAGACCTGACGGTGCCCGTCGGCGGCACGCGTCCGCAGGCCGGCGGGCAGTCGTACAACCTCGTGCACGTCTACGACGACACGGTCGTCCACTCGGTCGTGCCGGTCGAGGCGCCGCGCGTCATGGAGTACATCGACCCCGAGACTGCGCGTCGCCGCCTGGCCGACGCGGGCATCGCCGGCGTCAGCGTCGAGCGTCGCGCTGCTCCGCCGACGCGCCCGCTGCCGGTGTTGCGCTAGCGACGCTGCGTTCCCAGGGCGCGGCGATCGGAAACATCCGCTCGAGCGTGTCGCGCAGCAGCGCGACGCGCACATCTTCGCTCACTTCGACGTCGCCGCCGTCGTTGAGGCAGAACATGTCGACGTCGGTGCGACGCGCGAGCCGGTCCATCGCGCGCAGGCCCGATTCCATCGTCGTCTGCACGTAGCGCACGCGCGGTTCGGTGGTCGCCGTCGCGCGCCCCGTCATCATCGCGTAGTAGTGGTAGAGGCTGTTCGTGACCGAGATGTCGGTGGCGGAGCGGAAGCGGGATGCCGCGGTGCGGGCATAGTCGCCCGGGAACTCGCGCTCGAGCTCGGCGGCGACGCTCCGCCGCAGCGGAACGGCGCAGTGCTCGAGATCGCGCACGATGGTGCGACCGAACCGCTCGTGCAGCAGTGCACGGTTCACGCGCAGGCCGTTGTCGTGCCCCGACCGCTCGAGGCGGGTCGGCCCCGATCCGATGCGGATGCCGCACTCGACGAAGCGAGAGATGCCCCCGCTCGTGAAGAACAGCTCGGGCGCCACCGGACGCCCGAAGAACATGTCGTCGTTGGAGTACAGGAAATGCTCGGCGAGACCGTCGATGCGGTGCAGCTGCGCCTCGACGGCGTGCGAGTTGTGCGTCGGCAGCACCGACGGGTCGGCGAAGAACTCCTCGCTGCGCACGATCTGCACGCGGGGGTGCTCGGCCAGCCACGCGGGCGGGGTCGAGTCGGTCGCGATGAAGATCTTCCGCACCCACGGGGCATACATGTGCACGCTTCGCAGGGCGTAGCGCAGCTCATCGACGTGGCGGTAGCGGGCGGGGCCGTCGTCGCCCTGCCCGACGACGTACTCGGCGAGCTGCGCGGCGCGCTGCTGCTGGAAGCGGCTGGACGATCCGTCGACCCACGAGAACACCATGTCGATCTCGGCGGTGACCTCGTTCGGCTGCGGGTCGAACATCCCCGACACCGTCCGCCAGCTGCGACCGTACCGACGCACGGTGCCGAGCGTCAGATCGCGCTCCGCGAAGACGCGCCGCGTGAGCGCGTTCGCCTGGGGCGTGTGCACGAGTCCGTCTTCGGTGCGCCACACCTCGACGCGCACGGCCTGCGCGACGCCGTAGCGCAGCGTGCCGCTCGCGGTGATCCGGGGACGGAAGAGCCGCATCGCGCTCGGCGCGTCGCGGCGTTCGACCTCCGACGCCCGGCGCACGGCCGAGCCGCGGGGCTTCGCGTACAGCGGCTCGCGCTCCGCCAGCGCGCCGATGGCGGCGTGCAGGGCCTCGGCATCGGCGGCGTCGACGACGATCGCGGGGGTACGCCGGCCGTGCCGGATCAGCAGCGGATCGAGCCCCGCGGCGAACAGCGCGTCGGCGACGAGCATCAGGTCGGCGGTGTGCGCCTGCTCGGGGGTGAGGTCGTCGTGGACGAGATGCAGCATGCCGTCGACCCAGCGCACGTCGCCGCGGGCGAGCAGCGTCGACCAGGGATGCGGCTGCGTCGGCAGTGCGTTCAATCGGGTCATCGCGTGGTCTCCTCGCGTGGGTGGTGCGTCGTGGTGCGTGATGGTGCGTCGTGCTGTCTCGGGGCCTGCGGCCGCTGCCCTGCGGGCGGCTCCCGGTCGGATCACCCTAGGTGGGTCTCGTTTCGCAGAGGTTTCCGCACGTGCGCCGCCCGCGAAGATAGCCTGGAGGAGTGACCGACACCGAAGACCGCTTTCCCGCTCCGCGCGGCGGAGACATCCACCGACCCTATGCCGCGGCAGATGATCGCTATCGGGGGGTTGACTTTCGCCAGGTCGGCGCGAGCGGTCTGTATCTGCCGCCGCTGTCGCTCGGCCTGTGGTGGAACTTCGGCGACAACATCCCGTTCGACCGTCAGCGAGAGCTGCTGCGGCATGCGTTCGATCGGGGCATCACCCACTTCGATCTGGCGAACAACTACGGCCCGCCCTACGGCACCGCCGAGACCAACTTCGGCCGCATGATGCGCGAGGACTTCGGCCCGTATCGCGACGAGCTGATCATCTCGTCGAAGGCGGGCTGGGACATGTGGCCGGGCCCCTACGGCACGCTCGGCTCGCGTAAGTATCTGCTTGCGAGTGCCGAGCAGTCGCTCCGCCGCATGAGCATCGACTACGTCGACATCTTCTACTCGCACCGCTTCGACCCGGTGACCCCGCTCGAAGAGACGATCGGCGCACTCGACACGCTCGTCCGCCAGGGCAAGGCGCTGTACGTCGGCATCTCGTCGTACAGTGCCGAGCGCACCGTCGAGGCGAAGGCCATCGCTCGCTCCCTGGGCACGCCGCTGATCATCCACCAGCCCTCGTACTCGGTCCTCAACCGCTGGATCGAAGACGGACTCACGGGGGTGCTGCGGCAAGAGGGCATGGGTGCGATCGCGTTCACTCCGCTCGCGCAGGGTCTGCTCACCGACAAGTACCTCGGCGACGGGACGGCCGACCGTTCGCAGCAGCGCTCGTCGCTGCCCACGGGTCAGCTCAGCGAAAGCGGCCTCGCGGCTCTGCGCTCGCTGGATGTCATCGCCAAGGAGCGCGGTCAGACGCTCGCTCAGCTGGCGATCCAGTGGGTGCTGCGCGACCCGGTGGTCTCGTCGGCCCTGATCGGCGCCTCGCGGCCGAGCCAGCTCGACGAGAACCTTGCCGCGCTGTCCGGCCCCGCGTTCGACACCGAAGAGCTCGAGCGCATCGACGCCGTGTCGGATGCCATCGACGTCGACCTCTGGGCGGGATCGGCCACCGCGTGAGTCTCGCCGTCGCCGACCGGCGCGTGCACGCGCGGGCCCCGGGGAAGATCAACGTCTTCTTCGAGGTCGGCGGCATCGCCCCGGACGGCTACCATCCCGTCGCGTCCGTCTACCAGGCGGTCTCGCTGTTCGAGGACGTCTGGGCGCGCGTTGGCGACGCCGACACGATCACGGTGACGGGCGATGTCGATGTGTCGGGGGTTCCCCTCGACGGCACGAACCTCGCCCTGCGCGCGGCGCGGCGCGTCGCCGACGTCGTCGGGTGGACCGGTGGCATCCACCTCGACATCCACAAGGGTGTTCCCGTCGCGGGCGGGATGGGCGGAGGATCAGCGGATGCCGCGGCGGCGCTCGTCGCCGTCAACGAGCTGATCGGCGCCGGTCTCGGCCCGCTCGAGCTGCAGGCTCTCGGCGCTGGCCTGGGCGCCGACGTGCCCTTCTCGGTGCTCGGCGGCACGGCGATCGGCACGGGACACGGCGACGAACTCGCGCCGGCTCTCGCGCGGGGCCGCTTCGACTGGGTGCTCGTGCCGAGCGACGAGGGGCTGTCGACGCCCGCCGTCTACGGCGAGCTCGATCGCCTGCGTGCCGTGCCGGACATCTCACCCGACTACGGCACTCCGCGCATCGACCCGGTGGTGCTGCAGGCGCTGCGCGCCGGCGACGCCGCTGCGCTCGCGGGCGCCGTGCACAACGACCTGCAGCGCGCGGCGCTGTCGCTGCGCCCGACTCTCGCTGAGGTGCTGCACCGGGGCGAGAGCGCCGGCGCGCTCGTCGGGGTCGTGTCGGGCTCGGGTCCGACGCTCGCCTTCCTGGCCTCGGACTCCGCAGCCGCCGCCGAACTCGCCGCGTCGTTCACAGCGAGCGGTCACCCCGCGCTCGCCGCGCACGGCCCGGTGCCGGGCGCACGCATCGTCAGCGACTGAGCATCGCGTACGCCCTCGTCAGACCCATCCGCCATCGAGACCACCGGAGCACCATGACCGACCTGGCCCCCTCTGCTGACGCGGCCGATCTGGCCGCGCGCTTCGCCGCGGCGCCGCTCGACGCCGCGGCGACCCGCGAGCTCGCCGCGCAGGCGCTCAGCCTGTCTCTAATACACATAACCGAGCCCACC
>JASCPF010000075.1 GCA_029959325.1 Microbacteriaceae bacterium PS02068
CGGGCGATCGCCACGCGCTGCGCCTGCCCGCCGGAGAGCTGGTGCGGCATCGCGCCTGCCCAGGCGAGGCCGCCGACCTCGGCGAGCCGCGCATCGGCGATGGCCCGGGCCGCCGCTCGTCCGACCCGACCCGCTCGCCCGGCTCGACCCGCTCGCCCGGCCCCACCGCTGCGCGGCGAGAAGGCGACGTTCTCGCGCACCGTCAGATGTGGGAACAGCAGCGGCTGCTGGGCCAGCAGGGCGATGCCGCGGCGGTGCGGCGGGGCATCCACTCGCGCCGTGTGCGAGGCCCGTGGCGCCGGCCCCGCGCCCGCCGACCCTGCCGAAGCGTCGGCGTCGAACAGCACCCGCCCGTCCACGACGATCCGCCCGTGGTCGGGCCGGACGAGCCCCGCGATCGCGCCCAGCACGGTCGACTTGCCGCTGCCGTTCGCGCCGAGCAGGGCCACGGTCTGCCCGTCCGGGATGTCGATCTCGACGTCGACGCCGCGGGCATCCACGACGACGCGCGCATGCAGGCTCATCGGATGCCCCGCGCTCGCTGAGATCTCCGCGGGGTCAGATTCCCGCGCGCCGCGCCGGTGAGCGCCATGGTGACGACGGCGACGGCGACCAGGACGAACGCGAGGGCGACCGCGGCATCCGGATCGCTCTCACGCTGCAGGTAGATCTCGAGCGGCAGCGTGCGGGTCGTGCCCTGCAGGCTGCCCGCGAAGGCGAGCGTCGCACCGAACTCGCCGAGCGAGCGGGCGAACGCGAGAATCGTGCCCGAGACGAGCGCCGGCAGCGCGAGCGGCAGGGTGATGCGGCGCAGCACCGTCCCGGGTGCCGCTCCCAGCGTGGCGGCGACGGCTTCGTAGTCGGGGCGCGCGCCGCGCAGCGCGCCCTCGACCGCGACGACGAGGAAGGGCAGCGAGACGAAGGTCTGCGCGAGGATCACGGCCGTCGTCGTGAAGGCGATCTGCACGCCGAGCACCTCGAGGTGGGCTCCGATGAGTCCGCGCCGCCCGAAGGTGTACAGCAGCGCGATTCCGCCGATCACGGGCGGCAGCACGAGCGGCAGCAGCACGATCGTGCGCACGATCGTGGCCGCGGCGCCGCGCAGTCGCGCCAGCAGCAGGGCGAGCGGCACGCCGAGCACGAGGCACAGCGTGGTGCTGATCGCCGCAGTGCGCAGGCTCAGGCCGAGGGCGATCAGCGCCGAGTCGGTCGTCACGAGCTGCGGAAACCGCGGCCAGTCGACGCGCAGCGTCAGCGCCACGATCGGCACGACGGCGAAGAGCACCGCGACCGCACCGAGCACGACGACCCACCAGGGCAGCCGCCCGCCGCGCGCCCTGCCGCCGGCGGCGAGGGTCATCAGTCCGCGCCGAAACCGGCGGCCGACAGCACCGCCTGGCCCTCCGCGCCGGTGACGAACGCGACGAACGCCGCGGCGACCTCGGGGGCTTTGCTGCCCGCGAGCACCGCGATCGGATAGCGGTTGACGGCGGTGCTCGCCTCGTCGAACGGGATGCCTGCGACGCTGTCGCCCGCGCCCTGCACATCGGTGCGGTAGACGACACCCGCGTCGGCCTCGCCCGAGGCGACCTTGCCGAGCACGTCGGTCACGGCGCTCTCTTCGCTCACCGGCGCGAGGGTCACACCGAGCGCCTTCGCGACGGTCTGCGTCGCCGCCCCGCACGGCACCTGCGGCGCGCAGATCACGAGATTGAGCCCGGGCTTGGCGCCGGCGGCGAGATCGGCGAACGACGTGATTCCCGCGGGGTTGCCGGGCGGCACCGCGATCTCGAGGGTGTTCGAGGCGAACAGCACCGGGTCGCCGCTGACGAGACTGGCATCCTGCGCCTTCGTCATGTTCGCCTGGTCGGCCGAGGCGAACACGTCGGCGGCGGCGCCTTCGCTCAGCTGGGTGACGAGGGCGGACGACCCGGCGAAGTTGAGTGTGACCGTCACGTTCGGGTGGGCCTTCTCGAAGACATCCGCGATCTCGGTGAAGGTGCTCGTGAGCGATGCCGCGGCGAACACGGTGATCTCGCCCTGCAGCGTGTCGGTCGCCGACGCGGTGGGGGACGGGGATGCCTGGTCGGATGCCCCGCCGCCGGATGCCCCGCTGCAGCCCGACAGCGCCAGTGCGACGGCGACGGCGACCGCGGCCGCGGCTCCCGCGAGACCGCGCCTCATACGGGCACCGCCTGCTCAGCGCCGGCGGGGTGGGGGGTCTCGACGATGACGTGCGTCGCCTTGATCACGGCGACCGCGAGCACGCCGGGCTCGAGCCCCAGTTCGCGCACGGCCTCGCTGCTCATGAGCGAGACGACCCGGTTCGGTCCGCACTGCAGCTCGACCTGGGCCATGACCGTGTCGGCGACCACGTGGGTCACGATGCCGACGAATCGATTGCGCGCCGAGCTGCCGATGCCCGACGGATCGGGCACCTCGTGCGCTCGGTCGCGCGCGAACGCGGCGAGCTCGGCCCCGTCGACGACGAGCCGTCCGGCGTCGTCGTGCCCGGCTCCGAGCGTGCCCGCGTCGACCCAACGGCGGACGGTGTCATCGCTCACGACGAGGAGCCCGGCGGCCTCGCTGATCCGATAGTGCGGCATGAATGGCATGTTAGTGCCGCAGATGCGGATTCTGATCCACTCCCGACCCGCTCTCGACGCGCTGCTGACCCGGGCGCACGGCACAATGGGCGCATGACCACGATCGCCGAGCACCAGGCCGCGGTCGCGGCGCTGCTCGCGACCATCCCGGCGCGCGAGCGCGAGGTGGCGGTCTCGGCGCGGGCCGTGGCCCGGCATCCCGAACGTACGCGCGCGCGGCGGCTCGCCCGCGATGTCGTCGCGGCCGGCGACGTGCCGCCGTTCGACAACTCGCAGATGGACGGCTTCGCCGTGAGGGCCCGTGACCTCGTCGGCGCCCGGGCGGATGCCCCCGTCGAGCTGTCGGTCGCGGCGCCGATCGCCGCGGGCGAGGTCGGCGCGGCCCTCGCGCCGGGAAGTGCCGCACCGATCATGACCGGCGCGCCTATCCCGGCGGGGGCCGACGCGGTCATCCCGGTCGAGCGAACCGAGCCGGGCGTGTTCGATGCCCCGCGGGTCGTGTTCTCGGCGCCGGTCGAGGCGGGCACGTTCGTGCGTCGGCGCAGTGTCGACATCCGCACCGGCGATCTCGTCGCGCGCGCGGGCGCGCCGCTGCGTGCGGCGCACCTGGGCGCCTTCGCCGCGGCGGGCGTGAACCACGTGACGGTGGCGGCGCGCGTGCGCGTGCTCGTCGTCACGACGGGACGTGAGTTGGATGCCTCGGGGGGCATGGGGGGCGCCGCTGACGGTGGCCTGGACATCGGCGTACCGGGCGCACCCGCCGGGCGCATCTCCGACGCGGTCGGCGGCATGCTCGCGCACGCGATTGCCGACGCCGGTGCGTCGGTGCGTGCGGTGGTCTGCCCGAGCGACGACCCCGCAGGGCTGTGGGAGCTGCTGCGCGCGGCCGGCGACGGGCCCGACCTCGTGGTCACGGTCGGCGGAGTGAGCCGCGGCGCGTACGAAGTCGTGAAGCTCGCGTTCGCGGGCCGCGGAGTCGACTTCGGGCACCTCGAGCTGCAGCCCGGCGGACCCCAGGGCCTCGGCGCCGTCGACCTCGGCGGGCGCGCCGTACCGCTGCTCGCGTTCCCCGGCAACCCGGTCAGCGCGCTGATCTCGTTCGAGCTGTTCCTGCGCCCGTGGCTGCGGGGGCGTGCCGGCCTCGTGCCGGCCACACGACGACGTGAGCGGCGCGCCCTGGCATCCCCCCTCGACTCTCCGGCGCATCAGCATCAGATCCGCCGGGGTAGTCTGCAGGGCGACGGCCGTGTCGAGCCGGTCGGCGGGCCGGGCTCGCACCTGATCGCGCACTATGCGGCCGCGAACTGCCTGCTGCACGTTCCTGTCGGCGTCGCCCGGCTCGAGGCGGGCGACGAGGTGGAGGTATGGATTCTCGATGACTGATCCGGCTCTCACGCACGTCCGCGCCGACGGCGCCGTGCACATGGTCGACGTGTCGGGCAAGGCCACGACCGTCCGCACCGCCCGCGCGACCGTCACGGTCGTGACCACGCCCGAGACGGTCGGGCTTGTCGCCTCGGGCGGACTGCCGAAGGGCGAAGCCCTCGCGACGGCCCGCATCGCCGGCATCCTGGCCGCCAAGCAGACCCCGCAGCTGATTCCGCTGTGTCATCCGCTGCCGCTGTCGGCCGTCGAGGTGTCGTTCACGCTCGAGGGCGGGCGCATCGGCATCGAGACGTTCGTCAAGACGACCGCACCGACCGGCGTCGAGATGGAGGCGCTCACGGCCGCGAGCGTCGCCGCGCTGACCGTCTTCGACATGATCAAGGCGGTCGATCCGGATGCCGTGATCGACGGCCTGCACGTCGTCGAGAAGCGCGGCGGGAAGAACGACCGCGGGTGACGCGCCGCGCCGTCGTCGTGGTGGCCTCGACACGTGCCGCCGCGGGCATATATCCCGATCGGACCGGCCCCGCGATCGCCGAGTGGCTTGTCGCGCGCGGGTGGTCTTCGCCGTCGGTCGTCGTCGTGCCCGACGGCGACGCCGTGGGCGCGGCTCTGCGCGCGGCCGTCTCCGACGGCGTGGCGCTGATCGTCACGACCGGTGGCACGGGCCTCTCGCCGACCGACGCGACGCCCGAGCAGACCCGCGCCGTGGTCGAGCGCGAGGTGCCCGGCATCGCCGAAGAGCTGCGCCGCCGCGGCGCCGCGCACACCCCGCTCGCGCTGCTGTCCCGGGGGGTGGCGGGGGTCGCGGGCGACACGCTCGTGGTGAACCTGCCCGGATCGGCCGGCGGTGTGCGCGACGGGCTCGACGTGCTCGCCGACCTGCTCGCCCACGCGCTCGACCAGATCGCCGGGGCGGACCACGTGCGTGCGGCGGCCGGCAGCGAGGGGTCCGGCCGATGACCGTCGTGCTCGCGCGCCTCTCCGAGACCCCGATCGACCTGACCGCGGTCGAGGCGGCGGTCGCCGCGGCCGCGCACGGCGCAATCGTCTCGTTCGCGGGGGTCGTGCGCGACCACGACGGCGGACGCACCGTGGTGGCGCTGTCGTATTCGGGGCATCCGTCCGCCGAAGAGCTGCTGCAGGCATCCGCCGACCGGATCGTCGCCCTGCACCCCGACGTCACGATCGCGGTCGTGCACCGCGTCGGTGACCTCGTGGTCGGCGACCTCGCGCTGGCCTGCGCCGTCGGCAGCGCCCACCGCGGCATCGCGTTCGACGCGTGCCGCGACCTCGTCGACGATGTCAAGGCGACCGTCCCGATCTGGAAGCACCAGCTCTTCGCCGACGGCACCGACGAGTGGGTCGGCGCGCTCTGACTCTCTCCGCCGCTGCCGCCCGAACTCCTCCAATTCCGAGCCGAACCGGCTGATCCTGCCGCTGTGGCGGGGTCTCCCCGAAGATTGGAGGAGTTCGGGCACGCCTCGCAGAGCCCTGCTCCACCCCGCGCTTTACATCGCCGACACATGCATGGTGTTGGCTGTCTGCACCCGAGAGCCCAGCCCGGCGGAGGAGGCGAGATGGACCTGCACACCGTGACGACCTACCGCGCCGCGCGCACGCGCGCCGATCTCGCGCTGGCTCCGGGGGAGCGGATCCTCGGTGGCGGCACCTGGCTGTATTCCGAGCCGCAGGTGGATGCCACGGGCCTCGTCGACCTCACGACGATGGGCTGGCCGTCCCTCGAGAACACCACCACGGGCCTGCGCATCGCCGCCACGTGCACGATCGCCGAGCTCGCCGCCTACCGCGGCGGCTGGCGCGCCGAACCCCTCTTCGCGCAGTGCGCGTCGGCTCTGCTCGCCTCGTTCAAGGTCTGGAACGTCGCGACCGTCGGCGGCAACATCTGCCGCGCCTTCGCGGCGGGGGCGATGGTGTCGCTGTGCGCCGCGCTCGACGGCGTCGCCGAGGTGTGGATGCCGGATGGCGACGCCTATCGCATCCCGGTGGCCGACCTCGTGACGGGCAACGGCACCACGAGCCTGCGCCCCGGCGAGGTGCTGCGCGCGATCGACCTGCCCGCCGACGCGCTCACGGCGCTCACGGGCTTCCGAAAGATCGCGCTCGCCGAGCTCGGACGCTCCGGCGCCGTCGTGATCGGCCGCGCGCACGACGACGGGCGCGCGGTCTTCACCGTCACCGCCGCGACCCTGCGCCCGCGCGTGCTGCGGTACGACACCATGCCGGATGCCTCGACCCTCCGCACCGACATCGAGGCGCTGCCCGACTTCTACACCGACCCGCTCGGCAGCGCGGACTGGCGGCGACAGGTGTCGGCCGTGTTCGCCGACGAGATCCGGCAGGAGCTCGCCGCATGAGGTTCGACATCAACGGCGAGGCCGTCGACGCCGATCCCGCCGCCGGGCAGTGTCTGCGCACCCTGCTGCGCGAGCACGGACACACCGAGGTCAAGCGCGGCTGCGACGCGGGCGACTGCGGGGCGTGCTCGGTGCTCGTCGACGGCGAGCCGGTGCACTCGTGCATCTTCCCCGCGCAGCGCATCGACGGCCGCAGCGTCACGACGGCCGCGGGCCTCGGCACGCCGGCGACCTCAGACGCGCCGGGCACGCTGTCGCCGATGCAGGAGTCGTTCATCGACCACTTCGGCTTCCAGTGCGGATACTGCACCGCGGGCATGGTCGTGACCGCCTCGACCTTCACCGAGAGCGACCTCGACGATCTGCCCCGCCGCCTGAAGGGCAACCTCTGCCGCTGCACGGGGTATCGCGCCATCGACGAGGCGATCCGCGACGGCGTCGCACGGGCCGGCGTCGCCCGCGCCGCAACCACCGCAACCCGAGCAGCCGGCGCGCAGAATCTCGGCTCGACGGGCATCCGCCCCGGCATCCGCCCCGCCGACCGCATCGCCGCGGGCGACGCCGTCGGGCGCTCCGCGCACCCGCCCGCCGCCGAGCGCGTGGTCGCCGGGCTCGAGCCGTACACGTTCGATCTGACGCCCGACGAGCGGGATGGCGACTACGCCGGCCTGCTCACGCTGCGCGTGCTCGGCGCCCCGCACGCGCACGCGCGCATCCGGTCGATCGACACGAGCGCGGCCGAGGCGCTGCCCGGCGTCGTGCTCGTGCTCGACCACCGCTCGGTGTCGACCGCGCGCTTCTCGACGGCGCGCCACGAGCACCGCGAAGACGACCCCGACGACACGCTCGTGTTCGACGACACCGTGCGCTTCGTGGGTCAGCGGGTCGCCGCCGTCGTCGCCGACAGCGCCGCCATCGCCGAGGCTGCGTGCCGGCTGATCGAGGTCGACTACGAGATTCTCCCCGCCGTGTTCGACCCCGAGCAGGCGCGGCGCCCCGGCGCCCCGCTGCTGCACCCCGACCGCACCCCGGCCGAGCGGGTGGACGAGGCGGGGCGCAACGTCATCCTCGGCATCCACGAGGGCTTCGGCGACGTCGATGCGGCGCTCGCCGACGCCCACGCGACGGTCAGCGGCACGTGGCAGACGGGCCGCGTGATCCACGCCCAGCTCGAGACCCGGGGCGCGCTCGGGCGCATCGACGACGACGGCCGGCTGGTCATCCGCACGAGCTCGCAGGTGCCTTTCCTCGTGCGCGACGAGCTCGCGCTGCTGCTGGGCCTCGACCGCGATCGCGTGCGCGTGCACACCGCCCGGGTGGGCGGCGGCTTCGGCGGCAAGCAGGAGCTCATGAGCGAGGACCTCGTCGCGATCGCGGTGCTGCGCACCGGGCGACCCGTCGCGTACGAGCTGAGCCGGCGCGAGGAGTTCACCCGCACCGCGGTGCGCCACCCCATGCGCGTGAGCGTGACGCTGGGGGCGGATGCCACGGGCCTACTCACCGCGATCAAGCTCGATGTGCTCTCCGACACCGGCGCGTACGGCAACCACTCGCGCGGTGTGCTCTTCCACGCGTGCGCCGAGTCGATGAGCCTCTACACGTGCCCCGCGAAGCGGCTGGATGCCGAGGTCGTCTACACCAACAACGTGCCGTCGGGCGCGTTCCGCGGCTACGGCCTGGGGCAGGTGATCTTCGCGATCGAGAGCGCCCTCGACGAGCTGGCGGTGACGCTCGACATCGATCCGTTCGAGCTGCGGCGGCGCAATGCCGTGCGTGACGGCGACGCGCTGCGGCATCATCACGAAGAGCCGGAGAGCGACCTCGTCTGGGGCAGCTACGGCCTCGACCAGTGCCTCGACCTCGCCGAGACCGCGCTCGCCCGCGGCAACGGGGTGGCGGCTCCCACAGGCTGGGCGGTCGGCGAAGGCATGGCGGTCGCGATGATCGCCACCATGGCGCCGTTCGGCCATATCTCGCACGTGACCCTCACCGCGTCGCCGGACGGTCGCTACCGGATCGGCATCGGCACGAGCGAGTTCGGCAACGGCACGACGACCGTGCACACCCAGATCGTGGCGACCGACCTCGCGACGACGCTCGACCGCATCGACCTGCATCACTCCGACACCGATGCCGCGCAACACGATTCGGGCGCCTTCGCGTCGGCCGGGATCACCGTCGCGGGCAAGGCGCTGCACGCCGCGGCCCTGACGATGGCGCGCGTGCTGCGCGAGTCCGCGGCATCCCTCACGGACATGCCGTTCGAGGAATGTGTCCTCGAACCCGACGGCGTACGGGCAGGACGCCTCATCGCGTTCCCCGAGCTCATCGCCGCCGCGCCCCCGCAGTGGCGGCACGGCGATGGCCTGCGCACCGACGGGAGCGAGCTCGGCGACCAGCGGTCGCTCGCGTTCAACGTGCATGCCTTCCGGGTCGCGGTGCAGCCTGAGACCGGAACGGTGCGCATCCTGCAGTCGGTGCAGGCGGCGGATGCCGGCACCGTGATGAACCCCGAGCAGTGCCGCGGTCAGGTCGAGGGCGGTGTCGCCCAGGGCATCGGCTCGGCGCTCTACGAAGAGGTCATGATCGGGCCCGATGGTGCCGTCGAGAACCCCGCGTTCCGCGTCTACCGCGTTCCGCAGATCGCCGACATCCCCGTCACCGAGGTGTACTTCGCCGACACGAGCGACGACCTCGGCCCGTTCGGCGCCAAGTCGATGAGCGAGTCGCCCTACAACCCGGTGGCCCCCGCGCTCGCGAACGCGATCCGCCGCGCGATCGGCGCGCGGCCGTACGAACTGCCGATGTCGCGCGACCGCGTGTGGCGGCTCGCGGCCGGCGTCACCGTAGGGGAGGCGCCCGATGCGTGACATCCTCGACGACGCCGTCCGCTTCCTCGAGGGCGGTGTCGACGTCGCCATCGCCACGGTGGTGGGCATCCGCGGGTCGGCTCCGCGTGAGCTCGGCGCGAGCATGGTCGTGACGGCCGACGGCCGCATCCGTGGCAACGTCTCGGGCGGCTGCGTCGAGGGCGCCGTCGTCGACGCCTGCCTCGACGTGCTGGGCGGCGACCCCGCGCGCGTGGAGAGCTACGGCATCTCCGACGACGCGCTGCTCGGCGTGGGGCTGATGTGCGGGGGCAGCATCGACGTGCTGGTGCGCGCCGTGCGACGGGGTTCGCCCGAAGCCGCCGATCTCACAGCTCTGGCAGCCGCCGCAGAACCCGCCGTGCACGTCCTCCGGGTCCGCGGCGCGGGGCTCGGCGAGAGCGCCGTCGGCGCGCATGCGTCGTCAGGCATACACTCCGATGCCCTCGCGCTGCGCGGCCACGACACGGCGCGGCTTCTCGGCTACGACGCGGCGGGATGCCTCACCGAGACCGACCCCGAAACGCAGCTGCTCGTCACGCCGTTCGGCGGACCGCCCCGACTCGTCATCGTCGGAGCCGTGCAGCACAGCGTCGCGCTCGCGCGACTGGGCAGCGCGTCGGGCTGGGCCGTCACGGTCGTCGATCCGCGCGAGGCGTTCGCGGCGCCCGACAGATTCCCGGATGCCCACGTCGTATGCGAGTGGCCCGATCGCTGGCTCAGCACGGCGGCGCTCGATTCGCGCACCGCCGTCTGTGTGCTCAGTCACGACGAGAAGATCGACGTGCCCGCGTTGCGCGTTGCTCTCTCGGGGCCCGCGATGTACGTCGGCGTGATGGGCAGCCGCCGCACGCACGATGAGCGCCTCGAGCGTCTGCGCGCCGCGGGCGTCACGGCCGCGCAGCTCGCCCGCCTGCGCTCGCCCATCGGGCTCGATCTCGGCGGTCGCTCGCCGGAAGAGACGGCGCTGTCGATCCTCGCCGAGATCGTCGCCGTGCGGCACGGGCGCTCGGGCCTTCCCCTCGCCGACACGACCGGCCCGCTGCACGCTCCGCACGCCGACGCGATAGAGACCGATGCGGTCGAGACCGGCGCCACCGCGGCCGGCGCGACCGACTCGACATGAGCGTCTGCGGGATCGTCCTCGCGGCGGGTGCCGGCACACGCTACGGCGGCCCGAAGGCCCTCGCGAGGGATGCCTCGGGCGAACCGTGGATCGGCCGCGCCGTCGAGGCCCTGCGCCGCGGCGGATGCGCCCCGATCCTCGTGGCGCTCGGCGCGAGCGCCGCCGAGGCGCGGGACCTCGTGCCGCACGACGCGACCCCGGTGATCGTCCCCGACTGGGCCGACGGCCTCTCGGCGACCCTGCGGGCCACTCTCGCCGCCGCGGGTGGCACCGAGGCATCCGCCGCACTGCTCATCCCCGTCGACACCCCCGATCTGCCGGCCGCCGTGGTCGCACGCCTCGCCGCCGGTACGGAAGACGGCGGGGCCGACGACGCCGGGGCCGACACCGCGCCCGACGACTCGGTGCTGCGCCGCGCGGTGTACGACGGCGCGCCGGGGCATCCCGTCGTCATCGGTCGCCGCCACTGGGGTGACCTCGCCGCGACCCTCACCGGCGATCGCGGCGCCGGCGCGTACCTGAGCGCGCATGGCGCTGAGCGCGTCGAGTGCGCCGATCTGTGGGACGGCGCCGACGTCGACGAGCGGGTGGGCTGAGCGCCGCACCGCGAACCACGCACCCGCGTGCCGCGCAACCCGCCGACCGTCAGGTGCGGACGACCACGTTCTCGGGCTCTTCGCCCGCGAGCAGGTGGTCGATCTGGCGACGGATCAGCGCGACCATCCGCGGCCCCATGGCGCTCGACGCCCCGCCGACGTGCGGCGCGATCAGCACGCCGGGCGCGCTCCACAGGGGGTGACCCGCCGGCAGCGGCTCGGGATCGGTCACGTCGAGCGCCGCGCGGATCCGCCCCGCCTGGGCGTGGCGCGCGAGCGCGTCGGTGTCGATGAGCGGGCCGCGGCCGACGTTCACGACGAGCGCGCCGTCGGGCAGAGCGGCCAGTTCCGCCTCGCCGATGATGTGCCGCGTGGCATCCCCGCCCGGCAGCGTCAGGATGACGATCTCGGCGCTCGGCAGCAGCTCGGGCAGCTCGTCGATGCCGTGCACGGCGACCCCGTCTTCGACGCGCGCGCGGGATGCCACCGGCACGAGCTCCACCTCGAACGGCGCGAGCCGCGCGGCGACGGCCTTGCCGACTCCGCCGTAGCCGAGCAGCAGCACGCGCCGGTCGGCGAGGCTCGGGGCGAACACCGGCGCGGACGTCGGCGCCCAGTGGCCCTCGCGCGTATCGACGGCGAACTCGTCGATGCGCCGCTGGGCGGCGAGGGCGAGACCCACCGCGAACTCCGCCGTCGAGGTCTCGTGCACCGTGGCGGCGTTCGCGAACACGATGCCCGCGGGCAGCATCTCGGCCATGCCCTCGTACCCGATCGACTGACTCTGCACCAGCCGCGACGACACGTCGGCGAGCAGCGGGATGCCCAGACCCGGCGACATGTACGGCGGAACGATCAGGTCGATGTGATCGCGCGGCGGCGCGGCATCCATGGGCCACACGATCACCTCGACGCCCTCCGGCATCGGTACGGGCATCGGTTCGAGGGCGCGTGCAAGGTCGGCGCTGGGCACGGAGACGACGAGGGTCATGCTCCGACGCTACCCGCCCACGGAGCAGCCCGCGGCGGGATCAGGCGGCGGCGGTGGCGAGCGACGCGATGGCGGCGGTGAAGAACGCGAGCCCGTCGACGCCCGAGCGCATCGCCTCGGGGGTGTTCGGGCCGAATCCGGCTTCGACGGCGTGCTCGGGGTGCGGCATGAGGCCCACGACGTTGCCGGCCTCATTCGTCAGCCCGGCGATGTCGTCGAGCGAGCCGTTCGGGTTCACGCCCACGTAGCGGAAGGCCACCAGACCCTCGCCCTCGACGCGCGCCAGGGTCTCGGGCGAGCAGATGTAGCCGCCGTCGGCGTTCTTCAGCGGGATGGTGATCTCCTGCCCGACCTCGAACTCGGACGTCCACGCGGTCGACGCGTTCTCGACGCGCAGACGCTGGTCGCGGCGGATGAACTGCTGGTGAGCATTACGGATCAGCCCGCCCGGCAGCAGGTGCGCCTCGACGAGCATCTGGAAGCCGTTGCAGATGCCGAGCACGGGCATGCCCTTGCCGGCGGCATCCTTCACCTCGGCCATGATCGGGGCGAGCGCGGCGATCGCGCCGGCGCGCAGGTAGTCGCCGTAGCTGAAGCCGCCCGGCAGCACGAGAGCGTCGACGCCCTCGAGGTCGTGCGAGCCGTGCCAGAGGGCGACCGGCTCAGCGCCGGCCAGGCGGATCGCGCGGCGGGCATCGCCGTCGTCGAGCGATCCGGGAAAGGTGATGACCCCGATGCGGGCGGTCACTCCACGACCTCGATGCCCACGACGTCTTCGATCACCGAGTTCGACAGGATCTCGTCGGCGATGGTCTTGACGGCGGCGAGGGTCTCGTCCGAGGCATCCGCGACGGTCAGCTCGAACCGCTTGCCGATGCGCACCCCCGCGAACCCGTCGTGACCGAGGCGGGCGAGTGCACCGGCGACGGCCTTTCCCTGCGGGTCGAGCAGCTCGGCCTTGGGCATGACGTCGACGACGATGGTGGGCATTCGAGGCTCCAGAAGTCGCGGGAAAGAGGCAACGCCAAGTCTACGGTTCCGCCGCCGCCCGGGCGGACGGCATCCACCGTTACCAAACCGTGACCGATCCGTGGGAGCGCTCCCTTGCGTCTTTGGGAGCGATCCCATAGCGTGTCTCGCATCCGATGAGAGCGCTCCCAGCGGGGGAGCATCGGGCTCTCGTCAGAGGCATGACCCGCACCCACACACCACAAAGGAGTGAACGTGAACACACGCGCACTGCGACGCATCGGCCTCGTGGCCGGCATCGCGACCACCTCCGCCCTCGTCCTGGCCGGCTGTGCCGGTTCGGGGGGCGGCGCTGCCACGGCCGACCCGAACGAGAAGGTCGAACTCACCGTCGCGACGTTCAACGACTTCGGCTACACCGACGCGCTGCTCGCCGAGTACACGAAGGAGCACCCGAACGTCACGATCGTGCACAACAAGGCGGCGACCAGCAACGACGCGCGCGCCAACTACTTCCAGAAGCTCGGCAAGACCGGCCTGGCCGACATCGAGGCGATCGAGATCGACTGGATGCCCGAGGTCATGAAGTACGCCGACCTGCTCGCGCCCGTGCCCGCCGACCTGAAGGGCCGCTGGCTCGACTGGAAGGAGAAGGGCGCGACGGATGCCGACGGCAACCTCATCGGCTACGGCACCGACATCGGCCCCGAGGGCGTCTGCTACCGCTCCGACCTGTTCGCCGCGGCGGGCCTGCCCACTGACCGTGAAGAGGTCGCGAAGCTGCTCGAGGGTGACTGGTCGAACTACTTCAAAGTCGGCGCCGACTACACCGCCAAGACCGGCAAGGCGTTCTTCGATTCCGCCGGAGGCACCTACCAGGGCATGATCAACCAGGTCGAGGCAGCCTACGAGAACCCCGACAGCGGCAAGATCGACATCGACCCGAAGGTCGAGACGCTCTACAACCAGGTGCTCGATGCCAGCGCGACGCAGTCGGCCCACCTCGGACAGTGGTCCGACGACTGGATGGCGGGTCTGTCCAACGGCGCCTTCGCCACGATGCTGTGCCCGGGCTGGATGCTCGGCGTCATCTCGGGCAACGCGAAGGGCGTCACCGGCTGGGACATCGCCAATGTGTTCCCGGGCGGCGGCGGAAACTGGGGTGGCTCGTACCTGACCGTCCCCGCGAACGGCAAGCACGTGGCCGCCGCGCAGCAGCTCGCCGACTGGCTGACCAGCCCCGAGACGCAGCTGAAGGCCTTCGCCAACGCGGGCACCTTCCCGAGCCAGCTCGAGGCCATGAAGTCCGACACGCTGCTGAACGCGACGAACGAGTTCTTCAACAACGCGCCGACGGGGCAGATCCTCACCGACCGCGCGAACGCTGTGACCGTGTCGCCGTTCAAGGGCGCGTTCTACTTCCAGATCAACGACGCGATGCAGAAGGCCCTGACGCGCGTCGAAGACGGAACGCAGGACAAGGCGGCCTCGTGGTCGCAGTGGAAGAGCGAAGTCGACGCCATCAAGTGATCCCCCCCCCGGGGGGGGGGGGGGGGGGGGGGGGGGGGGGGGGGGGGGGGGGGGGGGGGGGGGGGGGGGGGGGGGGGGGGGGGGGGGGGGGGGCGGCGGGGGGGGGGGGGGGGGGGGGGGGGGGGGGGGGGGGGGGGGGGGGGGGGGGGGGGGGGGGGGGGGGGGGGGGGGGGGGGGGGGGGGGGGGGGGCGGGGG
>JASCPF010000076.1 GCA_029959325.1 Microbacteriaceae bacterium PS02068
GGCCGGCACGGCCGCCGGGGCCGGCACGCCGGGCGGCGCCGGCGGGGCCAGCACGGCCGCGCATGCCGGTGTCGTGGCCGACTGGCTGATCGTGCCGGTCGAGGCACGGGGCATCCGCTGGGGGCACCTGATCGCGCTGCCGGGTCCGGCGCATCCGGCCGGCCGTGTCGCCGTGCTCGAGCAGGGCGCGATCGCGCTGGCGCTGGGAAGACTGACGGATGCCGAGGGTGAGGAATGGGCCCGTGTCGGGCGGCGCGCGCTGCTCGACGACCTGCTCGGCGGGCGCTTCGCGGCCTATGCGACGTCGGAGGCGCGGCTCGAGGCCGCCGGGGTTCCTGTCGTGGGGGCGCAGCTCGTGGGAGTCGTCGTGACGGGTTCCGCCAGCGTCCTCGCCGGCGCCCTCGACGGAGCCGCGGATGCCGCGGCGCGGGCGATCGGCGGGCGCGCTCTCGTGGGGTCCGAGACCGGAAGCGGCATGCGGCGAGGCATCCAGCTGGTGCTGTCGATGCCCGCACGCACCGTCATCGACGATGTCTTCGTGGCGAGGTTCGTGCGCGAGCTGGGCGTCGCGCCCGAGGGTCTGATGGTGTCGATCGGGGCCGCCGCCGTCGGTGTCGAAGCCGGGCTGGCCTCGCTGCACGAGGCGATCGACCTGTCACGCGCGGCGCCCGATCGTGGCGCGCGGGGGCTGCAGATCCGCCGCGGCGACGACCGCCCGCTGGCGCGGCTGGTGACGAGTCTGCGTGACGATCACCGCCTGCTCGACCACGGCGAACGCATGCTCGCGCCGCTGATCGACTACGACCTCGCCCGTGGCGGCGACCTGCTCGACGTGCTCGGCGCGATGCTCGCCCACCCCGGCAACCGCACGGCGGCGGCGACGGCCTCGCACCTCTCGCGGTCGGTGTTCTACCAGCGCATCGCGCTGATCGGAGAGCTGCTGGGCGTCGATCTCGACGACGGCGAGGTGCTCACGGCGCTGCACCTCGCCCTGCTCGTGCGCCGCTCCGCCGCGCGAGGCTGACGTTCGGGCGCTGGGTTTCGGGTGAGGCAGCGCCCGCGGGTGTCTCAAAAGCAGGCTGAATCGAGCGGATGATCCCGCGGAGCGGCCTCACGCGTCGATTGAGCCTGCTTTTGACACCGGTCCCGAGTCAGACCACCGCCCGGGCCGGCGCGCCGAGGTCGATGTCGACCTCGGCATCCGGCCGGCCGCGCTTCACGAACCGGTTCAGCACCGGGTACAGCGCGACCCCGATGGCGAGAATCACGACGCCGACCCACAGCGCGCCCGGCTCTTCGTGCCAGGTCGAGATCACCATGTAGACCGTGAGCGCGGCGGGCAGCAGCACAATGAGGGCGGCCGAGACCCACCCGCCACGCACGCGGAACGGGCGCACGAGGTTCGGGAACTTGCGACGCAGCACGAGGAACGCGGCGAACTCGAGCATGAGCGCGGCGAGGTTGGTGATGATGTCGGCGTTCACGAGGGTCGCGAAATCGAGCGCGCAGAAGATCGCGAAGATGACGCAGCTCACGAGGATCGCGGCCGTCGGCGTGCCGTACCTTCCGTCGCGCGCCAGGGCGCTCGGCAGGTAGCCGTCGCCGGCGAGCACCTTGGGGATGCGCGAGCCCGACATCAGCAGCGACGAGAACAGGCCGATCTGGCTGATCAGCGCGCCGATCGTGATCGCGAGCATGAGCCACGGTCCGCCGAGCAGAGCGCCGGCTGAGGCGAAGTCGCCGTCTTCCCAGCGCCCCGGGTGGCCGGCGTGCAGGCCGGATGCCAGTGCCGCCAGCGTCGGCAACACGTACGAGATCGCGATGAGCGGCAGCGAGATCGCCAGCGCGCGGCCGTAGGTGCGGCCGGGTCGGTCGACCTCGCCGAGCACGGTCGAGGGCTGATCCCACCCGATGTAGTTCCAGATGACGACGCCGAGGCCTGCGCCGAAGGCGGCCATCGGGGTCTGGTGCGGGCTCGCGGTGAGGGGGAGGGATGCCAAGGCATCCGATCCTCCGATGATCCGGAGGAGCCCCAGCACCGTCATGACGAAGAAGGGGAGCAGGATCAGCACCATCAGCAGCACCGAGAAGTCGCCGACGAGGCGCGATCCGCGGATGTTGAGCCACGCGAGCGGCACCATGATCGCGATCGCCGTGAGCCAGTGCCAATCGAGGCTGACGCGTCCGTCGAAGAGCGACACGACGGCGCCGTTGCCGCGCTCGAGAGCCGGGAACCACTGGGCGAGGTAGTCGACCGCAATGACGGGGTAGAGCGCCGTGTCGAGGAACGAGTTGAGCCACTGCCAGATGCCCACCGTGAAGCCGGCGAAGGGCCCCATCGCCGACTTGACCCAGTAGTAGTAGCCGCCCTCGACCGGGATCGCGCTGCCGAGTTCCGCCGACATCAGCGCCGTCGGCACGCTGAAGACGATCGGCACGATCACGAGGGCGAGCAGCGCCACGCCGGCGCCCGAACTCGAGATCAGCTCTTCGAGGCCGAACGGCCCACCCGACACCGAGAAGTAGATGACGCCGACCAGAGTGATGGTGCGCAGCTGCTTGCGGGTCATCGGGGGCCTCTCGTCGGGTGTTCTGACGATTCTGCTGCCCGCGGCGCGGTTTGCCCGGGGTCGATGTGGCCGGTTCTGGCCCGGTGGCGGGACGGAGCGTCCGGGTGGAGGCGGCTGGTAGCGTCGGGCACGTGACGAGTGATCGGGTCCGCGACGAGTTGGCCGAGTTCGTGCGCGAGCGCGACTGGTCGCAGTTCCACACCCCGGCGAACCTCGCGAAGAGCATCTCGATCGAGGCGGGTGAGCTGCTCGAGTGCTTCCAGTGGAGCGATGACGCCGATGATGCTCGCGTGCGCGAAGAGCTCGCCGATGTCGTCACCTATTGCACGCTGCTGGCCGAGCGACTGGGGCTTGACCTCGACGAGCTTGTCCTCGCCAAGCTGGCGACCACCCGCGAGAAGTATCCGGTCGACAAGGCGCGCGGACGGAGTGCGAAATATGACGCCCTCTGAGATCGAACGGCTCGAGTTCTCGCCGATGTCGGTGTCGAGGTGGGCCGCCGGCGAGCCGCGCCGCCGCAACTGGCCGGTCGTGTACGTGCTCGATGGGCGGGATGCCGGCGGTGCTGCCGCAGCCTACGTGGGCGAGACCGTCAGCGCCGAGTCTCGCATGCGCCAGCACCTGACGAACCCGGCCAAGGGTGGCTTCCAGCGAGTGCGGGTCGTGCTCGACGAGACGTTCAACAAGTCCGCGTGCCTCGATCTCGAATCGCACCTCATCCGGTGGCTGGCGGGCGACGGGCGTTTCGTCGTGATGAACGGCAACGAGGGCATCGTCGACGCGGACTACTTCGATCGCGATCTGTACCGCGAAGGATTTCGCGAGGTGTTCGAGCAGCTTCGCGCGGACGGGGTCTTCCAGCGGAGCATCCCTGAGATCGAGAACAGTGATCTGTTCAAGCTGTCGCCGTTCAAGGCGCTGACGCGCGAGCAGGCGATCGCCGTCACCGAGATCCTGACCGCCCTGCTCGCCGACCTCCGTCTCGGCGCCTCGTCGTCGAGCGTCATCGAGGGGCATCCGGGCACAGGCAAGACGATCGTCGCGATCTTCCTGATCAAGCTGGTCGCCGACATCCAGGCCCACAGCGATGCGGACGTCATCGACGCCGACGCGATGTTCTCCGAGTTCTTCACACCCGAGAACCGGCAGCTGCTCGCAGGGCTGCGGGTCGGGATCGTCGTGCCGCAGCAGTCGTTGCGCGCTTCGATCCGCAGTGTCTTCACGCGCACACCGAAGCTGAGCGCGGCGCAGGTGCTCAGCCCCTTCGATGTCGGGCAGGCGCCCGACACGTGGGACCTGCTGATCGTCGACGAGACGCATCGCCTCAATCAACGCGCGAATCAGTCATCGGGCATCGACAACAAGCGATTCGTCACCATCAACGAGCGGCTGTTCGGTGCCGACGATCTCACGCGCACGCAACTCGACTGGATCCGCGCGCAGAGTCGTCATCAGGTGCTTCTCGTCGATGGTGAGCAGACCGTGCGTCCGGCCGATCTGCCGCAGTCGACGCTGCGCGCGCTGATCGACGACGCGCGTGCAGACGATCGCTATCACCCGCTCAGCACCCAGATGCGGGTGCGCGCCGAGGCCGACTACGTCACCTTCGTGCGACAGACATTGCGGGGTGAGGCATCCACCGCCGGCCGCCCCGACTTCGGCGACTACGACCTGCGACTGTTCGACGATCTCGCGGCCATGCGTCGCGAGATTCGCGCGAGAGACGACGAGCATGGTCTCTCGCGGCTGGTCGCGGGGTACGCCTGGGACTGGCGGAGCCGGAACGACAAGGATGCCTTCGACATCGAGCTCGACGGCGAGCGCTTGCGCTGGAACAGCACGCCCAAAGACTGGATCAACAGCGCTCGCTCGATCGACGAGGTCGGGTCGATTCACACGGTTCAGGGCTACGACCTGAACTATGCCGGAGTGATCATCGGGAGCGATCTGCGCTTCGACCCGGCGGGTCGGCGCCTGTTCATCGATCGCGATTCGTACCGGGATGCGAAGGGCAAGGAGAACAACCGGCAGCTCGGCATCCGGTACTCCGACGACGACCTGCTTGAGTTCATCCGGAACATCTACGGGGTGCTGCTGACCCGGGGCATCCGCGGCACGTATGTCTATGTGTGCGACCCGCACCTTCGCGCATATCTGGCGGAGGCGCTCGCCTGAGAGCCGTCAGCCCGTGGTGTCGATCTCGTCGCCGTCCTGCACTGCGGCCAGGTGTCGACTCAAACCGTCGCGCAGCTCGCGGATGCCAATTGTGGCGATAGTCATGCCGAAACTGTAGCCACGACGGCGCGCTGTGTCAGCCGATGCGGCGGACCGCCTCGGCGGGGAAGAGGTCGGCGCTGAGGCCGTCCAGCAGCTCGCCCGGGGTGGTGCCGAGGGCGTCCGCGATGCGCACGACCGTGAAGACGCTCGGCATCGCGCGCCCGCTCTCGTAGCTGCGGAT
This sequence comes from Microbacteriaceae bacterium PS02068, assembly GCA_029959325.1. GTDB lineage: Bacteria > Actinomycetota > Actinomycetes > Actinomycetales > Microbacteriaceae > Microbacterium. The sequence continues at coordinate 5,029 of JASCPF010000076.1, forward strand.
GTTCGACGAGTCGATGCCGGTGAGCGCGGCGAGCTCGTCGTGGGTGCGCGAGTCCTTCAGTCGCGCAGCGCGGATCCGCGCGCCGACGTACGCGGCAGCAGCAGAGGAGACGCGGGGCACGGTTCAAGGTTCGACGGTCCCGGTGACACTCACCAGGGCGCATGTCCCCGGGTACTCGTACCCTAGGCTCGATCTCGGAAACGAGACCAGAGGAAGGGGCGTCGATGGCCGACGAGAAGCTGGTCAAATCGCGCCAGCGCGTCGCGGATCACGGCGAGGTCTTCACCCCTCGATGGCTCGTCGACGACATGCTCGACCTCGTCAAAGACGAGACCGAACGCATCGACGCGCGGTTCCTCGAGCCCGCGTGCGGGTCGGGAAACTTCCTGGTGCCGATCCTCGAGCGCAAGCTTGCCGTGGTGCAGCAGCGCTATGGCAAGAGCGAGTTCGAGAAGCGGCACTATGCCCTGTTCGGCCTGATGTGCATCTACGGGATCGAACTGCTCGGCGACAATGCCGTTGAGTGTCGAGAAAACCTCGCGGGTACTTTCGCCCGGGTGCTGAAACTCGAACGGTCGTCGAGCGAGCGAAGCGAGTCGAAGCGCGATCCCCTTTTCGAGGCCGCCGAGCGCGTGCTCGCCGTCAACATCGTGCAGGGCGACGCCCTCGCGATGACGACGGCAGACGGCGAGCCCATCGTCTTCCCCGAGTGGGGATACCTCGGACGCGGCAAGTACCAGCGCCGTGACTTCCGCTACGACGCGCTCACGCAGCGCGCCGCGGCATCCGAGGGCTTGTTCGCGCACTTCGAGGAGCACGAGATCTTCACGCCCGTCCGCACCTACCCCGCCATGACCCTCGAGGAAGTCGCCGCATGAAGACCGATGTCGTCAAGCCGAACGACGTTTTCTACAACCCGACGCGACTCACGGTGCCGCTCTTCCAGCGTCCCTACGTGTGGTCGCAGCGTGAGCAGTGGGAACCGCTGTGGGAAGACATCGTGCGGTTGATCGATGTGATCGAAGAACACGATCAGGACGCCACTCACTTCCTCGGTGCGATCGTCATCCAGCAGGTGCCGACTCGACTCGGCGCGCTTCCGACCTGGAACGTGATCGATGGCCAACAGCGCATGACCACCCTGCAGTTGCTTCTCGACGCGCTCCACGCGCAGCTGGAGAGACGCGGACTCTCCGACCTGGCCGAGCAGGTGCTGCCGCTCGTTGAGAACCCGAAGGGCTTTCGCAAGGTCGACGAAGACCGGTACAAGCTGTGGCCCACCAACCGCGACCGCGAGTCGTTCGGCGCGGTGATGTCGGCGACGCCCCCGATCTCGTACGGGAGTCTTCCCGCATCTCGCCTGCGCGACGCGCATCGCTTCTTCTCCGACTCGATCGGCGAGTGGCTGGGTGACGGTGATGCGGCGCAGCGCGCTGCTCTGCTGGTGGGGGCAGTGACCGAGCGCCTCGAGATCGCGAGCATCCGGCTCGACGCGCACGAAGACGCCCAGGCGATCTTCGAGACTCTGAACGCACGAGGCACACCCCTGTCGGCGGCCGATCTGATCAAGAACTTCATCTTCCAGCAGATCGACGCGAAGGATGCCGAGAAGGGCTACCTCGCGTACTGGGCAGACTTCGAGACGCCCTGGTGGGAGACGGAGGTCACCTCGGGTCGCATCAAGAATCCCCGAGCGTCGCTGTTTCTGTGGCAGTGGCTCGTCGCTCGCACGCTGACGGACTTTCCCATTCGCGAGGTGTTCACGCAGTTCAAGCACTACGTCAACACCGTCGAGAAGGACGTCGCCGCGCTGCTGCCGCAGATCAAGGCGGCCGCTGACCGGTACCGCGCCATCATCGAGGGCTCTGAGAACCCCAACGGCGTGCTGACCCGCGCGCAACTCTTCAGCTACCGCGTCGGCACTCTCGACTCCGAGGTCAGCCGCCCGCTGCTCATTTGGCTCGATGAGCCCGCTCAGGCGGAGGTGTCGGATGCCGATCGCCGCCGCGTCCTGGACCTGCTGGAGAGCTGGTTCGTGCGACGTGCGCTCGTCAAGGCACCGTCGCAGGGCTCGAACCGCTTCTTGGTCGACATGCTGCGCGAGCTGAGCCGCCGGCCGAAGGACGGGCTCGTCCAGGCTGTCGAGGAGATTCTCGTCGCCAACCATACGGCGGTCGGCTACTTGCCGGGTGATGACGAGTTGCGCGCCGCTCTGGCCGACACGAATGTCTACGGCAACTACCGTCGCAGCCGCGTGCGGATGGTGCTCGAGGCGCTGGAAGACGCCAAACGCGGCTACCCGGGCGCGAATCCCCTGGCGATGGGGCCGATCGTGCGTGACAAGGCGACGATCGAGCACCTCATGCCGCAGAAGTGGCGTGCGCATTGGGCGGCGGATCTCGACGACGACGGTGCGCGGCGTCGCGACCAGCGCATTCAGCAGCTCGGAAATCTGACGATCGTCACGCAAGCGCTCAACAGCAAGGTGTCGAACGGGTCGTGGGAACAGAAGCGTGACCACTTCCAGCACTCGGACGACGTGCTCATCACGAAGGACGCGCTGGCTCTGGCGCAGGCCGGTGTGTGGGACGAAGAGCTGATCGCCGAGCGCACCGATCAGATGATCACGCAGATCTCGAAGATCTGGCGGGCGCCCGCTGGACACGTCGGGCTGGCCGCTGCGCCGCCCCCGCCGATCACGCGCGCGAGCGTCGATGTCGCGCAGCTCGTCGATGCCGGCTGGCTCGAGGTCGGCGCCGAACTGGTGCCTCGGCTGCAGGCGGTCGCGGGCGCTGTGGCAACTGTCGCACAGGACGGTCGGCTCTATGTCGGCGGCGTCGCCTACGACACGCCTTCCGCCGCGGCGGCCGTCGTCTACACGGCGCGCGGTGGCGTCAACGGCTGGTGGTTCTGGGGCCTCCAGGGGTCGGAACGCCGCCTCACGGACGTCCGAGCGGACTACCTCGCGAGTCTCGGCGCCGACGAAGTGGATGTCGAGGCGGACGAGGCCGAGGCGCACGAGGCCGAGGAGTGAGCGCACCGGTACTCGAGGGCAAGGCATCCTTCGCGCTGCGCGGCCACAATCCCGATGTGCTCACGTGCATCGCGAATCTGTCGAACGACGAGGTCTTCACACCGCCCGAGTTCGCCAACCGGATGCTCGACACGGTGGCGGAGGCCTGGGCGGACGCCCACGGGGGAGCCTCGATCTGGCAGAACTCCGACGTGACGTTCCTCGACCCGTTCACCAAGTCGGGAGTCTTCCTGCGCGAGATCACGCGCCGGCTCACGGAGGGGCTGGCGGATGCCATTCCCGACCTGCAGGAACGGGTCGATCACATCCTGACGAGGCAGGTCTACGGCATCGGCATCACGCAACTGACCGCCCTGCTCGCGCGCCGCAGCGTGTACTGCTCGAAGGATGCCACCGGCGAGCACTCCATCGCCAAGAGCTTCGACCGCGACTGGGGCAACATCTGGTTCGAGCGCACCGAACACACCTGGGCGGGAGACCGGTGCGCCTACTGCGGCGCGTCGAAGACGGGATACGAGCGTGAGGACGCACTCGAGACCCACGCCTACGCATTCATCCACACGAAGAACCCGCGGGCGCTGCTCGCGACCATGTTTGGAGCCGACGTGCACTTCGATGTCATCATCGGGAACCCGCCGTATCAGCTGGGCGAGACTGGCGGTGACTCCGTGGGGAGCTTCGCGATGCCGATCTACCAGACGTTCATCGAAGCTGCGATGCAGCTCGAACCTCGATTCCTTTCGATGATCACGCCCTCCCGCTGGTTCGCCGGGGGTCGCGGCCTTCACGACTTCCGCAAGCGGATGCTGGCAGATCGCAGGCTGCGTGTACTCGTCGACTATCCGGAGTCCCGCGAGGTGTTCGACGGCGTCGACATCGCTGGCGGCGTCTCCTACTTTCTCTGGGACTCTCAAACACAAGGCGCCTGTGCGGTGAGCACTGTGTCAGGCGGGGTCCGAGGACCAGCGGTCTCGCGGCTTCTTGACGAGTACGACATTCTCATTCGCAGCAACGACGCAGTGTCCATACTTCATCGAGTTCTCGGCGAGCCCGCGTCGTCCGAGTTCGCGAGCCTCGCCGAGAAGGTCGCGCCGATCCAACCATTCAGTTTGAGGACCAACTTTCGCGGAGCGGTCGAGGCGGAGGGCCTCAGCGATCCCGTTCTCGTCTATCAGAATGGCGGCACCGGCTGGATTGAGCGACAAGCAATACCGCGCAACACGCAATGGGTTGACCAATGGAAGGTGATCGTGAGCGGTGCGGTGCCCGCGGGCGGGCGCCCTGACAAGGATGGTCAGCTGTACGGAATCATCGGAGTGCGGGTGCTTCCGCCGGGCACCGCATGCACAGAGACGTACCTCGTCGCAGATCGGTTCGAAACGGAAGAAGGCGCGCGGCGATTCGCGACCTACCTGCGCACGAAGTTTGTGCGTTTTCTCGTGTCGGTGCGGACAAATACCCACCACCTGCACAATGAGCGGTTCGCGTTCGTACCCGATCTGCCGATGGATCGCGTCTGGACCGACGAGGACTTGTACGCCCGCTATGGCTTGTCTGATGCGGAGATTGCGCACGTCGAGTCCTCGATGAGGGCGGTCGAACCGTCAGATGCCTAAGCCGATCGCTGATCTTCTCCCCACCAAGCCTGCCGCGAGTCCGCGCATCTACGCGTGGTCGTCCGAAGAGATCGCTCGCCGGTGGCGCGGCTGCCTCAAGGTCGGCCAGACCTCGCGGGACGTGAACACGCGCATCAGGCAGTCGCAGGGGCAGGCGCGCGTCGACTACATCCTCGAGGTCGACGAGTCGGCCGAACGGTCCGACGGGCCGCTCATCACCGACGTCGAGGTTCGGCGACGGCTCGTCGAGAAGGGCTTCGAGAACGTCGTCTTCGAGTCGAGCCGCGAGTGGATGCGCTGCTCCGCCGACGACGTGAAGACGGCGATCGCAGAGCTGCGCACGAACACCTCCTACGAGGGCTCGCACCATGCGACGTTCCCGATGCGCGACGAGCAGGCATCCGCTGTCGAGCAGACGCTCGCCTACTTCGCGAGCCGCTGGGCCGACGACGCCGACGCCGTGCCCGAGTTCCTCTGGAACGCGAAGATGCGCTTCGGCAAGACCTTCACGACCTACCAGCTCGCCAAGCGCATGCACGCGAAGCGCGTGCTCGTCATGACGTTCAAGCCGGCCGTCGAGGATGCCTGGGACACCGACCTCAAAACCCACGTCGACTTCGATGGGTGGCAGTACCTCTCGCGCAAAACGGGTGGCGACCCGGCATCCGTCGATCCCGATCGTCCGCTCGTCTTCTTCGGGTCGTTCCAAGACCTCATGGGCCGCGACGGCGCGGGCAACTTCAAGCCGAAGCACCACTGGCTCACCGAGCTCTCGTGGGATCTCGTCGTCTTCGACGAGTACCACTTCGGTGCCTGGCGCGACGCGGCGAAGGAGCTCTTCGAAGGCGAGGACGACAAGGCCTCGAAGAAGGCGACCGAAGACGAGTTCAGCAAAGACCTCGAGACGTTCGCGGAAGAGCTTGAGACGAACGGCGCCGATGAGGATGCCTTCGTGCCGATCAGGGCGCGCTCGTACCTCTACCTCTCGGGCACCCCGTTCAAGGTGCTGAAGGAGGGGCGGTTCATCGAAGAGCAGATCTTCAACTGGACCTACACCGACGAGCAGCGCGCGAAGCAGGCATACTCCACCGAGCATCCTGGCGAGCCCAACCCGTACGCGGCTCTGCCCGAGATGCGACTGATGACCTATCAGATGCCCGAAGAGATCACTGCGATCGCGAGCCAGGGCGAGTTCGACGAGTTCGACCTCAACGCGTTCTTCGAGGCGCGGGTGGTCGACGGCGTCACCGAGTTCGTGCACAAGGACGATGTGCAGAAGTGGCTCGACATCATCCGTGGGCAGTATGCGCCGACGCAGGTCGACTACCTGAAAGCCGGCACGCGACCGCCCTTCCCCTACTCCGACACCCGGCTGCTGCCGTATCTGCAGCACTCGATCTGGATGCTGCCGCGCACGGCGTCGTGTGCCGCCATGGCATCCCTTCTGGCCGAACCGCAGAACGCGTTCTGGCACGACTACACGGTCGTCAACGTGTCGGCGCCGGGCGTGGGCGTGGGGCTCGACGCGCTGCCGCCGGTGCGCACCGCGATCGGCAGCGGGTTCGACACGAAGACCATCACCCTCACCGTGGGCAAGCTCACCACCGGCGTGACGGTGCCGCAATGGTCGTCGATCCTGATGCTGCGGAACCTGCAAGCGCCCGAGACGTACTTCCAGGCAGCTTTCCGCGTGCAATCGCCGTGGACGATCCGCAATCCCGACGGCGACGATCCGTCGCGCGAAGAGATCCTCAAGCCGGTCTGCTTCGTGTTCGACTTCGCGCCGACGCGCGCCCTGCGGCAGATCAGCGAGTACGGCATCGGGCTCGCTCCCGAAGAGCGCAATCCCGAGAAGGCCGTCGAAGAGCTGGTGAAGTTCCTGCCTGTGCTCGCCTATGACGGCTCGAACATGACGCAGGTGGATGCCGGTGGCATCCTCGACATCGCCATGTCGGGCACCTCGGCGACGCTGCTGGCTCGCAAATGGGAGTCGGCGATTCTCGTCAACGTCGACAACCAGACGCTCAAGAAGATCATGGACTCGCCCGCGGCGATGGACGCCGTGATGAACATCGAGGGGTTCCGTGCGCTGGGCTCGAACGTGTTCGAGACGGTCGTCAACAAGAGCGAAGCGGTCTCGAAGACGAAAAAGTCACTGGGCGACGATGCGACCCCGGCGCAGAAGAAGACGCTCAGCGAGGAGGAGAAGGAGTACAAGTCGAAGCGGAAGCAGATCCAAGAGAAGCTGATCAAGTTCGCGACGCGGATCCCCGCCTTCATGTACCTCACCGACTATCGCGAGCACACGCTGAAGGACGTCATCACCAAGATCGAGCCTGAGCTCTTCCGCGCCGTCACCGGCCTGTCGGTCGCCGACTTCGATCTGCTCGTCTCGCTCGGTGTCTTCAACGCCGCCCACATGAACCAGGCGGTCTTCGCGTTCCGACGCTACGAGGACGCGTCGCTCGCGTACACGGGCATTGACTCGCACGAGGGGCTGACGCGGTACGGGTTGTATGACACGGTTGTCGCGGTGGAGGAAAGCGCCACAATGTGATCTGTGACGACGCGCACCTTCGAACTGACGACGACCGTCTCGGCGCCGCCCGAGGCGGTGATCGACTTCCTGCTGCGGCTCGACGGGCACCGTGGCATCCATCCGTACCTCGAGCGGGCCGAGGTCGTGGACTCCGGGTCGGATGAGCTCAGGCCGTGGTGGGACTGGCGCATCGTCGAGCGGCCGCGACTGGGGCCGCTGCGCTACACGATCCGGTTCCCCGCGCGCATGTGGCGACTCGCGCCCGGGGCGATGCGGGGGAGCGTCCGCGCGGCGCCGGGTTGCGCCCTGCTGACCGAGACGACGGCGGATGCCGAGGGGTCGCGCACCCGCGTTCGCGAGGTGACGACGGTCAGCGCACCCGCGATCGTCGTCGGGTACATGACCCGGCACGCGCGTCTGGCGCATGCGCGGACGTTCGCGCGATTGGGCGGAGAGCTCGAGGCGAGCTAGTACAGAGATTCTAAACATGTTGCTCGTATTGCTTGCAATATATGTTCGATTATGCGACACTTGTTCTATGACTTTCCTCGGTGATCTGCGTGACGGTGTGGACCGTCTGGCGCGGTTTGCGGAGTTGGATTGTGAGGTTTCAGAGCTTGTTGTGGGGGCGGGATGCCTGAGTGATTCGTCGGTGCGTGATGCGTTCGCGGCGGTGGCGGGGCTCTCTCGTGAGGTGCAGAAGCTCGAGGTGGTGTTGGCGGGGGTGATCGCTCGTCGGTCTTCGCGGTCGGCAGGGCACGGCGGGTTGGCGCAGACGGAGGGGTTTCGCACGCCGGTGCAGATGGTGCAGGAGATCACCGGGGTTCCGCGGGGTGAGGCGATCCGGGTGGTGAAGGTCGGTGAGGCGCTGCTGGGCGCGGTGGATGATCCGGCCGTGGGCCAGGCCGATGTGGAGGTGCCGGATGGCTCGAGTCAGGCGCCTGCCGCGCCGTGGCATGAGGCGTTGGGTGCGGCGTTGATGGCGGGCGTGTTGACGCGCGCGCAGGTGGACGTGATCCGGCGGGGTCTGGGGGAGCCGCCCGCGATCGACGGACGCGATGACGACGACGTGGTCGAGGTGTGGCGTGTCGCCGCGCAGCAGCTGATCGATGAGGCGCCGCGGTGCACCGTGGAAGATCTTGCGACCTCGGCGCGGGCGGTGCGTGACGCGATCGACCCCGCAGGGGCGGAGGTGCGGTGGGCGCAGCACTACGAGGCACGCTCGTTCCGGATGCGGACCGATGCGGACGGGCGCCGGCACGGGCACATCGTGTTCGATGACCTCACCGCTGCGTTCTGGCAGTCGGTGATGGATGCCGCACTCCGTCCCCGCCGCGGCGGCCCCCGGTTCATGACCGATCAGGAACGCGCGGCCGCGACGGACCTCGCCGAGGATCCCCGCACGAACGAGCAACTCGCTTACGACCTCGTCACGGACATGTTCCACGCTGGGACGACCGCGGAAGCCAAGGACGTGTTCGGGACACGGCAAGCCGGAGTGCGGGTCGTGACCGTGATGGAGGCCGTGGGAGACGGAGACGCCGACGGCGACGGCGGGGGCGACGCCGACGGCGCGGGCGCGGGCGCCGCCGCGGGCGCCGGAGGCGGCGCGGCCGAGGGAGGTGCGGTGCGGCG
>JASCPF010000077.1 GCA_029959325.1 Microbacteriaceae bacterium PS02068
CGCCCGGTGTCAGGAGCCAGGCGCGCGGGGTCGCCGGCGGCGGCCACTCCGCGAGCTCGCGCCATCCCGCGCCGCCCGTCACCTCCACCCGCAGGGGCGCCGCGGCGTGCGTCGCCGCGAGATCGGCGAGCCCGCGCAGCAGCTCGCGCACCGCGACGACTCCGGGGTCGGGGCTCTGATGAGTCCAGTCGCCGACGATGAGCCGCGCCGCGTCGCCGCGATCGCGGAGTGCGCGATAGTCGGCGAAGCCGCCCGTGAGGAACAGATCCTGCCAGCCGGCCAGGAGCGTGACGGGAGGCGTCGAGCCCGGGCGGTCTGCGAAGTGCAGGGGCTCCCACCACGGGTCGTCGGGAGCGTCGTGAGCGAGCCAATCCTCGAAGAACGGGGCTCGATGCCCCCGGGCCACGAGGACCGCGTCCTCGGGGGGCACCGCGAGCGCGCCCCTGCGGACGCGAGGCTTCGCCACGAGCAGCGACAGCAGCCGCACGAGCAGCGACCTCTCCTGCGTGCCGAGGGCGTAACACCACACGACGCCCGTCTCGATCGCGAAACCGCCGCCGGAGTAGATGATCGACTCGTCGAAGCGCCGGGACGAGACGCCGATGACCATGGCGTCGGGGCGATCGTCACCGTCGCACAGGGCCCACTGCGTCACCCCGAAGTAGCTGAAGCCGAACGAGTGCACGGGTCCGGTCGCCCACGGCTGCGCCCGCAGCCACCTCATGGTCGCCTGTCCGTCGCGGACCTCGTCGTGCAGCGGGTTGAACGTGCCGCCTGATCCGAACGTGCCCCGGCAGCTCTGCACCACGACGTGGTGACCGCGTTCGGCGAGGAACCGGCACCACGCCGTGACGCCTGCGCGACCGTAGGGGGTGCGGACGAGCACGGTGGTCCCTGCGGCGTCCGGCGCGAACCAGTGGTCGGTCAGCAGCGATACGCCGTCGGCCGCCTCGACCGGGATGTCGCGCTCGACGCGGATGCCGGAGTGCGTCGCCGGGGGCATCCCGTCGGCAGCGGCGAGTCGCGCGTACTCCGCCCTCGCCCACCTGTTCAGGCGGGGAGCGGACTCGATCCGCCGACCGGCGCGCCTGCTCACGCGAGCGCCCCGCGCAGCCAGGCGGCTGTCTCGAGGTGCATGCGCCGGTACACGTCCGGGGTCGCGATCGTGTGGGTCATCGGATACGAATGGCGCGCGACCTCGACGCCCGCCGCCTCGAGCCGGTCGGCGTAGGCGAGGGCGTCGGCCACGAGGTAGTCGAAGTCCGCCATGACGAACAGGGTCGGGGGGAGCCCCGACAGATCCGGAGACAGGCCCGGAGAGATCGCCGGGTCTGCCGTGTCGGCGTCGCCCGCGTAGATCTCGGCGAGCGCCCGCGCACCCGCCATCACCGAGGGGTCGATGCGGTCGGCGTAACGGGCCGAGGCGAAGCTCAGGTCGAGCGACGGGCACTGCAGCACCTGAGCCGCGACATGCGGACCACCACGCCGGGCGGCCACCTGCACGGCGGAGGCAGCAAGGTTGCCGCCCGAGCTGATGCCGAACAGGGCGATCCGGTCGCGGTCCACGCCCAGGCGCTCGGCCTGCGCGTCGGCCCAGACGAGCGCGGCGAACACGTCGTCGCGCGGCACGGGGTGGCGGAACTCGGGAGCGAGCCGGTGGTCGACGTTCGCGACGGCGACGCCGACCTCGCGGACGAGCGCTCGGCAGAGATCGTCGTTCAGCTCGAACCCCGCCGCGCCGCCGCCCATCCAGTAGCCACCGCCGTGGACGAGGATGACGAGAGGCACCGACGCGGTGTTCCGTGGTCGGTACAGGCGCACCTGGATGTCGCCACCGTCGGTCGGCACGAGCTCCCACGACACCTCGACGTCGGCCCCTGCCGGCTGCGGCTCACCGTGTTCGAGAGTCCGTGCGGCCACGGCGGCGTAGGCGGTGGCCAGCTGCAGCGCCGACCCGTCGGCGCGCGCCCGCGCGAGCACGATGCTCTGCCGCCACGCCTCGGTGCTCTGCCCCGGGGCGGGCGTCGGCGTCGGCGCGTCGCCCGCGCCCGGTGCGAGACGCTCGGTGAACTCGACGATGAGATCGCGCAACTCCGGGCTGTAGCGATCCTCCCAGGGGTCGGTCATCCGGGTTCTCCTCGTCTCAGCCCTGGGCCCGATGAGCCGCGCACCACGAGCTGGGGGCGCAGGTTCACATGCGCGATCGGTCGGTCGGAGGCGGTGAACAGGCGCTCGAGCGCCTCGAGCGCCGCGAATCCGGACTCTTCGAACGGCTGGCGCACGCTCGTCAGGTCCATCAGGGCGGCCGCTTCGCCATCGTCGTAGCCGACCACGCGGACGTCCTCGGGCACGCGCAGGCCGCGTGCGCGCAGTCCCGAGATGAAGCCGCCCGCGAGCGTGTCGTGCAGGGCGAACACCGCATCGGGCAACTCGTCATCGGGGAGCTCGAGTGCGGCGTCACGAGCGCCCTCGAACGTGTCCTCGACGACCACCCATTCCGCCTCTCGTGTGATCCCGACCCTGCGCAGCTGCTCGGTGAAGCCGCGCAGGCGCAGTTCGCCGCTCGTGATGAAGCGACCAGCCGGCGGGGGCGGTGAGATCCAGGCGATTCGCCGGGCGCCCGTGTCGGCGAGGTGCTGGGCGACCAGACGGCCGCCCGCCTCATCGTCGACGACGACGCTGGTGAACTCGTCCGAAGGGCGATCCAGCAGCACCGTGCGCACGCCATCGTTCGCCAGCCGAGCCGCCAGGCGCTCGGACGGCTCGGCGCCCATGATGATGAGCCCGTCGATGCGCCCGCGCAGCGGCAGGCGCTCGAGCAGGGGGGCGCCGCCTTCGGGGGAATCGTCGATCACCGCGACGTCATAGTCGCCGGATGCCGCGCGCAACACCCCGAGCAGGCGGCGCAGATAGCTGTTGTGCAGGCTGAAGGGCGCCACGACCCCGACGCGCCGCGCCGCCTTGCGTGACGGGCCCCGCCCGCGGGCGACGAAGCCCAGCTCGTCGGCGCTCTCGAGCACCCGCCGCCGGGTGTCCTCGGCGACCCGATCGGGGCGATTGAACGCATGCGACACGGTCGCGATGCTCACGCCGGCCCGTGCGGCGACCTCGTAGATCGTGACCGCTCCGTCGACCTGGCTGCCCGCCGTGGCGGGGCGCTCCGCATCAACCGGCATCCGTGCCCTCCTCTGCTCTCGCTGCGGCCGTGGCCAGCAGCGGTGCCGTCTCCGCGGGATGCGGGCTCGCGGTCGCGGCGTCTTTCACCTCGTCATAACGATGGCACGCGACAAGGCGCCCGGGGGCGTGCAGCTCGAGGGCGGGTCGTCGCGTGCGGCAGACGGCGATCGCGAACGGGCAGCGTGCGGCGTAGGGGCAGCCCTCCCCCGGGCCGGAGAACCCCGTGCTGGAGAACCCCGTGCCCGTGGACTGCGGACCCACCCCCGCGCCGGACGGCGCCGACCGCCGCGCGAGGCGAGCGACACGACGCTCGCGCTGCGCCGCGGGGTCGGGCACGGGCGCCGACAGCACCAGGTTCTGGGTGTACGGGTGGGCGGGATGCTCTGCCACGAGCGCCGCGGGGCCCCGCTCCATCACGCTGCCCCGGTAGAGCACGACGATCTCGTCGCTGATGTGCTGGACGACCGAGAGGTCGTGCGAGATGAACAGGTAGGCGAGGCCCCGCGTGCGACTGAGCCCCTCCAGGAGGTTCACGACCTGCGCCTGCACCGAGAGATCCAGCGCCGAGACGGCCTCGTCGCACACGATGAAGTCGGGTTCCACGACCAGTGCGCGAGCGATCGCCAGGCGCTGCAGCTGACCCCCGGAGAACTGCGACGGGTAGCGGGTGAGCGCCTCGACGTCCATCGCCACGTCGTGCAGGGCCTGGGTGATGCGCTCCCGCGCCTGCTCGCGGGAGAGCTTGAGCGAGTAGTGCAGCGGCTCGGCGAGCGTCTGGCCGATCTGACGCGCGGGGTTCATCGAGCCGAACGGGTCTTGGAAGACGGCCTGGATCCGCCGCGCGAGCACCTCGCGCGACGTCCGGTCTCGCCGCGACAGGGGCTCGCCGTCGAACCGCACCTCTCCCCCGGTGGGCGCCACGAGGCCGAGCACCACCGCGCCGATGCTCGACTTGCCGCTGCCGGACTCGCCGACCAGCCCCACGGTGCGCCCGCGGGCGACATCGAACGACACGTCCTGCACGGCGGCGACCGACGACCGTCGCCGCCGGTAGACGACGTCGAGCTGCGAGATCTCCAAGAGCGGGGCATCCGTGCTCATGCGTCCCGCCCTTCGCGCACCAGCAGGGCATCCGGCGCGCCGACCTCGGCCTGGCGCAGGCAGCGCGTGGCGCCCTGGCCGTCGTCGCGGGCGACGAGGGCCACCGGCGCCGCCCGGCAGGCGGCCTCGGCGAGCGGGCAGCGGTCGGCGAAACGGCATCCGATCGGCCAGTCCTCGGGTGCGAGCACCGATCCGGGGATCGCGGGCAGCGGCTCGCCCGGCCGCGCGAAGTGCGGGTTCGAGCGCAGCAGGCCGGCGGTGTACGGATGCCGCGGAGCGCTGACGATCCGTTCGATCGGGCCTTCCTCGACGACCTGACCGGCATACATCACGATCGCCCGGGTGCAGAGGTCGGCCAGCACGCCCCAGTCGTGCGTGACCAGCACCACCGCGGCATCCAGGTCGCGCAGCACGTCGAGGATCTCGGCCTGCACGGTCACATCGAGCGCGGTCGTCGGCTCGTCGGCGAGGATCAGGTCGGGCTCTCCGGCGAGGGCGGCGGCGATGCCGACGCGCTGCGCCATGCCGCCCGAGAGCTGGTGCGGATAGTCGCGAGCGACCCCGACGGGATCGGGCAGCCGCACTTCCTCGAGCAGGGCGTGCACGCGCCGCTCGACGTCTTTGCCGCGCAGCGTCGTGTTCGCCCTGACGACCTCGGACAGCTGCGACCTCACGGTGAACGCGGGGTCGAGGCCCGAGATCGGATTCTGCCCGATCATGCCGATGCGTCGCCCGCGCAGCCCTGCGAGCGAATCGGGCTCGCGCAGATCGTACGCCTCGCCGTCGACGACGAGCTCGCCCGTGACGACGCGGCCCGAACCGGGCAGCAGGCCGAGCAGCGCCGTGGCGGTGACCGTCTTGCCCGACCCCGACTCACCGACGATGCCGACCTTCTCGCCGCGTGCGACCGACAGACTCACATGCGACACCACGTCGCGAGAGACACCGTCGCTCGCGAAGGCGACCGTCAGGTCGTGAAGGCTCAGCAGCGGATCGTCGACCGTGGTCTCGATGTCGCGCGTCGCCGCGGGGTGGGGCTGCTCCTGCGCCGCGTCCTGCGACAGCGCCGCGGTCGCGGTCTCGTCGGGATCGACGGCCCGCCGTCGACGCGCGCGCGTCGAGACGGCGGCGTGCCCCTCGGCGGCGGCATCGCGCAGACCGTCGCCGATCAGCCCGAGAGCGAGGATGAACGAGACGATGACGAATCCGCTCGGCACGAGCAGCCAGGGTTGGATTCCGATGTTGCGGGATGCCTCGGCCACCATCTGCCCCCACGTGACCTGGCGCGTGCCGACCCCGAGGAAGCCGAGACCGGTCTCGAGGCCGATCGCCGCGGTCGCGAACAGGGCGACGTTGACGATCACGGTGCTCAGCACGACCGGCAGCACGTGCGCGCGCAGGATGACGCTGTCGCGGAGCCCCGACACGGTCGCCGCGCGAATGTAGAGCTCTTCGCGCACGTTGACCGTCGCGGAGCGCACGATGCGGGCGAGCGACGGCGCGGCGAGCAGGCCCATCGCGATCATGGCGGCCGTCTCGTCGCCCGGTCGCACGGCCAGCACCACGAGCACGATGACCGCGCCGGGCACGGCGTAGGCGATCTCCGAGACGCGCAGCACCGTCCGGTCGACGAATCCGCCGCGGTAGCCCGCCAGCAGCCCCAGCGGAACACCCACCAGGGCGTACACGCCGACGCTGATGGCCGTGCTGAGCAGGGTGATCCGCCCGCCGTAGAGCAGGCGCGAGAGCACGTCGAGGCCGAGCTCGCCGGTGCCCAGCCAGTGCTGCGGGCTCGGACCCTGCAGGGCGTTGGCGATGTCCTGGAAGTCGGGCGGGTGCGGCGCGATCCACGGCGCCAGGATCGACAGGACGATGAGCAGCACGATCCAGCCCGCCGAGACGACGGCGAGCGGCTTTCGCAGGAAGCGGCGGATCACGTGCGCACCTTGGGGTTCAGCAGCGCGTAGATGATCTCGATCAGGAGATTCACGGTGACCACGACCAGGCTGAGGATGAGAGTGACGCCGAGGATCACCGGGATGTCGTGCGACTGCGTCGCAGAGACGGTGAGACTCCCGATGCCGGGCAGGACGAAGACCATCTCCAGCAGCACCGCTCCGCCGACGAGCCCGACGAACACCAGGCCGACCACGGTGACGATCGGCGCGCCGGCATTGCGCAGGATGTGCAGCAGGAGCACGCGCCGACCCGACACTCCGCGTGCGCGGAGCATCCGCACGTAGTCCTTGCCCAACTCGTCGAGCACGCTGCTGCGCGTCTGCTTCGCCAGCCCCGCCGTGCCGGTGATCGCGAGGGTCAGGACGGGGAGGAACAGGGATGCCATCCAGGCCGATGGCGACACCGTGAAGCTCGCATAGCCGGTGGCCGGGAACCAGCGCAGCCACACCGCGAAGATCGCGACGACGACCAGTCCCAGCCAGAAGCTCGGAACGGCCAACCCGACCAGCGACAGCACGTCGACCATGCGACCCAGCCATCCCCCTTTGACCGCCGACAGCACGCCGAGGGAGATGCCGACGACCGACACCACCACGATGCCGACGATCAGCAGCGAGAGCGTGACCTCGAGGCGGGCGCCGACCTCCGCCGCGACCGACCCCTGCGAGACGAGCGATCTGCCGAGGTCGCCGTGCAGGACCCCGACCAGCCAGTTCCCGTACTGCACGGGAAGCGGCTGATCGAGGCCCAGCTGGCGTCTGAGCGACTCCACCTGCTCTGGGGTGGCGGTGAGGCCCAGGATGGAGCTCGCCGGATCTCCCGGGACGAGACTGACGAGCACGAACGTGAGCATCGAGACGATGAGCACGACGGGCACCGCCGTCAGCAGCCATCGGCCTATCACTCTGAGCATGCGTCGGTCTCTGTCTCGGTCGAACAGGTGCGCGGGAGCGCGTTCAGTCCTTGTTGTACACGCCGACGACCGAGAATGTCGGCCGCTCGCCCGAGACCTCGGTTCCGCCGAGCCCCGCGCGTGCGTAGTAGAGCACCGGCGTGAAGAGCACGGGGGCGAACCACGCGTTCTTCACGAGGTAGAGGTTGAGCTCCTGTGCGTACTTCGCCTGGTCGTCCGCCGTCGAGGTGCGGATCTTGTCGAGCAGCGCCAGCGCGTCGGGGTCGTTCGTGCCGAACCCGTTGAAGGGGGCAGCCGTCGGCAGCACGAGAGCCTCGCCCATCAGGTACATGGGCTGCGATCCGTAGCCCACCGACGCGGCGCTGTTCTGGTGGTTGTTCATCCCCTCGAGGTACGACTTCTCGTCGGTCGTGACGGTCGCCTTCACCCGGATGCCGATCTGGGCGAGCATCTGGGTGAGCGCGGTGGTGAGCGTGTCCTGGCCGCCGAACGCGACGGTGACGACGGGCAGGTCGAACCCGTCCGCGTATCCCGCGTCGCTCATGAGCTGCTTGGCCTTCGCCAGGTCGAACGGGTAGGCGTCGGCGGCATCCTGCGACCATCCGTCGAAGCCCTCCGCCGACGGCTGGTCGGTCGGGGTCCCGAGGTCGCCGAGGAGTGCGGTGGCGAGCGTCTTCCGGTCGATCGCATAGTTGATCGCCTGTCGCACGCGGACATCGCCCATCGCCGGCGTCGTCTCGCCGGCGCGATCGATGAGGTTCAGACCCAACCAGACGAACGGGGTGCCGGTCACGGTCAGCCCCGCAGCCTTGGCCTGCTTCGCCGTCGTGAGATCGCCGCTCGTCATGTCGATCTGACCGGTGGTGATCGCGTTGTACGCGGCCTGCGCCTGCGCCATGACGGTCAGCACGATCTTCTTGTAGTGCTGGAAATTCGCCTTGTCGTAGTACGAGGGATTGGCGGTGTAGGTGTACTTGGAACCCGTCACGGACTGCGACGGCTGATAGATGTAGGGCCCGGCGCCGTGCGATTCGCTGTCTACGGTGAGCGTGTCGATGTTCTTGAGGCCGGTCGGGCTGATGATCATGCCGCAGCCCTGCCGCTCGCTCAGCATGTACTCCATCAGGGGGTTCGGCTGGCTGAGGGTGACCGTCAGCGAGTAGTCGCCGGTCACGTCGATCGACGCGAGGTTCTGGAGCGTCTGCTTGTTGACGCTCTTGTCGCTCGCGCAGTATTCGAGCGACGCCTTCACGGCGTTCGCGTCGAACTTGTCGCCGTCCGAGAAGGTGACGTCGTCGCGCAGCTCGAGCGTCATCTTGGTGTTGCCGTCCGACACCTTCCACGATGTCGCGAGCGCCGGCGCGTACGACCCGTCGGCCGCCAGACGCAGCAGGGGGTCGTAGGCGATGCCGGCGAAGTCGTTGAAGGCGGTGTTCACCGATGCCGGGTTGATCCCGGTCGCGGGGGCGGGAACCCCGACGGTGAGCAGGTCGCCGACCGCGCCGGACGCGCTGGGCGTCGTGGTCGGCGCGACCGCGTTCGAGCAGCCGCTGAGCAACAGCGCCGCCACGGTGCCGATGCTCGCTGCCATCAGCAGCGAGCGCAGGGGTCGAGTGTGCACGCAATCCTCCTTGATTGTCGCAATGGCCGAGACCGGCTCATCACATCATGAAGTACGCGCTGTTTTTTGTAAAGTAATGCGCTTGTTTTACACGCCCGCGCCGCAGGTCACACCGAGAGTGCCTGCTCGACGTCGGCGAGCAGGTCGGCGGCGTCCTCGATGCCGACCGACAGGCGCACGACCTCGACGGGCACGGCCGCGTCGGTGCCGCGCACCGAGGCGTGGGTCATCGCGTCGGGGTAGTTGACGAGCGACTCCACTCCCCCGAGCGACTCGGCGAGGGTGAACAGGCGGGTCGACTCGGCGAAGCGCCGCGCGGCCTCGCCCGACTCGAGGGCGACCGAGACGATCCCGCCGAACGCCGACATCTGCCGTGCCGCGAGGTCGTGGCCGGGGTGCGACGCGAGCCCCGGGTAGTACACGCGCGCGACGCGTTCATGCCGCTCGAGGAATGCGGCGATGGATGCCGCGTTGGCGCTGTGCCGCTGCATCCGCACGTCGAGCGTCTTGATGCCGCGCGTGGTCAGCCACGCGTCGAGCGGGCCGGACACGGCACCGACGGCGAACTGCAGGAACCCGATCTGCTCGGCGAGCGCGTCATCGTTCAGCACGAGCGCGCCGCCCACGACGTCGGAGTGCCCGCCGAGATACTTCGTGGTCGAGTGCACGACGACGTCGGCGCCGAGCGAGAGCGGCTGCTGAAGCGCGGGCGTCGCGAACGTGTTGTCGACGACGACGAGGGCGCCGGTCTCGCGCCCGATCGCCGCGAGACCGGCGATGTCGGTGACGCGCAGCAGCGGGTTCGACGGGGTCTCGACCCAGAGGATGCGTGGCGGGCGTGCCGCGACGGCCGCGCGCACGGCATCCGCATCGCTCATGTCGACGACGCGCAGGTTCACGCCCCACGGCCCGAGCACGCGCGAGAGCAGCCGGTACGTGCCGCCGTACACGTCGTTGCCGAGCAGCACGTCGTCGCCCGGCTTCAGCACGGCACGCAACAGGGTGTCTTCGGCCGCGAGGCCCGACGCGAACGAGACCGCGTGCGCGCCGCCCTCGATCGCGGCGAGCTGGGTCTGCAGCGCCGTGCGGGTCGGATTTCCGCTGCGGCCGTACTCGTAGCCTTGGCGCAGGCCGCCGATGCCGTCCTGGGCATATGTCGTCGAGAAGTGCACGGGAGGGATCACGTCGCCCGTGGTCGGATCGGGTTCCTGACCTGCGTGGACGGCAAGGCTGGCGAAGCCGCGGGCGGCGTCAGAGGCGGTCATCGGGTGACTCCTGTCGGGGTGGTGCCTGTTGCGGTGGCGCCTGAAGCGCCGGCGTCTAGAGCGGTGGTGTCGAGCGGGATGCCGCGGGCGTCGAGCCACGCGTCGTCGTAGAGGCGGGAGAGATAGCTGCGCCCGTGGTCGGGCAGCAGGACGACGACGACGGCGCCTTCGGGCAGATCCCGCGCCGTCCGGAGGGCAGCGACCACGGCCATGCCGGAGGACCCGCCGACGAGCAGGCCCTCTTCGCGGGCGAGCCTGCGGGTCATGCCGAAGCTCTCGGCATCCGACACCCGCTCGTAGCGGTCGACGACCGCGGGGTCGAACGCGTCGGGGTAGAAGTCTTCGCCGACGCCCTCGACGGCGTAGCCGTGGATCGGACCGCCCGAGTAGATCGAGCCCTCGGGGTCGGCGCCGACCACCACGACCTCGCCCGCCGTCGCCTCCTTGAGGAAGCGCCCCGTGCCGCTGATGGTGCCGCCCGTGCCGATGCCCGCCACGAAGTGCGTGACGAGCCCGTCGGTGTCGCGCCAGATCTCGGGGCCCGTGGTCTCGTAGTGCCCGCGCGGGCCGTTCGGGTTCGCGAACTGGTTCGGCTTGAACGCCCCCGGAATCTCGCGCGCGAGTCGGTCGGAGACGGAGTAGTACGAGTCGGGATGCTCGGGCGGCACGTTCGCCGGCACCTCGACGACCTCGGCGCCGTACGCGCGCAGCACAGCGGTCTTCTCGCCGGTGAACTTGTCGGGCACGACGAAGATCATCCGGTAGCCGCGCTGCAGGGCGACGAGGGCGAGCCCGACGCCGGTGTTGCCGCTCGTCGGCTCGACGATCGTGCCACCGGGTCGCAACTGGCCGGATGCCTCGGCGGCGTCGATGATCCGCGCGGCGATGCGGTCTTTCGCCGAGCCGCCGGGATTGAAGTACTCGACCTTCGCGAGCACCGTGGCGGCGATGCCGTCGGTGACGTGGTTGAGGCGGACGAGCGGGGTGTTGCCGACGAGGTCGGCGATGTGCGAGGCGTAGCGCATGGGAGGTCCTGAAGGTGTGTGGCCGCGGGCGCCGGTGTGAGAACGGGCGCGGAACTGCGGCGGGCTGTCGGGGTCGTCGAAGGTGAGCGAAACGCTCAGCGACAACAGCGACAGGTCAGGGACACACCTCGATCGTACCCGACCCGCGCGCCCCGGGCACTCGGCGACGACGGACGGTTACGCGGATGCCACGGCCTCGAGCGCCTGCGCGAGGTCCGCGATGATGTCGGCCGGGTCTTCCAGGCCGATCGAGAGCCGGATGGTGGTCGGCGAGATCCCGGCCTCGGCCAGCTGGGCCGGCGTCAGGTGGCTGTGGGTCATGGATGCCGGGTGGGCGACGAGCGACCGCGCATCGCCGATGTTGGCGACGAGCTTCACGAGCCGCAGCCCGTCGACGACGCGGTGGACGAGCGCCCGGTCGGTGTCGGCGTCGCCGGTGGATGCCAGGTCGAACGAGAACACGGCCGGCACGCCCTTCGGCAGGTACTCGCGCGCCGCATCCGCCCACGGGTTCGACGCGAGGCCGGGGTGGTGCACGGCCGAGACGGCGGGGTGCTCGTCGAGGAACCGTGCGACCTCGAGACCGGATGCCGCGTGCTTGGCGACGCGCAGATCGAGCGTCTCGAGCCCCTGCAGCAGCTGGAACGAGTTGAACGGCGAGAGCGAGGGCCCGAGGTCGTGCACGTACTTCGTCTTGATGAGCGCGGCGAGGGCCTGGCCGTCGGCGCCGAAACGGTCCCACAGCACGACACCGGGGATGCGCGCGTACGGCTGCGTGAGCTGCGGCCAGCGCTCGGGATCGGCGCCGAAGTCGAAGGTGCCGAGGTCGACGATCACCCCGCCCATCGAGGTGCCGTGACCGCCGAGGTACTTGGTGGCCGAGTGCACGACGATGTCGGCGCCGTAGTCGCCGGGCCGCTGCAGGTACGGCGTCGCCACGGTGTTGTCGATGACGAGCGGCACGCCGGCCGCATGGGCGATCTCGGCGACGGTGCGGACGTCGAGCACGTGCGCGGTCGGGTTGGTCACCGACTCGGCGAACAGGGCCCGCGTCGTCGGACGCAGGGCGGCGCGCCAGGCATCCGGGTCATCCTGGTCGACGAAATCGACCTCGATGCCCCAGTCGGCGAACGTCTCTTGGAACAGGTCGACGGTACCGCCGTACAACTGGCGCGCCGCGACGATGTGCTCCCCCGCCTTGGCGAGCGCCAACAGCGCGAGGGCGACGGCGGCCTGCCCCGACGCGACGGCCACGGCGGCCGTGCCGCCCTCGAGCGCGGCGACCCGCTCTTCGAACACGAGCTGCGTCGGGTTCGCGGCGCGGCTGTAGAGGTTGCCGACCTTGCGCAGGGCGAAGATGTCGGCCGCGTCCTGCAGCGACGCGAACTCGTACGCGGTGGTCTGGTAGATCGGCGTCGCGACGGCGTTCTGGGGCGTGCCGGGCGTGTAGCCGCGCTGCACCTGATCGGTCGCGAAGCCGGTCATCGGATGACCTCTCGCGCACCCAGCGAGGCGGGCGCGGACGGTGCTGTGGTCGAGCTCATGGTGTCCATCGTGTCTGTCTCGTCGGCCTCTGCGCGTGGGATGTGTCGAACTGTTGCAGGGAACGGGGCCGAGCGGGTCTCAGGTGCCGCAGTACGTGACATACGCCGCGGACCCCGCGGGCGCCCCGAAGCGGTACTCGTCGGGCACGTCCGAGCGTAGCGAGAAGGGCCGCCGCACGACGTCGAGCACCGCGTGCCACGCCGTGAGATCGCCGCGTTCGGCATCGGCGAGCGCGCGGAAGAACACCGTGGCATCCGTGCCCTCGACCTCGAGTAGGGCGAGAAGGTCGTCGGCGAGCGCGGCGATCGCAGCCGCGGGGGCGGCCTGGGGCAGCCCGAGCTTCGCGCGGAAAACCTCGGCGCGTTCTGCTGCGTAGCGACGCCGGAAGTGGTCGATAGCGCCGACGATCACCTCGTCGGTGTCCGAGAGCAGCGGGGCGAGCGCGTCGCCGAGGCGCGTGAGGTTCAACGCCGTGATCTCGGTCGACCTCTCCGGCCAGCAGCGCCCGTCCGTCTCCGAGGATCGGCGTGAACCTGCCCCACTGATGCCCCGCGTACACCTGCGCGACGGGCCGCGCGCCGGCAGGGAGTCGCTCGCCGGTGAGCAGGCGCAGACCGTCCGCCGTGCGGGCGGTCTCGTCGTCGAGCCCGAGGAACCCGGCAAGGTCGGCGTTGAGCGCCATCACGCGCGGTTCGGGCGCCGTCGCCGCGCGCACGTCGCGAGCGAGTTCGGGCAGAGTCTGCGCGAACTCGCTCGAGAGTGTGGTCACGCGGGCTCCAGCACCGAGGACGCCCGGTCGGCGTGGTCGGCGCGGGCGGCACGCGCGCGGGCGCCGAGGTCAGCACGCGCCGCCCCGAGGTCAGCACGCGCC
>JASCPF010000078.1 GCA_029959325.1 Microbacteriaceae bacterium PS02068
GGAATGGGCCACGCATGACTCCGATCGGCTGAGGGGGAAATGCCGCGGCGCGGGTGGCCTGGCTCAGAACCAGGATGCCACCCGCGCCGCGTCAGGATGTGATCAGGCGGATGCCGCGATCGCCTTCTCGTTCAGGCGCTCACCCGTCTCGACGTCGAAGACGTGCACGTGTCCGGGGATCGGAGCCAGCACGACCTTCTCGCCCGCGTTCGGGTGACGGCGACCGTCGACGCGCGCGACGATGTCGGTGCGCTTGCCGTTGATCTCGCTGTGGCCGTACAGGTAGCCGTCGGCGCCGAGCTCTTCGACCAGGTCGACATCAACCGAGAGGCCCTGGCCGTCGGCCGGGTTCACGACGATGTCTTCCGGGCGCACGCCGATGGTGACCTCGGTGCCGTGCGCCTTGCCGATGACGTCGGCCTCGACCGGAACCACCGCGGTGCCGAAGCGCACGCCGCCCTGGGTCAGGTCGACCGGGAACAGGTTCATCGCGGGCGAGCCGATGAAGCCGGCGACGAACACGTTGTTCGGCTTCTCGTACAGGTCGCGCGGCGAGCCGACCTGCTGCAGCAGGCCGTCCTTGAGCACGGCGATGCGGTCGCCCATCGTGAGGGCCTCGGTCTGGTCGTGCGTGACGTAGACCGTGGTGACGCCGAGGCGGCGCTGCAGCGAGGCGATCTGCGTGCGGGTCTGCACGCGCAGCTTGGCGTCGAGGTTCGACAGCGGCTCGTCCATGAGGAACACCTGGGGCTGACGCACGATGGCGCGTCCCATCGCGACGCGCTGACGCTGGCCGCCCGAGAGGGCCTTCGGCTTGCGAGTCAGGTACTCTTCGAGGTCGAGCAGCTTGGCCGCCTCGAGCACGCGCTGCGCGCGCTCTTCCTTGCCGACGCCGGCGATCTTCAGGGCGAAGCCCATGTTCTCGGCGACCGTCATGTGCGGGTAGAGCGCGTAGTTCTGGAAGACCATCGCGATGTCGCGGTCTTTCGGCGGGATGTCGGTGACATCGCGGTCGCCGATGAGGATGCGGCCCGCGTTGACCTCTTCGAGGCCGGCCAGCATGCGCAGCGAGGTGGACTTTCCGCAACCGGACGGTCCGACCAGAACCAGGAATTCGCCGTCGGCGACGTCGAGGTTCAGCTTGTCGACCGCGGGGCGGGTGCCGCCGGGGTAGAGGCGGGTTGCGTTGTCAAACGTGACTGACGCCATGTTCTCTTCTCCTTCACCGGCAGGTACGTGCCGGACGATCCGTAGTGATGGAATGAGCGGGGGCTTTACTCCCGCACGTCTGCCATAGACGTTGCTCTAGTATCGCACGGGGCGCATGAGAATCGGTTGTGTGTTGTGCACGCGCCTTCGCGATCGAGACCGCGGCTCTGTCTGGGCATTTCCCAGGGTGGCGTCTTAGCATCGTGAGGGTCGCCGATCTCGAGCGATCCCCCCGCGGCTCACCCGAGGCTCCACCGTGGCGACGCACGTCTTTCCGAGAGGTTCCATGTCCACCGACGACTCCACCCCACCCGAGGGCGGCACCTCGTCCGAGGTCACCGAGACGGCGAGTACGCCGACGGTGCAGGGGCGCCGCGACGCGGTCCGTGAAAAGGCTCAGCAGGTGCGCGTGCAGCAGTCGCGTGCGCGTGTCGTGCGCCGCAGCGTGCTCACCGCCGGAGCCGTCGCCGCGGTCGCGGTCGTCGCGGTCGTCGTCTCGTGGGC
Organism: Microbacteriaceae bacterium PS02068; assembly: GCA_029959325.1. Classification (GTDB taxonomy): domain Bacteria; phylum Actinomycetota; class Actinomycetes; order Actinomycetales; family Microbacteriaceae; genus Microbacterium. Next base: position 1,714 of record JASCPF010000078.1, read on the forward strand.
GATCGGTGCGGCCGCCGGCAAACCGCAGCTCTCGCCCGCGTCGGCAGATCAGCACGATGGTTTCGTGGTCACCTCGATCCCCGGTGCCGCAGCGATCACCTCGCCGGACGACGCGCCCACCCCGACCGAGACGCCGGCCGCCGGCGATGCGCCGACGCCCGCGCCTTCGGCATCCACCGCTCCCGTGCACATCCATGTCTACGTCGACTATCTGTCGCCGCAGGCGCGCGAGTGGCAACTCGCGAACACCACGCAGCTCTCGTCGTGGGTCGCGGAAGGTGCCGCGACGCTCACGTACCACCCGGTGTCGATGCTCACCGCGAAGTCGAACGGCACGAAGTACTCGCTGCGCGCCGCGAGCGCCGCCGCGTGCGTGGCGACATATGCCCCGGCATCCTTCTTCGCGTTCAATGAAGACCTGCTGACTCGTCAGCCCGCGGCCGACGCGGATGGCTTCTCTGACAAGGAGCTCGCCGACCTGGCCCAGGCGAACGGGAGCGACGACCCGAAGAAGCTGCGCGACTGCATCGAGACCGAGGCCTATGCCTCGTGGGTGAAGGCGGCGACCGAGCGCGCCGTCGCCGGCATCGAGGGCAGTGACGGTCTGTCGCTCGGCGGCACCTCGATGATTACGGTCAACAACCAGGAGTACGTCGGCAACATGACCGACCCCGCCGAGTTCTCGCAGTTCGTGCTGACGACGGCGAGCGGCAAGTCATCCAAGTCGCAGTCGCCATCGCCGACGCCGACGCCGAGCGCGTCGGTCACGCCGTAGCGGTCGCCATAGAATGGATGCCAGCTAGCCGGCTTGGCGCAATTGGTAGCGCACCTGTCTTGTAAACAGGGGGTTGCAGGTTCAAGTCCTGTAGCCGGCACCTCTGTCCGACGCTCTGACGCCTGTTATCTCCGGCGATGCGCCCGGACGCCGCCACCGCGAGCCGCTACCGTCGATCCCGTGGACGACCCGTACCCCCCGAACGAACCGGAAACCGACACCTCGGCGATCTGCATCCCCGGGTACGACTGAACTAACCGGGTGAGCGTGCGGGGCGGCTAGGCTCGATGCCCGTGACCTCACCTGCGACGCCGCGACTGCCCGCCGTCGTCGCGCTCGGTGGGGCAGTGCTCGTCGGCATCCTCACGGCGCTCCAGGCGCGTATCAACGGCCAGCTCGGCGCGCGCCTCGGCGACGGATTCGTCGCGGCGGTCATCTCGTTCGGCTCGGGACTCGTCGTGCTGATCGTGCTCTCGGCGGCGCTGCCAGCAGGGCGCCGCGGCATGCGCGCGTTGGCATCCGGTGTCCGTTCGCGGACGATTCCGTGGTGGATGCTGGCGGGTGGTGCCGCGGGAGCGTTCAGCGTCGCGACCCAGGGGCTCGCGGTCGCGATCATCGGCGTCTCGCTGTTCACCGTCGGGGTCGTCGCGGGGCAGACCCTCTCCGGTCTGCTGCTCGACCGCGTGGGATACGGCCCCGCCGGAGTCGTCGCGGTCACCATGCCGCGCATCGCCGGGGGAGCCCTGGCGCTGCTCGCCGTCGCCGTCTCGCTGCAGGGCGGCGTGCTCGAACGGGTGCCGTGGTGGATGCTCGTCATGCCCGTCGTCGCGGGCATCGGCATCGCGTGGCAGCAGGCCACGAACGGGCGGCTGCGCCGGCGCGTCGGCACCCCCCTGACGGCGACCTTCGTCAACTTCCTCGGCGGCACCGTGCTGCTCGCGGTCGCGGCGGCCATCCACGTCGCGGGGGTCGGGATGCCGCGCCCGCTGCCGACCGAGCCGTGGCTCTACCTCGGCGGGGTCACCGGCGTGATCTACATCTTCCTGTCGGCCGCACTCGTCGTGCACACGGGAGTGCTGCTGCTCGGCCTCGGAGTGGTCGTCGGCCAGCTTGCGACAGCCTTCGCGCTGGATGTCGCGTGGCCGGCCGTCGCCGGTCCGGGCTGGGTCACCGAGCTGGTGATGGTCGCCATCGCCGGGGTCGGGGTGATCGTGGCGGCCGCACCGTGGCGCCGCGTCACCGGGCGCCGCTGAACGCTACTCGACCGTCGTCGCCGCCCGCGCCCGGGTCTTCTCGGCCCGCTGCGCGGCTTTCTGCGCCTTGCGCTCGGCCTTCTGCGCCTTGCGCTCGGCCTTCTCGGCTTTCGCGACCCAGTCGGTCGGCTTCTTCGCCTTCTTGCCCTTCTTCGCCTTCTTCTTCTTCGCCGCGGCCTTCGCCGAATCCTTGCGCCAGTGCACGAGCTCGTCGGGAAGCGCCGCGCCGCCCGGCATGCGGCTCACGTGCGAGTGCGCATCGACGGCCTTCCGCCGTGACGGGCGGGAACGTTCCGGCTTGCCGCCGACATAGAGCCAGCCGAGCAGTTCTTCGTCCTTGCCGAGTCCGTGCGCCTTCGCGACGGCCTTGCTGCGGGTGTAGCTGCCGGTGCGCCAGAACACGCCCCACCCCGCCTCATCGAGCAGCAGGCTCAGCACGTGCGCGACGCCCGATGCGACCGCCTCCTGCTCCCAGCGCGGCACTTTGCTGTGCCGGTAGCTGGCGACGACCGCGATCACGAGCGGCGCGCGCAGCGGCTTAGTCGACGGCTTCGCGTCGCCCTCGGCCTTTGCGATGGCCGCACCCAGCACCCGGCGGTCATCCCCGCGCAGCTCGATGATGCGCCATGGCCGCAGCGACGAGTGATCGGCGACGCGGCCCGCCGCCGAGACGAGCGTCACCAGCTCGGCATGGGTCGGCGCGGCATCCGTCACCTTCGACCACGACCGTCGGGCCCGCACCGCCTCGAGGGCAGGGCGGGCGAGTTCGGCGTCAGGCGCGGCGTCGCTCATTCGGCCGGAGAGAACGACAGCGACAGCGAGTTCATGCAGTAGCGATCGCCCGTGGGCGTGCCGAACCCGTCGGGGAAGACATGCCCGAGGTGCGAGCCGCAGTTCGCGCAGCGCACCTCGGTGCGGAGCATGCCGTGGCTGCGGTCTTCGATCAGTTCGACCGCCTCGGGCCGCACCGACTCATAGAAGCTCGGCCAGCCGCAGTGCGAGTCGAACTTGGTGCCCGCCTGGAAGAGCTCTGCGCCGCACGCGGCACAGGTGTAGAGGCCCGCGCGGTGCTCGTCGAGCAGCTCGCCCGTCCAGGCCCGCTCGGTTCCGGCTTGGCGGAGCACCGCGTACTGCTCCGCGCTGAGCTCTTCGCGCCACTGCTCGTCGGTCTTCTGCACGTTGTACGACATGACTGATCCCTTTCGTCTGCTCCATTCAACCCGAATGCGCGCACGCGTGTTCCGCGCGCAGCATCGTTCCCGGGAACAATGGAGGAATGGATGCCCCGCCGCCCGGCGATCTCCCCGACCTCGCGGACCTCGCCGGCTTCGCCGCCGACCGGGCCGCCGTCGCCGAGCGATACGCGCGTTTCGCCCGAGACGAGGCTCCGGGCCGCTCGGCGGTCTACGCATCGTGGGCGGCGCTCGTGGCGCGTGACCTCGACCTGCAGCGGGTGTTCGCACGCATCCCCGCGAACCGCCGGCAGCCGCCGCTCGTGTTCGCCGTGACTCGGCTGCTCCGCGCCGGAGCCGGCGTGGGCGGCGCCGGCGAGCAAGAGGATGCGCAGGACGACGAACAGGATGCCGCGCACTGGCGCGCCTGGGTGCTGGCGCATGCCGACGAGGTGGTCGCCGAGTGCGGCCGGAGGTCGCTGCAGACGAATGAGCCGCTGCGCTGCGCGGCGCTCCTTCCGGCGCTCAGCCGCATCGACGGACCGATCGCGCTTCTCGAGGTCGGCGCCAGCGCGGGGCTGTGTCTCTACCCCGATCGCTACTCGTACCGCTACCGCGGCCCGGGCGGCGTGGTCGCCCTCGATCCCGGGCAGGGCGTCTCGCCTGTCGTGCTCGACTGCGAGGTGCGCGGCGAGCGGATGCCCGAGGTCGCGCTTCCCGAGATCGTCTGGCGCGCGGGCATCGACCTGGCGCCGCTCGACCCGGCGGCGACCGAGACCGAGGCGTGGCTGACGGGCCTCGTCTGGCCGGGAGAGCACGGCCGCGATGAGCGCGTGCGCGCGGCGCTGCGCATCGCGGCATCCGATCCGCCGACGCTCGTCGCGGGCGACGGCGTGGCGCTGCTCGATGCTCTCGCCGGGGCGGCGCCGCGGGATGCGACGCTCGTCGTGCAGACCCCCGGGGTCCTCGCGCACGTGCCGTGGGCGGCGCGGCACGCTCTGATCGACGCGGCGCGCGCGAACGGCCGCTGGATCACCCTCGACGCGCCGGCGCTGCACGAGGGGTGGACGACGCCGGTCGATCCGGAGGCCTGGCCGGGCGGGTTCGCCTTGGCGCTCGATGGTGAGGTGCTCGCCGCTGCCGACCCGCTCGGGGCATGGATCGAATTGCGCTCTCCCTCCGAGTGGCGCGCGGGCACCGGGGCCTCGTCCTCGTAGCCTGGGGGAGTGCCCCTGACCGACCGCGACCGCCTGCTGCTCGACTTCGAGTCGCGTTGGAACGGGCATGGTGCGGCCAAGGAAGAGGCGATCGGCCGAGACCTCGCGCTGTCGCCGGCCCGCTACTACCAGCTGCTCGAACGCGTGATCGATGAGCCGGATGCCGCGGCGTACGACGCCATGCTCGTGCACCGCCTGCGGCGTCTGCGCGAGACCCGGCTGCGCGCGCACGCAGCGCGCGCATCGGTTCGCACGGGCGCGGCCGGGTAGCATTCTGTGGTGCCTCAGACCTCGCCGCCGAAGGATCGCTTCGACGACCTCCCCGCCGATCACGGGCGCATCGGCGCTCACCGGGCCGAGAACCCCCGCATGCGCGGCGGGCTCGTGCTGCTGTGGGCGGCCATCGCGACGATCGTGCTCGTCGCGCTCGGCGTCTTCGGGGCCATGCTCGCCAACGGCCACATCACGCTCTTCCCGACGCCCACCCCCACCGCCACCGTCGTGCCGACGGCAGAGCCGGTGGTCGACACCAGCTACACCGTCACGGTCTTGAACGCGACGCCGCAGCACGGGCTCGCGGCGACGGTGCGACAGCAGGTCATCGCCGCCGGATGGACGCCCGAGGCTGTCCTCGACGGGGCCGCCGGCTCAGAAGACTTCGCCACGACGACGGTCTACTACGCGACCCCCGCCGACGAGGGGCCCGCGCGCGGTCTCGCCCAGGCGATCGGCGGTGCCGACGTCCGGCTCAACGCGGCGTACCAGCCGGTCGACAACCCTGACACGACCGATGTCGACGAGAGCGCCGTCAAGCAGCTCGTGATCGTGATCGGCCTCGACCGCACGGACGCGGGCGCCCCCAGCGCCACGCCGTAACCCTGCCCGGGCACCCGCGCCGAGGGCGGTGTTTCGCGCGTGTGAACTCTTCGATGCGCGCGTGTCAACAGTGCGCAGATCCGGGCTTTCGCGGCGCTCCGGCTGGTTAGCATTGCGACGTCGCCCCGCATCATCAGGAGTTCGTCATGGCACAAGGCACCGTCAAGTGGTTCAACGCTGAGAAGGGCTTCGGCTTCATCACCGTCGAGGGCGGTCAGGACGTGTTCGTGCATTACTCGAACATCGACATGTCCGGTTTCCGCGTCCTCGAAGAGGGTCAGGCCGTCGAGTTCACCGTCGGCACCGGTCAGAAGGGGCCGCAGGCCGAGGCCGTCCGCCCGATCTGATCGGCCAGTCCGTTCCTCCCGCCGACGAGGCGCGCGTGTCACGCGCGCTGTCATCGGCTTGCACTCGTCATGCCCGAGTGCCAGAATGAGTTAGCACTCGATCCTCTTGAGTGCTAAAGACTCATCCTCACGTCCGGGAGGGACGACACACTTATGGCAAAGATCATCGCTTTCGACGAAGAGGCCCGCCGTGGCCTCGAGCGCGGCCTGAACATCCTGGCCGACGCCGTCAAGGTGACGCTCGGCCCGCGTGGCCGCAACGTCGTGCTCGAGAAGAAGTGGGGCGCCCCCACGATCACGAACGACGGTGTCTCCATCGCCAAGGAGATCGAACTCGACGATCCGTACGAGAAGATCGGCGCGGAGCTCGTCAAGGAGGTCGCCAAGAAGACCGACGACGTCGCCGGTGACGGCACCACGACCGCCACGGTCCTGGCTCAGGCGCTTGTGCGCGAGGGCCTGCGCAACGTCGCGGCCGGCGCCGACCCCATCTCGCTGAAGAAGGGCATCGAGAAGGCCGTCAAGGCCATCTCCGACGAGCTGCTCGCTTCGGCGAAGGAGGTCACCTCGAAGGAGGAGATCGCCGCCACGGCATCCATCTCCGCCGCCGACACCGAGATCGGCGAGCTCATCGCCGAGGCGATCGACAAGGTCGGCAAGGAGGGTGTGGTCACCGTCGAGGAGTCGAACACCTTCGGCACCGAGCTCGAGCTCACCGAGGGCATGCGCTTCGACAAGGGCTACCTGAACCCCTACTTCGTCACCGACCCCGAGCGCCAGGAAGCGGTCTTCGAAGACCCGTACATCCTGATCGCGAACCAGAAGATCTCGAACATCAAGGACCTTCTGCCGATCGTCGACAAGGTGATCCAGGACGGCAAGGAGCTCGTCATCATCGCCGAGGACGTCGAGGGCGAAGCCCTCGCGACCCTGGTGCTGAACAAGATCCGCGGCATCTTCAAGTCGGCTGCCGTCAAGGCGCCCGGCTTCGGCGACCGTCGCAAGGCTCAGCTGCAGGACATCGCGATCCTCACCGGCGCGCAGGTCATCACCGAGGAGGTCGGTCTCAAGCTCGAGAACGCCACCCTCGACCTGCTCGGCAAGGCGCGCAAGGTCATCATCACCAAGGATGAGACCACCATCGTCGAGGGTGCCGGCGAGTCCACGCAGATCGAGGGTCGCGTGACCCAGATCAAGCGCGAGATCGAGAACACCGACAGCGACTACGACCGCGAGAAGCTGCAGGAGCGTCTCGCCAAGCTCGCCGGCGGCGTGGCCGTCATCAAGGCGGGTGCGGCGACCGAGGTCGAGCTCAAGGAGCGCAAGCACCGCATCGAGGACGCCGTCCGCAACGCCAAGGCTGCCGTCGAAGAGGGCATCGTCGCCGGTGGTGGCGTGGCGCTCATCCAGGCCGGCAAGAACGTCTTCGGATCGCTCGAGCTGACCGGTGACGAGGCGACCGGCGCGAACATCGTGCGCGTGGCGATCGAGGCCCCGCTCAAGCAGATCGCGCTCAACGCGGGTCTCGAGCCCGGCGTCGTCGCGAACAAGGTCTCGGAGCTGCCCGTCGGCCAGGGCCTGAACGCGGCCACCGGCGAGTACGTCGACATGTTCGCGGCCGGCATCATCGACCCGGCCAAGGTCACCCGCTCGGCGCTGCAGAACGCGGCATCCATCGCCGGCCTGTTCCTGACGACCGAGGTCGTCGTCGCGGACAAGCCCGAGAAGGCGCTGGCCCCGGCCGGCGACCCGACCGGCGGCATGGACTTCTGAGTTCCGCCACCGCGTGAGACAGGCCGTGTGACAAGAGCCTGACCAGAACGGCCCCTCCTTCGGGAGGGGCCGTTCTGCGTTCGGGTCCGGCCGCTCTGCCTCAGCGGAACAGGCCTGCGGCGGCGACTTCGGTCTGCGCGTACTGGTTGCCGGCGTGGGCGAGCGCGCCCCCGATGTCGCCGAGCGCGGCTTCGAGGTCGCGCTGGGTCGCGCGCCAGCGGTCGATCACGCCCTGGAAGGCGATCGCGGCCGAGCCCGTCCACGAGCTCTGCAGCTGCGTGAGCTGCCCGAGCATCGCGGCGGTCTCGCCCTGCAGTCGGTCCGCGGTCGCGCGGATCGCGCTGGTCGCGGTGAGGACGGCGTCGGAGTCGACGGAGAAGGTGGCCATGGTGGGTTCCTTTCGATGGGATGCCCCACGCTAGGCCGCGGGCGTCGCCCCCGGGCGAGGTTCGGGCCCATCCGTGGACAATCCGCCGAACGAGCGCGTTGGGGAGGAGGCTGCGCGCGATCGTCAGAGATCGTCAGAGCGCAGCCGCTGCAGGGGCTGCGTCTCGATCAGCAGGTGCTCCGCGGCATCCCGCGCCTGCGCCAGCGGGAAGGCGACGCGGAAGGTCGCGCCGCCGCCCGGCGTCTCGCTCACGTCGATCGATCCGTGCAGGGCTTCGACGACGGATGCCACGATCGACAGCCCCAGTCCCGACCCGCCGGTCTCGCGCGTGCGCGACGTATCGGCGCGCCAGAAGCGTTGGAAGATCTTCTCGCGGATCTGCTCGGGGATGCCCTCGCCGTGATCGATGACCGCGATCCAGCCCATACCGGCCGGCTCGTCCACCCCGGTCGCCAGCTCGATGGGCGAACCCGACGGTGTGTAGCGGCGGGCATTGCCGAGCAGATTCGCGACGACCTGACGAATGCGGTTCTCGTCGCCCAACACGATGGGGGCGACCGGCGTGCTCACCGTGATCGGGGTCGTGATCGGGGTGTGGTCGGCCTCGGCGCCTGTTGTCGCGGTCGCAGTCTCGCCCGGTGAGGGTCGGGGGCGTCGGCGCAGCAGCGATCGCGTCGCGCCGGCCAGCACACCGCGGCGCACGACCCCGGTGTCCTCCGTCGGCGCGGGCCCCGCCCCGACGTCGGCCGGCGAGGCCTGCGCGGCAGACGAGGCCGCCGCCTGCGCGGGCTGCTCGGGGTCGGCGAGCGAGACCACCCGGCCGGGTGAGGTCGCCCGTGCGTCGAGGGCGGCATCGCGCGCGATCGGGCGCAGGTCGACCGCCGCGACGACGATGTCGCGACGCTCGTCGAGACGCGCGAGCGCGAGCAGATCCTCGACGAGCCCGCCCATGCGGATCGCCTCCTTCTCGATACGCTCCATCGACTGCGCGGTCTGCTCGTCGCCCGAGATCGCGCCCATGCGGTACAGCTCGGCGTAGCCGCGGACGGTCACCAGGGGCGTGCGCAACTCGTGGCTCGCGTCGCCGATGAACCGGCGCATCTGCTGCACTGAGGCATCCCGCTGCTCGAGTGCTCGGTCGATGCGGTCGAGCATCGCGTTGATCGCGGTCTTGAGTCGGCCCACCTCGGTGCGCGGTGAGATGTCGCCCATGCGCTGACTGAAATCGCCCGCCGCGATCGACATCGCGGTGTCTTCGACCTGGCCGAGGCTGCGGAACGCGAGCGTCACCAGCCACCTCGTCGCCAAGGCACCGCCCAGGATCGTCAGCAGCGCCAAGAGCGAGTAGATGCCGACGAAGCTCGCGACGGTCTGCGTCACCGGGGTCAGCGGCAGTGCCAGCATCTGCACGTTCGATTTCTGCGTGCCGGGGATGTCGAGAATGTCGACGGCCGCGTGGAAGGTGACCTTGCCGTCGGCGGAATGCAGATCGAACGTCGTCGTTCCCTGGTTGACCTGGTCGTTGAGCCCGAACGTGGGGGGAAAGACGGGCCCATTGCCCGTGGCTCCACCCGTCTGCAGCAGTGTGCCGTCGGCGCTGTAGACCGCGATGTAGAACGAGGTGAGCGGTGCGGTGTCGGGCGGCGCGAACGTCGCGACGCCGTCGACGACGCGCACCTTCAGCAGGCTCGAGGCCTGGTCGAGCGTGACGGTCTGGGTGATCGACTGGTCGCGCTCGGCGATCTGCGCATTGCGCAGGAACACCGCGGTGCCGATGCCCACGGCCAGCAGGCCCACGGCGAGCACGGCCACGGTGACGCCGGTGACCTTGGCGCGCAGGCTGATGGCGCGCCACCAGGTGGTGACGCGATCGCCCTTCTTGGCGTGCGCTGCCAGCGGGGCGGCCATGGATTGCTTCGCGGCGGCCTCAGGCCGTCTTGCCGGCCTTCAGCATGTAGCCGAAGCCGCGCTTGGTCTGGATGAGCGGCTCGGTCGAGTACGGGTCGATCTTGCGGCGCAGGTACGAGATGTAGCTCTCGACGATGCCCGCATCGCCGTTGAAGTCGTACTCCCACACGTGATCGAGGATCTGCGCCTTGCTGAGCACCCGGTTGGGGTTGAGCATGAGGTAGCGCAGCAGCTTGAACTCGGTCGGCGACAGGTCGATCGACACGTCGCCGACGAGCACGTCGTGCGTGTCCTGGTCCATCGTCAGCTCGCCGGCCTTGATGGTCGATTCTTCGTCGGCCTGCATCGTGCGGCGGAGGATCGCCTGCAGACGCGCGACGATCTCGTCGAGCGAGAACGGCTTCGTGACGTAGTCGTCGCCGCCGGCGTTGAGACCCTCGATCTTGTCTTCGGTCTCGTCCTTCGCGGTGAGGAACAGGATCGGCGCCGTGTACCCCGCGCCGCGCAGGCGCTTGGTGACGCTGAAGCCGTTCATGTCGGGCAGCATGACGTCGAGGATGATCAGGTCGGGCTCTTCCTCGAGCACGGCCGAGATCGTCTGGGCGCCGTTCGCGACGGCGCGGACCTGGTAGCCGGCGAAGCGGAGGCTCGTGACGAGCAGGTCACGGATGTTCGGCTCGTCGTCCACGATGAGAATGCGCGGTGCGGTCATAGACCCATATTGGCACCCGATGTGATGGCGGTGCTGAATATCCGCGTTCGGCCGCGTCGATCGGTGATGATGGAACAGTGACGCTTCCCCCCGCCGCCCCGCAGCCCGCGCCGTTCCCGGCCTCCCCGTCGTTCCCGCCGCCCGCGCCGCGCGCGCCGCGAGCACTGCCGCGGGATGCCACGGAGGGCGGCCTCGCGTTCCACCGTCTGCTGTTCGCGCGTCGCCGCTCGGGATGGTGGACGCCCCTCGCGGTCGGAGCACTCGGCATCGCCTTCTACGTCGTGCTGCTCGTGATCGTGCTGGTCATCGTCATCGCCGTGGCATCCGCCGATCCGACGATCCTCGATCGCATGCTCGCCCTCTCGGAGAACCCGACCATCGATACGAGCGACCCGTTCATGCTGACGTTGCTGCTCGGCACGATCGTCGTGATGCTGCCGTGCTACCTGCTGGCCTCGCTCATCGTGAACGGGCGCCGCATCGGATTGATCTCGTCGGCCGCGGGGCGCCTGCGCTGGGCCTGGATGCTGCAGTGCGCGCTGATCGCGGCCGTGCTGTACGCGGTGGTGACGGCGATCTCGCTGCTGCTGCCGAGCGAGCAGGCCGCCGCGGCCGGGCCGAACCCGCAGTGGGCGCTCTCGCTGATCCTCGTCTTGGTGCTCGTGCCGTTCCAGTCGGCCGCCGAGGAGTATGTCTTCCGTGGGTACCTCATGCAGACGATCGGGCGCTGGCTGCGGCATCCGGCATGGGCGATTCTGCTGCCCGTGCCGCTGTTCGTCATGGGGCACATGTACGACGTGCTCGGCCAGATCGGCGTCGGCCTCTTCGCCGTCGCGGCGGGCTGGCTCACGTGGCGCACCGGCGGCCTCGAAGCCGCGATCGCGCTGCACGTCATCAACAATCTGTCGGGATTCCTCGTGTCGCTCGCCGCCGGCACCGACCCGACCGCATCCGAGACCGGCATCGTGAGCTTCGTCACGTCGTTCGTGCTGATGGGCGGCTACGTCGGGATCGTCGAGTGGCTGTTGCGTCGCCGCGCGGCACAGGGCCGCCCGCTGCCGCGCACGCTCGTGCTGACCCCGGCCCCCGCGCCCGCGTTCGCCGCCCCCCCGGCGTGGCC
>JASCPF010000079.1 GCA_029959325.1 Microbacteriaceae bacterium PS02068
AGGAGGCCGTGGATGTCGCGCTCCTGACGAATCCCGCGGCGCGCGCCGGCGCGCACACCGGCGCCGCGATGCGCGCGGCCGAGCGGCTGCGCGCCGCCGGGCACCGCGTCAGCGTGATCTCGGGCGGCAGCGCCGAGGAGTCATCGCGACTGCTGCGCACCGCGCTCGAGCTGGGCGCCGACGCGGTGGTCGTCGCGGGCGGCGACGGCACGGTGTCGCTTGCGATCCAGATCCTCGCCGGCGGCGATGTGCCGCTGGGCATCGTGCCCGCCGGCACCGGCAACGACCTCGCGAACGCTCTGGGGCTGCGCGACCTCGATGCCGATGCGACGGCGGATGCCGTGATCGCGGGCACCACGCGCACGATCGACCTCGCGCGGGTGACGCGCGCCGACGGGTCGAGCGTGCTCTACGGCACCGTGCTCGCGAGCGGGTTCGACTCGAAGGTCAACGACCGCGCGAACCGCATGCGCTGGCCGCGCGGCCACATGCGCTACAACATCGCGATCCTCGTCGAGTTCGTGAGGCTGGGGGGCATCCCGTTCGACATCGAGCTCGAACAGGCAGACGGCAGCACCGAGCGGATCACGGGCGACCTCGTCATGGCGACGGTCGGCAACGGTCGCTCGTACGGCGGGGGCATCCCGATCTGCCCCGATGCCGATCTCGAAGACGGCCTGCTCGACGTGACGCTGGTCCGCCCGGCGGGGCGGCTGAAGCTGCTGCGGCTGCTCCCCCGTGTCTACAAGGGCACCCACACCACGATCGACGAGGTGTCGACGTATCGCGTGCGCGCGGCGCGGCTGGCATCCCCTGCGGTGACCTCGTATGCCGACGGTGAGCCGCTCGGCCCCCTGCCGCTGCGCGTCGAGATCGTGCCGCGCGCGCTGCGGGTGTTCGGCGCCTGATCACGCCGCCGCGGTCAGTGGTGGGTGGCCTGCTCGGTGCGCAGCAGCGCGAGCACCTGGTCGCGGAGCTCCTCGGGGGCCGTCTCCTTGCAGGCGCGGGCGACGACGGCGGTGAGCGTCGTCGCGGCCAGCGCCTCGTCGCGGCACGCGGGGCAGTTCTCGAGGTGCTCGGTGATGTCGGAGTGCTGCGTCTTGCAGACTTCGTGACGGAGGTATTCCTCCAGGTCTTTCCGGGCCTTGTCGCAGCCGCAATCGCTCATTTCCTGCTCCTGGGGGTTTTCGTGCTCTCCGGGGTCGGGGCCGGCACGTCGATGCCGCGCTCCCGTGCGTAGTCGGCCAGCAGGTCACGCAGCATGCGCCTGCCGCGATGCAGGCGGCTCATGACCGTGCCGATGGGGGTCTTCATGATGTCCGCGATCTCCTGGTACGCGAACCCCTCCACGTCGGCGAGGTACACCGCCAGGCGGAAGTCTTCGGGCAGCGACTGAAGGGCATCCTTCACGACCGATGCCGGCATGTGATCGATGGCCTCTGCCTCGGCCGAGCGCGAACTCGTCGCGGTGGTCGATTCGGCACCGCCGAGCTGCCAGTCTTCGAGTTCGTCGATCGTGCCCTGGTAGGGCTCGCGCTGCTTCTTGCGGTACGTGTTGATGTACGTGTTCGTGAGGATCCGGTACAGCCACGCCTTCAGGTTCGTGCCCTGCGTGAAGGATGCCCACGAAGCAAAAGCCTTCACGAAGGTCTCCTGCACGAGGTCGGCCGCGTCGGCAGGGTTCCGCGTCATGCGCATGGCCGCGGCATAGAGCTGGTCCATGAACGGCAGAGCCTGCTCTTCGAACTGGGCTCGCGGATCGACGGTCTCGGGTTCGGGGGTCTGCGGTCGGGTCGCCGCCTGCTCTTCCATCGCGGCCCAGTCTACGTCGGGCAGGTATTCCCGAACGGGTGTCAGCGTCGCTGTCAACGGGTGCCTTTCAGTTCGAGGGAGTCGGAGGGGTTCGTTAGGGTAGAACCCGATGACCACGACCGGGTATTCCCTCCCCCAGCCCGCTTCCTCGTCGCCGTGGGCCGCTCCCTTCGTCGACGCACCCGTGCAGGCGACGGTCGCGATGCCCGGATCGAAGTCACTGACGAACCGCAAGCTCGTGCTCGCGGCGCTCGCCGACGCGCCGTCGACGCTGAGCTCGCCGCTCCACTCCGACGATTCGGCACGGATGATCGAGGCGCTGCGCACCCTCGGTGTCGAGATCGACGAGGTGCCGGGCAACGGCCCCTTCGGGCCCGACCTGCACATCACACCCCCCGCCGCGTTCTCGGGCGACGTCACGATCGATTGCGGCCAGGCGGGCACCGTCATGCGCTTCGTCGCCCCGCTCGCCGGGCTGGCGCGAGGCGACGTCACCCTCACCGCCCACGCCAGCGCGCTGCACCGCCCGATGGGCGAGATGATCAAGGCCCTGCGCACGATCGGCGCCGACATCGACGACGGCGGCAGTTGGTCGCTGCCGTTCACCGTGCGCGGTCGCGGCCACATCCGCGGCGGCGAGGTGTCGATCGATGCCAGCGCCTCGAGTCAGTTCGTCTCGGGGCTGCTGCTGGCCGCCCCGCGCTTCGATGTGGGCCTGCATCTCATCCACTCGGGCGAGCGTCTGCCCTCGATCCCCCACATCGATATGACGGTCGAGACGTTGGCGCGCCGAGGCATCCAGGTAGAGCATCCGACGCCGAACGAATGGGTAGTGCCGGCGGGCGTGCCGCGCGGGCGGGATGCCACGATCGAGCCCGACCTCTCGAACGCGGCGCCGTTCCTCGCGGCGGCCCTGCTCACGGGCGGCTCGGTCACGATTCCCCGATGGCCGGCGACCTCGACGCAGCCCGGGGCGCTGCTGCCCGAGATCCTCTCGCTGCTCGGCGCACGCACGAGCCGTCGCGGCGGCGCCCTGACCGTCGTCGGATCGGGCCGCGTCGCCGGCGTCGACCTCGATCTGACGGCCGCGAGCGAGCTCACCCCCACGCTGTTCGCGCTGGCTGCCTTCGCCGATGCCCCGACGACGCTGCACGGCATCGGGCACATCCGCGGTCACGAGACCGACCGCATCGACGCGCTCATCACCAACCTGCGCGGGCTCGGCGGCAATGCCGAAGAGCTGCCCGATGGCATCCGCATCACGCCCGCTCCCCTGCACGGCGGACTGTGGCGGGCGCACCACGACCACCGCATCGCGACGGCCGGCGCCCTCATCGGGCTGCGGGTGCCCGGCGTCGAGATCGACGACATCGGCACGACCGCGAAGACCATGCCCGAGTTCCCGCAGCTGTGGGACGGCATGCTGCACGCGGGCGGCGGAGCCGCGGCGTGATCACCGTGGCGATCTCGGCGACGAGCACCGCGGCTCTCACCGTGGCGATCTCCGTGGTTGCGGCCTGACATGAGCTGGCTCGACGTCGACGATGACGACGAACCCGAGTTCGACGAAGCCGACATCCGCGTGCGCCCGAATCCGAAGGCGAACCGTCCGCGCACGAAGCGCCGCCCGGCGCATGCCGACGCCCAGATCGCGCGCGTGCTCGGAGTCGACCGCGGGCGCTATGCCGTCCTCCTCGACGAAGACGGCGAGAACGAGCACACCGCCGTCGCCACCCGGGCCCGCGAGCTGCGCACACAGCCGATCGTCACGGGCGACCGGGCACGGGTCGTCGGCGACTCGAGCGGCGACGAGGGCACGCTGTCGCGCATCGTCGGCATCGAGGAGCGCACGTCGCTGCTGCGCCGCAGCGCCGACGATACCGATCAGGTCGAGCGCATCGTCGTCGCGAACGCCGACCAGATGCTCATCGTCGTGGCGGCCGCCGACCCCGAACCACGACCGCGCCTCGTCGACCGATATCTGATCGCGGCGCTCGACGCAGGCATCCATCCCCTGCTCGTCGTCAGCAAGACCGACCTCGCCGACCCGACCGAGTTCCTCACCCACTTCGAAGGTGTCGACGATCTGCAGGTGTTCCGCAGCGGCTCGGGCGACATGCCGCTGGATGAGGTCGGGCGCCACCTCGTCGGGCACTCGACGGTGTTCGTCGGGCACTCCGGCGTGGGAAAGTCGACCCTCGTGAACGCGCTCGTGCCGACGGCCGATCGGGCGACCGGGCACGTCAACGAGGTGACCGGCCGCGGTCGGCACACCTCGAGCTCGACGGTCTCGCTGCGCTACGTGGGCGAGGGCGGCCGCGGCTGGGTCATCGACACGCCGGGCGTCCGCTCGTTCGGGCTCGGCCACGTCGACCCCGCCAACATCCTGAAGGCCTTCAGCGACCTCGCGCTCGTCGCCGAAGAGTGTCCGCGCGGCTGCACCCACCTGCCGGATGCCCCGGACTGCGCGATCATCGAGGCGGTCGCCGAGGGCCGCCTCGGCGACCGCGGCGCCGCGCGCCTCGACTCGCTGCAGCGCCTGCTCACGACCTTCGCCTGACCCGCGCGCCCGCCGTAGGCTGGATGCCATGACGCAGCTCGAACCCGGATCCGCCGCCCCCGACTTCACCCTCCTGAACCAGGACGCGAAGCCCGTCGCCCTGCACGATCTGCGCGGGCAGAACGTGATCCTCTTCTTCTACCCCGCGGCGATGACCCCGGGATGCACGACGGAAGCCTGTGACTTCCGCGACTCGCTCGCGCCGCTGCAGTCGGCGGGGTACACGGTGCTCGGCATCTCGCGCGACGAGCCCGCGACGAACGCCGAGTTCCGGCAGCGCGACGGCCTCACCTACGACCTGCTGAGCGACCCCGACCATGCCGTGCACGAGGCCTACGGCGCCTGGGGCGAGAAGATGAACTACGGCAAGGTCGTGCAGGGTGTCATCCGTTCGACGTTCGTCGTGGATGCCTCGGGCGACATCGCCCACGCCCTCTACAACGTCAAGGCCACGGGCCACGTGGCGCGCGTCCGCGCGCTTCTCGGCCTCGGCTGACGCGCCGCGGGCGCTACTCCGAGAGCTCTGACGCCCGGCGCGTGGCCGCGCGGCGTACCGCGGCGAACAGCGCCACGAGTCCCGCCACGGCGGGCACGCTCACCAGCAGCGCGAAGCCGACCGAGGGTGCCGGGCCCGTGACGGCGCCGATCGCCACCGCGAGCGTGAGCAGCTGTGTGACGATGCCACCCGACCGTCCCCACGACTGACCCCTGGCCACCGCCACACCGAAGGCGATCACGGCGACCGCCCCGAGGACCGTCAGCACGATCAGAGCGATCGATGAGACCGGGTCGTCGGTGTCGCCGCCGGCGAGCGCGACAACCTCCCAGCCGGCGACGAGCAGCAGCGCGAGCCCCTCGACACCGAGGATTGCCGCGGCAAGTCGTTCCGGGACGGTTGTCGACATGGCGCAGAATTTCCTCGGTTCGGGGTGCGATCGTTGTGCGGTTTCGCTGTCACATGGAGCAGATGCACAGAGATCCCAGCCGGGAAGGCGCTGTTCACCCTTGATTCATCTGAATCCGCATGGGACGATAGATGACGTAGTGTGCTCCCACAGTGACGTGGGGCGGGCCTTTCGCCCGCACACCCACCAGGGTAACGGACGCCCGAGTTCGTACCCGCCCACACTTCTCATTCCCGCATCAAGGAGCACCCCAGTATGGATTGGCGCGACAAGTCCGCCTGCCTGACCGTCGACCCCGAGCTGTTCTTCCCCGTAGGAAACACCGGGCCCGCCGTCGACCAGATCGAGAAGGCCAAGGCCGTGTGCGCACGGTGCACGGTCACCGAGGTCTGCCTGCAATACGCCCTCGAGACCGGCCAAGACTCGGGTGTCTGGGGCGGCCTGTCGGAAGACGAGCGCCGCGCACTCAAGCGCCGCGCCGCCCGCGCCCGCCGCGCCAGCTGACGCGCCGGATCGCTTCGGCGGTTCGCCGGCCCGCCCGCCGCTGACCCGCAGCGCGCTGCTGACCCACTGCACCCGCTCACCAGCCGACCCATCGATGAGCTCGCTCCGGCGGCTGACCCGCCGCACCCGCTCACCCGCCGCGCCCGGTGACCCGTCACGTGCGCTGGCTCCCTGCCTCAGGGTCCATCAAAGATCGCGAAACCGCGCATACGCACCGCTTTGCACGGATTTGCGGTGCTGACGCGCGGTCTCGCGCGCTGCGCCCGGCGCGACCGGGAGTACGCGAGCCGTCGCGCGCGAGCCGTCGCGGGGCGCTGACGCGTCTGCGCCCCGCGACTCAGAACCGCTGCTTCAGCGTCCGCCCTGGACCGCGAGACCGCGCGTCTGCACCGCTTTGCGGAGTTTTCCGGTGCACATGAGCGGTTTCGCGTGAGAACGCGCGAGCCCGTCGGAGCGCAAGCCCGCGCGCCCGTGACCCGCAGCTCCCATCGCGCCCGCTGACGCCCTGCGTGCGTGTACGTCTGTGACCGCGAAACCGCGCCTCTGCACCGCTCTGGGCGGATCTGCGGTGCAGAGGCGCGGTGTCGCGAACAGCGCGCGGTTAGCGCGCGGACGCGCATGGCGCGGCCGCGCGCATGGCGCGAAAGCTCGGCGCGCCTGACGTGACGCGAAACCGCGCGGCGCGGCGCGCGCGGCGCGTCAGCCTCGGTCGAGGTAGCGCATCGGGATCTCGATCGTCACTTCGGTGCCCGACCCGACGAGCGTGTGCCAGTCGATCGTGCCGCTGAGCTCACCCTGGATGAGCGTCCGCACGATCTGCGTGCCGAGGCCGCGGCCGACCTGACCCTCGGGCAGGCCGACACCGGAGTCGCGGACCTTCACGCCGAGGTGGTCTTCGGTGCGCTCCGCGATGATCTCGACCTCGCCCTCCTGATCGACGAGGCCGTGCTCGACCGCGTTGGTCACGAGTTCCGTGAGCGCGAGCGCCAGCGGAGTCGCGTACTCGCTCGGCAGCGTGCCGAACGTGCCGGTCTTGACCGTGCGCGCGCGGGTGTTCGGCGAGGCCGCGACCTCGGCGACGAGCTTCAACACGCGGTCGAAGACGGTGTCGAAGTCGACGTTCTGCGCGAGACCCTCCGACAGGGTGTCATGCACCACCGCGATCGCCGCCACGCGGCGCATGGCGTGCGTCAAGGCATCCCGCGCCTCGTCCGAATGCGTGCGGCGCGACTGGATGCGCAGCAGCGACGCGACCGTCTGCAGGTTGTTCTTCACGCGGTGGTGGATCTCGCGGATCGTGGCATCCTTCGTGATGAGCTCTTGCTCCTGATGCCGGATCTCGGTGACGTCGCGGCAGAGGACGATCGCGCCGATCCGGTGCCCGTTGTCCTTCAGCGGGATCGTGCGCAGCGACACCGTCACACCGCGCGCCTCGATGTCGGCGCGCCAGGGCGCTCGCCCGGCCATGACGATCGGCAACGACTCGTCGAACTGCCGCTTCGCCGGGAGCAGGGCGCTGGCGACCTCGAGCAGCGACTCACCCTCGAGCTCGTCCTCGAATCCGAGTCGGTTGAACGCCGACAGCGCGTTGGGGCTCGCGAAGGTCGTGACACCGTCGACGTCCATGCGGATGAGACCGTCGGATGCCCGGGGCGCCCCCCGCCGCGGAGAGGTCGGCGCAGACAGGTCGGGGAAGTCGGCGGCCGCGACCATGCCGAACAGGTCATCGGCACAGTCGTTGAACGTGATCTGCTGTCGCGACGGCGTGCGCGCCTCGCCGACGTTGGTGTGCCGGGTGAGCACGCCGATCACGGTCGCCGGCTGCTCACCGTGCGCGCGCCCCCGCACGATCGGCACGGCTCGCACGCGCGTGGGGGTCTCTTCGAACCAGTCGGGCGATGCCGAGTCGACGATCTCGGCGCGCGTGAACGCGTCGCGCACCTGCGTGCGCCACTGCGGCCGTACACGGTCGCCGACGATGTCGCGGTAGAAGAGCGTCGCGGCACCGCCCGGCCGCGCATGCGCGACGGCGATGAACGAGTCGTCGGTCGTCGGCACCCAGATCACGATGTCCGCGAAGGCGAGGTCGGCCAGCAACTGGCCATCGCCTGCCAGCCGGTGCAGCCACTCGATGTCGGCCTCGGTGGCACGGCCCTGGGCATAGACGAGATCGCTGAGCGTCGACACGACCCCAGCCTATTCGGGACGAGGCTCAGGCCGTGCGCGCCCGCCGCCGGATCAACGTGCGCGGGCTGGCGGATGACGATGCACGGCGGCCGGCGCTCACGGGCGTCGGCGGTTCGATCGCCTCGCCCACGAACCGCCGCACGGCCCCGGCGAGCTGCGAGCGCGCCGCGACGTGCGCGATCGGCTGCGCCGCCAGCGTGGCGGCGTCGGCGGCCTTGGCATCCCACGGCACGAACCACAGGTCACCCGCGCTGACGTAGCGCTCGAGCGCGCGCCGCACCTGCCCGCGCGCGTCGATGCCGAGCGTCGAGGTGCGCGTCTTGTTGACGAGGATCCGCACCGGCGTCGCCCCGATCACCGACCGCAGATCGGCGTGCGCGCGGACGAACCGCGAGACCCCGACCGGATCTGCCGCCACCACGGCGACGATGAGATCGGCGGATGCCAGTGCCGCGAGCGTCGCCGCGTTGCGCCGTGGCCCGGCGAGGTCGCTCACGATCTCTTCATCGCGTTCGAGCGGGGCGGCGACATCGACGATCGTGTCCGAGGCCCAGCCACGGCACTGTTCGAGCGCAGCGGTGACGCGATCGTGCGTAAGTTCGGGCCAGCGCCCGGGCCGGTTGATGCCGGTGAGGACGTCGACGGGTCCGAGCGGGACGGCGATGCGGGTCAGCTCGGCGGGCGTCAGAGTGCCGCGTTCGGCCTGTCGGCAGGCGGCGGCGAATCCGGGCCCTTCGTCGGGCAGGCCCGTGGCCATGGCGAGCGACGGCGCATGAGCATCGGCGTCGACGAGAGCGATGCTGCGGCCATCGCGGGCGAGTTCGCACGCGAGCTCGATCGCCACCGTCGTGCGCCCGGGCGCGCCGGCCGCGCCCCAGACCGTGATCACCCGGCCCCGCCGCGCCGTCATCGGGGCGAGCGCACCGCCGGAGGCCGGCGCGAGCACATCAGCGGCCGCGATCGAGAGCTCGCGCGCGTCGACCCCGAACACGCCCGCGAGCCGGTGCTCGGCAGGCCCCGCGCACAGCGCGACGATGCGCACCCCGAAGCGATCGCACGTGTCGACGAGCTGCGCGGTCAGCGAGCGACGGTCGGCATCGATGACGAGGACGGTCGCGCGGGCGAGTTCGCCGAGCAGCTCGGCGGCCTCGCGACCGCGGGCCGCATCGACCGAGGCGGCGGCGGGAGCATCGGGCGCGACCACGAGCGACACGAGGGCTCCGAGGTCGCGCAGATCGTCGGCCAGTTCGGCACCACGCGTGCCGCCGACCGCCACGACGACGACCGCGCGCGTCGGCTCGCCCCGCGCCGGCAGGCTCACGGCAGCGCCCCCGCCGTCGGCACGATCGACAGGTTCGCGCCCCCGGCGATCGCGGCCAGCGTGTCGGCGACGTCGGCTCGCTCGATGACGATCTCCACGGCCGTGCCTGCCGACCCCATCATCGAGTCGTCCGTCGCCACCGAGACGACCGTCGCCGAGGACACGAGGATGCGTGGCGTGTCGTAGGTCCCTCGCTCGATCTGCGGGGCGGACCACACCTCGACGGTCGATCCGGGGGCGACGGCCGCCGGGATCACCGTCGCGCTGTGCACCACGACGTTCGTCGTGCGCAGGCCCGCGGCCTCGCCGATGGCATCCTGCGGCACCAGCTCGCCCGCCCGGATCGTGCGCGTCGCGACCGCGCCGGGTACGAGGGTCGCGGGCGTCGCGTAGGCATCCTCGATCTGGCCGAGCGCGACCTCGACGACCCGCAGATCGTCGGCTCCGACGGCGTCGCCGGGCACGATCGTCCGCGCCGCGGCGAACACGGGCACCGTCTGCCGCGCGGCGGAGACGACCAGCCAGACCCCGACGACGGATGCTACAACGAGAGCGACCCCGAGCAGGAACCGGACGTCGGTCCAGAACGCCCGAGGTCGGGGGCGCGCGGCGGTGTGATCGCTCATGGCCCCATCGTCGCCCGCTCGCGCGATGCTCGTCGACGTTATCCACAGGTTGCGTCGCTGCGCCTGACACGGGGTGACGCGCCGCATAATTGCCTCATGCCCGAAACACCCGACACTGGGGCACGCCTGTTCACGCCCGCTGAAGTCGGCGAGATGCTGCAGCTGCCCGTTGACGAGGTCATCGCCCTCGTGCTCGATGGCCGCCTGCGTGGTATGAAAGTCGGCTCGCCCGCCCGGTGGCGGATCGAGGCGCCGAGCGTCGAGGGCTACCTCGACGACCAGGCGGAAGAGGCGCGTCGCATGGCCCTGTGGCGCGAGTCGAACGCCGCGAGCTTCCCCGAGCTGTGGGGCCGTGGGCCGGTGCGCGGAACCGAGTGAACGGCGCGCGACTGCCGCCCGCTCGACGTCCGCCGCGCGGCGGTCAGCCGACGTCCGCCGCCGAGGTCAGCCGCACGGCGGCCACCGCCGCGAACGGCACGATCCGGTAGCCGGTGACGTTGCCGGCCCGGCGAGGAGCGCCGGCGTCGTGCAGGGCGAGATCGAGGTGATCTGCGCCGGCACGATCCACCGTGCCCGTCAGGGTTTTGCCCCCGATCAGCTGCAGCGACACCGGCACACGCCGCCGCACGAGATCGCGCAGCACGAACCCGAACCCCATGCGCTGGCCGAGTGCGGGGCCGGGGTCGGCATCGCGCACACTCGTCAGCACGGCATCCGCCGTAGCGACGATTCCGGCGAGTGCCCACAGCGGCACGAGCGTCGCACCCGGTCGGGGCGCCTCGGGAGCGTCGGCGACGACGGCGAACCAGTCCGCGCCGACGCGCGCGACGCGGCCCGTCACGGTGTCGCCGTCCGCCAGGTGCATCGCGTGAGCGCGCGGATCCCGCGCGAGGGCGACGAGCCGCTCGCGCAGTGAGACCCGCGACAGGCGCAGCCGTTCTGCTTCGGTGTCCAGCGCGGCGCGCTCGGCCTCCCATTCGGAGTCGAGCTGGTCTTCCATGTCCTCGAAAAGCCGGTCCCAGCGCACGGCGCGAGCGTACGCGACCGCCTTCGGCGCGCACGAAATCTATCCACAGGTGAAGAGATTCTCATCACGCCCGCCACAGCCCCGTGGTCTACTCAGACCCACACATTTCCGGGCGCAGGAGGTCACCATGGTTCCATCAGCATCAGGAGCCCCGCGCCGCGCCAGCAACGCCCTCGAGGTCGCCGAGTACTTCGCGCCGCAGCGCACCGCCACGACCGACCTCCCGGCTCCCGAGCCGCTGCTGGCGAACCTCACGATCGGCGTTCTCGAGGTGCTCGCAGGCGTGCGCGAGGTCGATCAGCTGGCGCGCTGGCTGGGTGAGGATGCCTACCGCGCACTCCTCACGCGCGCGAACCTCTCGGCGCGTGCGCGCAACGCCCGCGGCGTGACGCCGGCCCGACCGGCATACCGGATCATCTCGACGCACTGCTCGTCGCCCGCCGACGGCGTCGTGGAAGGTGTCGTGATCACCGCCGGGCCGGCCCGCACCCGTGCCGTCGCCGTGCGCCTCGAAGGCTGGGACGGTCGCTGGCGCGCGACGTCGCTCGCCGCGCTCTAACCCCGGTGCTGCGACGCCCGCCGCTACTGCGTGTACGACGCCAGGAAGTTGCCGAGGCGCTCGATCGCCTCGCTCAGCACGCGGGCTTCGGGCAGGGTGACGATCCGCAGGTGATCGGGTGTCGGCCAGTTGAAGCCGGTGCCCGGCACGAGCAGCACGTGCTCCGCCACCAGGAAGTCGTAGACGAGCTTGCCGTCGTCGCGGATCTCGTACGCCTCGGGATCGAGCCGCGGGAACGCGTAGAGCGCCCCCTGCGGGCGCAGGCACGAGACGCCCGGGATCGCTTCGAGGCCTTCCCACGCGGCATCCCGCTGCTCGTGCAGCCGCCCCGTCGGCGCGATCAGCGCCTCGATCGACTGCACGCCTGACAGCGCCGCCTGCACGGCGTGCTGCCCGGGAACGTTCGGGCACAGGCGCGTTGACGCCAGAAGCTGGATGCCTTGCAGGAACCCCTCGCCGCGGCGCTTGTCGCCCGTGATCACCATCCAGCCCGAGCGATAGCCCGCGACGCGGTAGGTCTTCGACAGGCCGTTGAAGGTGAGACAGAGCATCTCGGGCGCGAGGGTGGCGAGCGGGATGTGCTGCGCGTCGTCGAACAGGATGCGGTCGTAGATCTCGTCCGACAGCAGCAGCAGCTCGTGCTCGCGCGCGATCTCGACGATCCCCTCGAGCACCTCGCGGGTGTAGACCGAGCCGGTCGGGTTGTTCGGATTGATGACGACGATCGCCTTCGTGCGCTCGGTGACCTTCGCGCGGATGTCCTCGAGCGAGGGGTGCCAGTCGTCCTCGGGATCGCAGAGGTAGTGCACCGGCGTTCCGCCGGCGAGGCTCGTCATCGCCGTCCAGAGCGGGTAGTCGGGTGCCGGGATGAGCACCTCGTCGCCTTCGTCGAGCAGCGCCTGCATCGTCATCGTGATGAGCTCGGACACCCCGTTGCCGAGGTAGACGTCGTCGGGATCGACGTGCGGGAAGCCCTCGACCTGCTCATAGCGCGAGACCACCGCACGGCGCGCCGACATGATGCCGCGACTGTCGCTGTAGCCGTGCGCGGTCGGGACGGACTCGATCATGTCGCGCACGATCTGGTGCGGAGCCTGAAACCCGAAGATCGCGGGGTTGCCGGTGTTGAGCTTCAGGATCGTGTGGCCATCGGCCTCGAGGCGGTCGGCTTCGACCAGGGCGGCACCGCGGATCTCGTAGAGGACGTCCTTCAGCTTCGACGATTGATCCAGGATGCGCGGTGTCATCACAAAAGGATATCGCCGCGCGCTCCGGGCCAATCGACCGCGCCTGGCCTCTCCCCCGCCGACGCGACGCCGGGCCTTCGCCCCCGACCTCGCGTCCGCTCGGCGCTCCCTCGCGCCCGCTCGGGGCTCCCTCACGTCCGCGATCTCACGCGAGACCGCGCGTCCGCACCGCAAAACCCCTCAATACGGTGCACATGCGCGGTCTCGCGGCGCGGCGCGCGCGGCGCGATGTGACGCGACACGAACGTCAGGTTGCCCGCTCGACGCTCCCTCACGTCCGCGATCTCACGCGAGACTGCGCGTCCGCACCGCAAGACCCCGAAAAGCGGTGCATACGCGCGGTCTCGCGGCGCCAGCGCGACGCGGCACGGCGTGCGGGCGCGGCGCAGCGGCGGGC
>JASCPF010000007.1 GCA_029959325.1 Microbacteriaceae bacterium PS02068
GCGCTGTGCCACGCGTGGCGGCGTGGCGCGCCATCCGCGGCCGGCGAGGGCGCGCTCACGCCTGCGCAGCGCGCCTGGGCCGACGCGGAGCGCTCGGCCGCGCGGCGCTGATCCCTTCATCCGGCCGAAACCCCGGCCACCGCCGCGCCGCGCATGCATTCGAGACGGATGAACGGTCTGCGTGTCGCTCGAACAAAGCTCCGAACCCGCGCGTAGGCTGGCGCCATGATCTCTTCGCTGCGCGGCCGGGTGCTGCACCTCGAATCCGAGTCGGCGATCGTCGAGGTCGGGGGCGTCGGGTTCTCGGTCGCCGTCCCGACACAGGTCGCGCGCGCGCTGCACGTCGGTGACGAGACCCTCCTGCACACGAACCTCGTCGTGCGCGAAGACGCCCTGTCGCTCTTCGGCTTCGCCGAGCGCGACGAGCTCGACACCTTCATCCTGCTGCTGAGCGTGTCGGGCGTCGGCCCCAAGTCGGCCCTCGGCGTGCTGTCGGCGCTGTCGGTCGGCCAGATCGCCGAAGCCGTCGCGGCGGAAGACGACGCCCCCTTCCGGCGCGTGTCGGGCATCGGCCCGAAGACCGCGAAGCTGATCGTCGTGCAGCTCGCCGGCAAGCTGCACGCGCCGCTGCCGGCGGCCGCGGGCGTCGGCGCGCCGGCGGCGACCGCGATCGCCGGGCAGGTCGTCGCTGCCCTCGTCGCGCTGGGCTGGAGCGAACGGGTCAGCGCCGAGACGGTGCACGAGATCGTGGGGGATGCCTCGGCATCCGAGCGCACGTCGGTGCCCGCTCTGCTCAAGCTCGCCCTGGCGCAGCTCGGCCCGAGCCGCACGGAGCGCGCGAATGTCTGACGAGGCGAACCGCGACCCGAGCCTCGCCGAAGACGCGACCGAGCTCGCGGTCGAGGGGGCCCTTCGCCCCACGTCGCTCGCCGAGTTCGTCGGCCAGCAGAAGGTGCGCGGTCAGCTGCAGCTGCTGCTCGAGGCCGCGCGCATCCAGCAGCGCCCCGCCGACCACATCCTGCTCTCCGGCCCGCCGGGGCTCGGCAAGACGACACTCGCCATGATCGTCGCGCACGAGAGCGAACGTCCGCTGCGCCTGTCGTCGGGGCCGGCGATCCAGCACGCGGGCGACCTCGCCGCGCTGCTCTCGAGTCTCGTACCGGGCGAAGTCCTCTTCATCGACGAGATCCACCGGATGGCGCGATCGGCCGAAGAGATGCTGTACCTCGCGATGGAGGACTTCCGCATCGACATCATGGTCGGCAAGGGCGCCGGCGCCACGAGCATCCCGCTCGACCTCGCGCCGTTCACGCTCGTCGGCGCGACCACCCGTTCGGGCATGCTGCCCAACCCGCTGCGCGATCGGTTCGGGTTCACGGCGCATCTCGAGTATTACGAACCGCATGAACTCGAGCGCGTCATCGAGCGCTCGGCGCTCGTGCTCGGTGTCGATCTGCCGCGCGCGGCGCGCAGCGAGATCGCCCGCCGCTCGCGCGGCACGCCCCGCATCGCGAACCGCCTGCTGCGGCGCGTGCGCGACTATGCGATCGTGCATCGCGGCGGCCGCGCGGTCACCGAGGCCGATGTCGCGGCGGCGCTCGAGCTCTACGACGTGGATGCCATCGGGCTCGACCGCCTCGACCGGGCGGTGCTCGAGGCTGTCGTGCGGCGTTTCCGTGGCGGTCCGGTGGGCCTCAGCACGCTCTCCGTCACGGTCGGCGAGGAGGCGGAGACGATCGAATCGGTCGTCGAGCCGTACCTCGTGCGCATCGGGTTCCTCGGTCGCACGCCGCGTGGCCGGGTCGCGACGCCCGAGGCGTATGCCCATCTGCGGGTGCCGCAGCCAGGCGAGGCCTTGAGGTTCGATGACCTATAATCGCTGAAGGTCGGTTCCTGAGCCTGGTGACGGGCGGCCACCTTCTTCGCGCACATCGGCGCGCTCCCGAAAGGTTTTACCCATGGACTGGATCCTGCTCGTCGCGATGGGGGCTCTCCTCATCTTCATGTTCTGGAGCTCGCGTCGCCGCGCGACCCGCGTGAAGGCTGAGCAAGAGGCGAAGTCGCGCGCCATGGTTCCGGGTGTCAAGGTGCTGCTGCAGGGCGGCCTCTACGGCACCCTCGTCGAGTACGACGGCGAAGACCTGTCGAAGTCAGCGCGCGTGGAACTCGCACCAGGCATGGAGGTCGAGGTGCACAGCCAGGCCATCCTGCGCGTCGTCGACGAGACCGAGGAGACCGTCTCAGAAGACGAGTTCCTCGAGGCGGAAGCCGATCAGGCCGAGTACGACGCGGACGTCGTGGGCGGCGAGATCTCGTCGCTCAGCGACGACCAGGCCGTGGCTCGCGCACACGCGACGGACTCCGCGCCGGCCGATCCTGAAGACAAGCCCCAGGCCTGACCCCCGCGCGCCATCTGCGCGTCTCGAAGAAAGCTAACCCTCAGTGGCTACTCCCACTCCTGTGCGCCATGCCTGGCGCGCACTGATCGGCCTGGTCGCGATCATCGCGGTCATGTTCGGTGTCAACGCCCTCGGCGTGTACGTGTTCGGCAAGAGCTCGTGGCTTCCCGAGCTGGCCCTCGACCTGCGTGGCGGCACACAGATCATCCTCGAGGCGAAGACGCCCGACGGCACGACGCCCTCGACCGAGCAGATGAACCAGGCCGCCGCGATCATTCGCCAGCGCGTCGACGCGTCGGGCGTCGGCGAGACCGACATCACGACGCAGGGCGGCAACCAGATCGTCGTGCAGATCCCCGGCCCCGCCGACGACGAGACGCGCGACCGCATCGCGGCATCCGCGCAGATGCAGCTGCGCGCGGTGCTGGCCACGACGGCGGCGAGCACGTCGTACGTGGGCGAGGACGGCAACCAGACGCCGTACCCCACTCCCGACCCCGGCCTCGTCTCGACACCCACGGCGTCGCCCACGGACGGCAGCGACCTGAACTGGGTGACCCCGGCGCTGCAGGCGAAGTTCCTCGCCTATGACTGCGCCGACGAGGCGAACGATCCGGCGAACCAGCCCAAGGATCAGCCGCTCATCGCGTGCAGCCCCGACGGCACCGCCAAGTACATCCTTGGCCCCGTCGAGCTCGACGGATCGTCGATCACCGATGCCACCGCGGGCCTCGACACGCAGAGGGGCGTGTGGGTCGTCAACGTCGTCTTCGACAGCGAGGGTGCGAAGACCTTCGGCGAAGTCAGCCAGCGCCTCTACAAGTTCACGCAGGCCGGCACCACCCCGCAGAACCAGTTCGCGTTCGTGCTCGACGGGCAGGTCATCTCGGCACCGACGATGAACGGGGTCATCCTCGACGGCAAGCCTCAGATCAGCGGCTCGTTCACGCAGGAGAGCTCGAAGACCCTCGCCGACCAGCTGAAGTTCGGCGCACTGCCGCTCAGCTTCGAGGTACAGAGCACCAACTCGATCTCGGCGACCCTCGGTTCACAGCAGCTGCAGATCGGCCTGATCGCGGGCCTCATCGGCCTCGCGCTGGTCGCGCTGTACTCGCTCATCGTCTATCGCGCGCTGGGCTTCGTGATCATCGCGTCGCTCGCCGTGATGGGTGTGATCACGTACATCGCGCTGTGCATCCTGGCGTGGCGCATGGGCTTCCGTCTGTCGCTGGCCGGCGTCGCGGGTCTGATCGTCACGATCGGCTTCACCGCCGACTCGTTCATCGTCTACTTCGAGCGAATCCGAGATGAGCTCCGCGACGGCAAGTCGATCACGGGTGCCGTCGAAGACGGCTGGGGCAGAGCCAAGCGCACGATCTACATCTCGAAGTCGATCAACATCCTGGCCGCGGTCGTGCTCTACATTCTGGCGGATGCCACGGTGAAGGGCTTCGCGTTCACGCTCGGCCTCACGACCCTCATCGACATCCTGATCTTCATCCTGTTCACCCACCCCGTCATGCAGCTGCTGGCGCGCACGCGGTTCTTCGGCGGCGGTCACCCGCTGTCGGGTCTCGACCCCGAAGCGCTCGGCGCCGTGTACCGCGGACGCGCGCAGTTCCGCACGCCGGTGGCCGCCACGGCAGCCGGCGGGGGAGCCGCACGTCGTACGGGTCGCTCGCGCGGCGAGGCCGAGCGCCGCCAGACGATCGCCGAACGCAAGCAAGCCGAGCTTGCGGGCAATACCCGCAAGGCGACGGAGGGGGACGACTGATGCGCTCCATGAATGAGCTCGGCAACGACCTCTACACCGGCAAGACCTCGTACCCGTTCGTGGGGCGGCGACGTCTCTGGTTCATCATCGCGGCGATCCTGGTCATCGGCGCGGCGCTCGTGCCCGTGATCCGCCCCATCCAGTTCTCGATCGAGTTCACCGGCGGTTCGCAGTTCACGGTGAGCGGCGTGTCGAACCCCGACCAGGCGAAGGCGACCGCGGCGGTGCATTCGGTGGTGCCGGATGCCACGACCAAGGTCACCACGATCGGCACGGACACCATCCGGGTGCAGACCGACCAGATGGCCGAGAACGAGACGCGCGCGGTGTCCGCCGCCCTCGCCGAGAAGTACGGCGTCGAGTCCACATTCGTCAGCTCGTCGTTCATCGGCCCGAGCTGGGGCGCGGATGTCACGCGTCAGTCGCTGTGGGGCCTCGCGATCTTCCTCGCGCTGACGTTCGTCATCTTGGCGCTGTACTTCCGCACGTGGAAGATGTCGGTCGCCGCGATCATCGGCCTCGTCGATGTGCTCGTGATCACGGTCGGCATCTACGCGCTGTTCGGCTTCGAGATCTCGCCCGCGGCCGTGATCGGATTCTTGACGATCCTGTCGTACTCGCTGTACGACACGACGGTCGTCTTCGACAAGATCAGGGAGAACACCCGCGACGACGGCGAGTCATCGGCGCGGACGTTCGGCGAATCGGTGAACCTCGCGGTGAACCAGACCCTCATCCGATCGATCAACACGACGGTCGTGGCCGCGATCCCGACCGGCGCGATCCTGTTCATCGGAGCCCTGTGGCTCGGTGCGCAGACGCTCACCGACATCTCGTTGTCGATCTTCGTCGGAACGATCGTCGCCGCGTACTCGACGTTGTTCGTCGCCGCGCCGCTCTACTCGCTGCTGCGCGAGAACGAGCCCGCGATCAAGACGCGCGACGCTCGCGTGCTCGCCGCTCGCGAACGCGCTTCGGTCGACGCGTGACGATCGCACCGCTGGCCCGGGCATAGGATTGACGGATTGTCCCGGGCGGAGGTGAGCGCATGACCGAAACCGCGCCCGCGTCTGCCCAGAACCCCGCGCCGAGCTCGTCGCTGCGGCGCCTCGTGCCTCGGATCTTCTCGCGCACGCCGTCGCGGGGAGCCGTCGAGCAGCTCGTGCGCACGGTGCGCACCCATCACCCCAAGAGCGACACCTCGATCATCGAGCGCGCCTACGAGGTCGCGGCGAAAGCACATTCCGCGCAGAAGCGCCAGAGCGGTGAGCCCTACATCACCCACCCGCTCGCGGTGGCGCAGATCCTCGCCGATCTGGGCCTCGGCCCCCGTGCGATCGCCGCCGCGCTGCTGCACGACACCGTCGAAGACACCGACTACAGCCTCGATCAGCTGACCGCCGATTTCGGCGACGAGGTCGCGATGCTCGTCGACGGAGTGACGAAGCTCGACAAGGTCAAGTACGGCGACGCGGCGCAGGCTGAGACGGTCCGCAAGATGATCGTGGCGATGTCGAAAGACATCCGAGTGCTGCTGATCAAACTCGCCGACCGCCTGCACAATGCCCGCACGTGGGGATTCGTCCCGCCCGAGAAAGCGGCCAAGAAGGCGACGGAGACCCTCGAGATCTATGCGCCCCTGGCGCACCGCCTCGGCATCCAGGCTGTCAAGAGCGAACTCGAGGATCTCTCGTTCGCCGTGCTGCATCCCAAGCTCTACGCCGAGATCGAGAGTCTCGTGAAGCAGCGCACGCCGCAGCGCGAAGAGTACGTGCACAGCGTCATCGACTCGGTCGAGTCGGACCTGCGCGATCTGCGCATCCGCGGCCGCGTCATGGGGCGGCCGAAGCAGCTGTACTCCGTGTACCAGAAGATGGTCGTGCGGGGCCGCGAGTTCGATGACATCTACGACCTCATCGGCATCCGCGTGCTCGTGAACACGGTGCGCGACTGCTACGGCGTGCTCGGTTCGATCCACGCGCGGTGGACGCCGATCCCCGGCCGGTTCAAGGACTACATCGCGACGCCGAAGTTCAACCTGTATCAGTCGCTGCACACGACCGTGATCGGTCCGGGTGGGCGTACCGTCGAGATCCAGATCCGCACCAACGAGATGCACCAGCAGGCCGAGTACGGTGTCGCCGCGCACTGGAAGTACAAGGAGCGCATGGCGGGCAAGAGTCCGGATGCCAAGTCGGTCGACGCTGACATGGCGTGGCTCGCGCATATCTCGGACTGGCAGGCAGAGACGGCCGACCCGGGGGAGTTCCTCGACTCGCTGCGGTTCGAGATCGGCGCCAAAGAGGTCTACGTCTTCACCCCCAAGGGTCGGGTCATCGGGCTTCCGGCGGGCGGCACGCCGGTCGACTTCGCCTATGCCGTGCACACCGAGGTCGGCCACCGCACAATGGGCGCAAAGGTCAACGGTCGGCTCGTGCCGCTGGAGACCCCGCTCGCTTCGGGCGACGTCGTCGAAGTGTTCACGTCGAAGAACCCCGACGCCGGCCCCAGCCAGGATTGGCTGACGTTCGTCAAGTCGACGCGAGCGCGCAACAAGATTCGCGGCTGGTTCACGAAGGAGCGTCGCGAAGAGGCGGTCGAACAGGGCAAGGATGCCATCGCGCGCGCGATGCGCCGGCAGAACCTGCCCCTGCAGCGGCTGATGAACCAGGACTCGTTTGCCGACGTGGCCCATCAGCTGCGCTACGAGGACGTCACCGCACTGTACGCCGCGGTCGGTGAGGGTCACGTCTCGACGCAGTCGGTGATCGAGAAGGTCACGGCACTCGTCAGTTCGCAAGAAGACACCTCGACGGGCCCGATCGACATCCCGCACGTCGGCCGCTCGCGCGCGCCCCGTGGCGGAGACTCCGGCGTGCTCGTGCGCGGCGCGCCCGACATCCTGGTGAAGCTCGCGAAGTGCTGCACGCCCGTGCCGGGCGACGACATCGTCGGATTCGTCACCCGCGGCAGCGGAGTGTCGGTGCACCGCGCCGACTGCACGAACGTGCGCTCGCTCAAGGACGATGCCGAGCGCATGATCGAGGTGTCGTGGGCCCCGACGACCAAGAGCGTGTTCCTCGTGCACATCCAGGTCGAAGCGCTCGACCGTTCGGGGCTGCTGAGTGACATCACGCGCGTGCTCAGCGAGCACCACGTGAATATCCTCTCGGCGTCGGTGCAGACGGGCAACGACCGGCTCGCGCTCAGCCGCTATGTGTTCGAGATGGGTGACATCGTGCACCTCGACCGCGTGCTCAACGCGGTGCGCCGCATCGATGCGGTCTACGACGTCTACCGCGTGATCTCCTCCTGACGAAGGGCGCGGGCAGCAGGGTCGCCGCGCCGCGCACGCAGGAACGCGAGAGCCGGACGCTTGAAGTGCACGGTGGTGCCGCGCTCGAGCACGGCGATCGCGTCATCGACGAGACCCGGGCGCCATGCGATCATCGCCTCGACCTCGCTCGACACCCGGTCACCAGCGCACAGGGCCCGCACGAGATCGGCGAGTGTGCGAGCGGGCGTCGTGATCCAGACGCCGCTGACCGTCATAGCGTCGCCTGCAGAGAGCGGCTGATCACTGTAGGCCAGTCGGGCGTCGATCACGTGCGGCAATCGCACGGTCGAGCGTCGCTGCACGCTGTGGCGTATCGGGGCATCCATCACCGCTCCGTGCACCCACGCCGCGCTTTCACGGACGAGTGCGAGGGTCTCAGGCACGCGCTCGCGCAGCGACCCGGCGCGCAGCTCACGCGTCTCGATCGCGTCGGCGGGCATATATGCGTCACCGACCTCGACGACATCACCGTCGAGGCGGGCGCTCGTCAGCTCGGCGGTCGACAGGCGGTCGCCGGCGAAGTACAGGAATGGCCAGGGCATGCCTCGCAGTGTGCCAGGGCACGACGATACACGGGCACCGCGACGGCGATCTGTGGATCGATCCGCCGATCGGTGGATCGGGGGAGGAGGCGGCGACGGCTGTCAGCCGCGCCCGCCTCAGCCGCCCAGTGCCTTGAGCCAGCTCTTGCGTGCCTCGAGCGCCTCGGTCGCCTTCGCGATCGCCGACTTGTCCTTCGACGCCTTCGCTTTGTCGAGGTCTGCCTCAAGCCCCGCGATGGCATCGCGCAGCTGGCTCGTCATGTCGTTCTGACGGGCCTTCGTCTCGGGGTTGCTGCTCTTCCAGTGCGCGTCTTCGCGGGCCTTGAGCGCCTGCTCGATCTTGCGCAGGTCGTCATCGAGTCCACGCTCCGCCTCGCGCGGGAAGATGCGGCCGATCTCGTCCCACCGGCGCTGGATGCCCGTGAGCATCGTCCGCGCCTTGGCGTTGTCCTTCTCTTTCGAGACCGCCGCAGCCTCGACGATCAAAGCGCGTTTGGCCTCGATCTTCTCTTTGGACTCTTCGGCTTCGGCGAGTTCGCGCCCGGCACGAGCCGCGTACAGCGCATCACCCGCGGCCTTGAAACGCTCCCACAGGGCGTCGTCGGCCTTCTTGCCCGCGCGGCCCGAGTTCTTCCATTCGTCGAGCAGCGTGCGATACGCGCCGATGCCCTCTTCGCCCTTGCTGGCGAGGGCTTCCGCACGCTCGACGAGGCGTGCCTTCGCGTCGCGCGCGGACTTGTGCTGCTCGTCCAGGCCCGCATAGAACTCGCGGCGGTGCTTGTCGAGCGCCGCCCGGGCATCGCGGAAGCGCTTCCACAGCTGCTGGCCAGTGCTCTTGGGCAGACGCGGACCGTTCGCCTGGTGGGCCTGCCACTGGTCGAACAGGTCGCTCACCTCGACCGAGGTCTGCTTCCACTGGATCGACTTCGGATCGCGCGCGGCGATCGCCTCGACGCGCTCGACGAGCGCGGTGCGCTCCGCGATGGCAGCATCGACGGCCTCGCGCTGCGCCTGAGCCTCTTCGGCAGATGCCTCGCTCAGCGTGGCATCCAGGGCATTCAGTCGCGCCTCGAGGCCGGCGAGGTCGCCGACCGCTGCCGCGCCGACGACGCGCTCGCGAACGGCCTTCGACGTGGCACGCAGGTCAGACGCCGGAGCGCCCCCGCTGCGGTGGCGCGTCTCGAGGAGCGTCACCTCGCTCACGAGGTCGGCGTACTTGCGCTCGAAATAGGCCAGCGCCTCGGCCGGGGTGCCGTCGGGATACTGACCCACGACGCGCCACTCTGCGCCCTCGCGCACCGAGACGGTTCCGTCGTCCTCGACGCGACCGAACGGCTCGGTCGGCGCCGCGGAAGCCGTGGCGACCGACGCGGCGGGGGCCACAGGAGCGCGACGCGCGGGAGGCTTCGGCATCGGGATGCGACCGGGCGTCGGAACGGGACGGGGTGTCGGAGCCGGGGCATGCGCGTCGGCGACGGGAGCTTCGTCGGAGGGAGCCTCCTCGACGGCGGGAGCTTCGTCGGCGGGAGCCTCCTCGGCGGCGGGGGCTTCGTCGGCGGGAGCCTCGACGATCTCGGCAGCCTCGTCGACAGCAGGAGCCTCAGGGGTCTCGGTTGCGAGCGTCTCGTCGACAGTCGGCTCGATGGGAGCCGCCTCGTCGGGCGAGGAAGGAGTGGCGTCAGTCACAGGTAGCACCTCGTCGCGGCGCACGCCGCATGGGGGTTTTCGGTCGGCACCAGCCTATAGGTCGGCGGTGCCGCGGGCGGAGGAGCCGGTGTTCAGGGCGTGGGCGACGGCGTCGCACCGTCGACGACGCCCGGAGTGACCTCGCCGGTCGATCCGGGGGCCGGAGTCACCGACGACGTCGGGCTCGGTGCGGGGGCCGGCGTGCCGGGGCCGAGCGTGTAGTACGCGATCTGCCCGCCGACGACGGCGAGGATCAGCACGCCGCCCACGACGCCTGCGATGAGGTTGTCGCGGCGGCGCCGCGCGATGAGCCCCTCGTGGAACTCCTTGCGCGCCTGATAGACGCGCGTCCGCTCCCTCGCGTCGCGCGATTGCTTCTTACCTGCACCCGTCGCCACGGGACCTCCCTCGTTCCCGGTCAGCCGGGGCCGGATGAATCCTAACGTGCGCACGTATGCCGCCCGCGCGCGGCGCCCGCGTCGGTGGCCCCCGTTAGCCTGGACGGGTGGCACAGGCATCCGCGCTCTTCCAAGGTCAGACTCCGCTGGCCGTGCGGATGCGGCCCACGTCGCTCGACGAAGTCGCCGGCCAGGCGCACCTGCTGCGACCCGGGTCGCCGCTGGTGGGGCTCGCCGACCCCGCCGGCAACACCAAGAACGCCGTCTCGGTGATTCTGTGGGGCCCGCCCGGCACCGGCAAGACGACGCTCGCGCAGGCGATCGCGCGCACGTCGGGCCGCCGCTTCGTCGAACTGTCGGCGGTGACGGCGGGCGTCCGCGATGTGCGCGAGGTGATGCAGGACGCCATGACGCAGCGCGACCTCTACGGGGCATCCACGATCCTCTTCCTCGACGAGATCCACCGCTTCACGAAGGCGCAGCAGGACGCGCTGCTGCCCGGCGTCGAGAACGGGTGGGTGATCCTGATCGCCGCGACGACCGAGAACCCCTCGTTCTCGGTGATCTCGCCGCTGCTCTCGCGCTCGCTGCTGCTGACGCTGCAGCCCCTCACCGACGAAGATCTCGGGCTGCTCATCGATCGAGCCGTCGAGGATTCGCGGGGCCTCGCCGGCGCCGTGCGGCTCGACGCCGACGCGCGCGCCGCGATCGTGCAGCTCGCCTCGGGTGACGCGCGGCGGGCGCTGACCTCGCTCGAGGCAGCCGCGTCGATGGTCGACCCTTCGACAAGCTCAGGGACCGGGGGAGAGTCAGGGACCGAGGCTCTGCCGGTGATCACGGCGGAGCTCGTCGCGCAGGCGGTCGATCGCGCACTGCTGCGCTACGACAAGCAGGGTGACGAGCACTACGACGTCATCAGCGCGTTCATCAAGTCGATCCGGGGGTCCGACGTCGACGCCGCCATCCACTACCTCGCGCGCATGATCGAGGCGGGGGAGGATCCGCGTTTCATCGCGCGGCGACTCGTGATCTCGGCATCCGAAGACATCGGCCTCGCCGACCCGCAGGCGCTCGTCATCGCGGTCGCGGCGGCCGACGCGGTCGCCTTCATCGGCATGCCCGAGGGGCGCATCCCGCTCGCCGAGGCGACGGCCTATCTCGCCACGACGGCGAAATCCAACGCGGCGTATCTCGCGATCGACCGCGCGATCGCCGATGTGCGCGCGGGGGGCTTCGGGCGCGTGCCGGTGCACCTGCGCGACGCGCACTATCCCGGGGCGAAGCGGCTCGGGCACGGCAAGGGCTACGTCTACCCGCACGACCTCGAGGTCGGCGTGGCGACGCAGCAGTACCTGCCCGACGAGCTGAACGGCCACCACTACTACGAGCCGACCGGCCGCGGGCTGGAGCGCGACATCGCCGCGCGCGTCGAGAAGATCCGCAAGATCCTGGGCGAGTCGTGACCGCGCCCGACCCGATCGGCCCCCAGAACTGGGAGCAACAGGGAGGGGAGCGTCGCTACGACGGCTACACGATTGTGCGTCGCGACACCTACCGTCTCCCCGACGGCTCAGTCTCGGACTGGGATGTCCTCGAACAGGAAGACACCGTCGCGGTCGTGGCGTTCACTGAGACCGGAAGCGTGCTGCTCTTCGACCAGTATCGCGTCGGCCCAGCTCGCGTGCTCAGCGAATTGCCCGGCGGGATGATTGACGCAGGGGAGACGCCGTTGGTCGCCGGCGCGCGCGAGCTCGAGGAAGAGACGGGGTTTCGTGCGTCGGCACTGTTCCACGCGGGCTCTGAGTGGGCGGCTGCGAACTCGACGCGCCGCAGTCACATCGTTGTCGCGGCCGGATGTCACCGAGTCGCCGCGCCGCGGTGGGAAGCCGGTGAAGTCGGCGTCATGGACGAGATCGCCCCCCAGGATTTGATGACGCACCTGCTCTCTGGCGACCTGAGCGACGCGGGTGCCGCGCTCCGCGGGCTGCACACTTTTGCGCGCGCAGACGTCGAGAACGCGCACCTGCAGGCTCTGCAAGTGTCTGTTCGCAGGCTCCTCGGGGCGACAGGCGTCGCGTTGCCGGCTGAAGACCCGATCGATCGGTTCTGGGCATCCGTCGACCTCGCCGACGCGGACGGGGCGCGCGACCGCCTCGAGAGCCTGCTGCGTGCTCCCGCGCTGGGTGCGGCCCGCATCGCCTACGAGCGGGCATCGCTGCACGACTCGCTCGGCGAAGAGGCAGAGGCGATCCCGCTCTATCGCGAGGCGCTTGCGGCAGGGCTCGACGATTCCCTGCGCACGCAGGCCACGATCCAGCTGGCGAGTTCGCTACGGAACGTGGGGGATGCCTCGGGCGCGATCGCGCTGCTGCAGGCTGTGCCGGGCGACGACCCCCTGGCCGAGTCGGCGCGCGCGTTTCTGGCGCTCGCCCTCTTCTCCGACGAGAAGCCCGCCGCTGCGCTGGGCACCGCGCTGCAGACGCTGGCACCGCACCTGCCGCGGTACCAGCGCGCGGTCGGCGCCTACGCGAGCGAACTCGTCGCGCCGGAACGCATCCGAGTGATCGCGGTCGGGCTGCTGGTCCGCGAAGGATGGGTACTTGCCGAGGAATACGAGGGCGGCGATGGCGGCGGACGGTTCCTTCGTGCGCCGGGCGGGGGAGTCGAGTTCGGCGAAACCGCCGAGCAGACGATCCACCGCGAGTTCGCCGAAGAGCTCGACGCAACGCTCGAGAGCGCACACTTGCTGGGCGTCACCGAGAACATCTTCGAGCGGGCCGGCAAGCGCGGTCACGAGATCGTCTACACCTACGCGATCCGTTCCGCGGCGCTCGAAGCGCTGCCGCTCGCCGCGCGGCTCGCCGTGCGTGACGCGGACACGACGGTCGGCTGGTACCGACTCGACACCCTGAGCCCAGACACCCTGCCGCTGTATCCGACGGGCATCCTGGATCTTCCGGGAGCGATCTGACGACTGATCGCGCGACGCTGTGACAGGCTGGCCGCATGTCAGCCCTTCTCGTCGCCGCGGCTGCCGTCGTGCTGTTGAACATCTACGCCGTCGTCCTGGTCGTGCTGCGCGCGCGGGTGTACGGCGTGCGGCTCTACCGCCCGATGCTCGTGAACATCGGGCTCTCGTTCCTTCCAGTGCTGATCGCTCTGCTCCTCACGGCGGGACTCATCGCGCTCGTGCCGGCGATCGGCGCGGCGCCTGAGCGGTTCTCCGGAGTGGCTCCGTTCGCGCTCTGGATCTACCTCCTCGTCGCCACGGTCGCCTGGCTGCTGCTCTTTCCGAACTCGGTCTACTTGATCACCGAGCTGAACTTCAGCCACCGCACCGAACCGACGCCCGTTCCCCTCTGGTACGACATCATCCAGACGCTCGCGCTGACGCTGTCGGGAATTGCGAACGCCGTGCTGAGCCTCGCCGTCGTGCACCTGCTCGCGACGGTACTGTTCGACACCGAGGGCGACGCCATCCCCGCGCCCAGCTGGATATTCGCAGGGATCGTCATCGTGCTCGGCGCGGTCGGGGTCTACCTCGGGCGCTACCTGCGCTTCAACAGCTGGGATGTGCGCCACCCCACGTCGATGGGCCGCAAACTCGTCGCACACCTGCGGCAGCGCGGCAAAGCGCTCGAGGCCGGCGGCTTCGTGATCACGCACGCACTGCTCATCGCGCTCCTCTACGTGCCGCTGTTCCTGCTGGTGTGGACCGCCATCTTGAGTGGCTCATCGTAGATGCCGGGCGCTCTGGTAAGCTGAACCGGCTCGAAACCCAGTTTTCGGGCATCCCCCTCTTCTGATCAAGACCTCTCGGCGTGCCCCGGCGTGCAGTTCGAGCAGGGCGAGGAGCGGGAGATACGTCCGCGGGCCGTGACAGACACGGCCGCGTCATCGGAAGGAATCTTCGTGGCAACGAAGTCCCAGGACCGCCGCAAGGTGCGCCTCTCGCGCGCCCTCGGCATCGCCCTTACCCCCAAGGCAGCCAAGTACCTCGAGAAGCGTCCCTACGCTCCGGGTGAGCACGGCCGCAGCAAGCGCAAGCAGGACAGCGACTTCGCCGTCCGCCTTCGCGAGAAGCAGCGTCTGCGCGAGCAGTACGGCATCCGCGAGAAGCAGATGCGCAACACCTTCAACGAGGCCCGCCGCAAGGACGGCCTGACGGGTGAGAACCTCGTCGAGCTGCTCGAGATGCGTCTCGACGCCCTCGTCGTGCGTGCCGGCTTCGCCCGCACCACCGCGCAGGCCCGCCAGCTCGTCGTGCACCGTCACATCCTCGTCGACGGCCAGCTCGTCGACCGCCCGTCGTTCCGCGTGAAGCCGGGTCAGCTCATCCACGTCAAGGAGAAGAGCGAGTCGCTCGAGCCGTTCCAGGTCGCCGCCGCCGGTGGTCACGCCGAGGTTCTGCCGAACGTCCCCGCCTACCTCGAGGTCGAGCTCGACAAGCTGCACGCGACGCTCGTGCGTCGCCCCAAGCGCGCCGAGGTGCCCGTCACGTGTGACGTGCAGCTCGTCGTCGAGTACTACGCGGCGCGCTAAGCGCGTTGCTTGCGAAGGGCGTCGGGGTCACCCCGGCGCCCTTCGTCGTTTGCGCCTAACATGGAATGCATGAAGAACGTCGTGTGGTTCGCCCTGGGTCTCGTCGGTGGCTTTATCGCCGCCCACCTGGTCGACAAGGACCCTCGAGGGCACGAGGCTCTTGCCGAGGTCGATGCGCGCATCACCGAGTTCACCGACCGCATCGGCGACGCCTACCGCGCGCAAGAGGCCAAGATCGACGGCATTGCAGCCGACGTCAAGGACGCCGCGGCCACCGCGCTCGGCGCCGTGAAGGATGCGGCATCCGACGCGATCGACGCGGCGAAGGACGTGGCATCCGACACCGTCGACGCCGCCACCAAGACCGCATCCCAGCTCACCGACTGAGCGCCGTCTCTGCGCCCGTCGTTGCGGGTGCGCCGATGCCGCACGCCATCGCTTCCCGATGTCTCACCAAGGATTTCCCCACACATGAAGACCACCGAGATCGCCCAGCGCTACCTGGACTACTTCGAGAAGAACGGGCACACCATCGTGCCGTCGGCCTCCCTCGTCACCGACGACCCGGCACTGCTGTTCACCGTCGCCGGAATGGTGCCGTTCATCCCGTACCTGTCGGGTGATGTGCCCGCGCCCTATAAGCGCGCCGCCGACAACCAGAAGTGCATCCGCACCAACGACATCGAAGAAGTGGGCAAGACGCCGCGCCACGGCACGTTCTTCCAGATGCTCGGCAACTGGTCGTTCGGCGACTACTTCAAAGAGGGCGCGATCCGGTACGCCTGGGAGCTGCTGACGAGCGCCGAGGCCGACGGCGGGCTGGGCTTCGACCCGAAGGACCTCTGGGTCACCGTCTACGAAGAGGATGACGAAGCCCGCGACCTCTGGCTGCGCCTCACCGATCTGCCCGAAGAGCGCATTCAGCGCCTCGGCAAGGACACGAACTACTGGTCGACGGGTCTGCCCGGGCCCGCGGGCCCCTGCTCGGAGATCTTCTTCGACCGCGGTCCCGCCTACGGCATCGACGGCGGCCCCGCGACGGACGACGACCGCTACGTCGAGATCTGGAATCTCGTCTTCATGCAGTACGAGATCACGAACGTCACGAGCAAGTACGACTTCGACATCGTCGGCGAACTGCCCGCCAAGAACATCGACACCGGCATGGGCCTTGAGCGCATCGCGTTCATCAAGCAGGGCGTCGACAACATGTACGAGACCGACCAGGTGCGCCCGGTGCTCGATCGCGCCGTCGCGCTCTCGGGCAAGACCTACGGTGCGAACCACGACGATGACGTGCGCTTCCGCGTGGTGGCTGACCACGTGCGCTCGTCGCTGATGCTGATGAGCGACGGCGTGACACCCTCGAACGAGGGCCGCGGCTACATTCTGCGCAGGCTCATGCGCCGCGTCATCCGCGCCATGCGCCTGCTCGGCGTTGACGGACCGACCTTCGCGGACCTGTTCGCCGCATCGCGGGATGCCATGAAGGACGCCTACCCCGAGGTCGCGACCGACTACGCGCGCATCTCTCAGTACGCCCTCGCCGAAGAGGCGACGTTCCTGCGCACCCTCGCCGCCGGATCCGAGAACCTGGATGCCTCGATCACCGCGATCAAGGCGTCGGGCGGCGACCGCGTGGGCGGCGCCGAGGCGTTCCTGCTGCACGACACGTACGGCTTCCCGATCGACCTGACCCTCGAGATCGCCGAAGAGGCGGGTCTCACGGTCGACCGCGGCGCGTTCGACTCGCTCATGGCCGAGCAGCGCGCCCGCGCGAAGGCCGACGCGCGCTCGCGCAAGCGCCAGCTCGCCGACACGAGCGTCTACCGCGCCCTCCGCGCGCAGGGCGAGACGGTCTTCACCGGCTACAGCGACCTCGAGACCGAGTCGCGCATCCTCGGCATCCTGCACGACGGCCAGCCCGTGACCCGCGCGACGCAGGGCCAGATCGTCGAGGTGATCCTCGCCGAGACGGCGCTCTACGCCGAGAGCGGCGGCCAGGTCGCCGACAAGGGCGTGATCGTGGGCCCCGGCTACGAGCTCGAGGTCATCGACGTGCAGAAGCCGGTGCCGGGCCTCGTGAGCCATACGGTCGAGGTCACGACCGGCGAGGTGGGCGTCGATCAGCCCGCGACCTCCGTCGTCGATGCCGTGAACCGGCGCGCCGCGCAGCAGGCGCACTCGGCGACGCACCTCGTGCACGCCGCCCTGCGCGACACGCTCGGCGGCACCGCGACTCAGGCTGGGTCTCTCAACCGTGCCGGCTACCTGCGCTTCGACTTCGCGTGGAACCAGGCGCTGTCGGATGCCACGAAGACCGAGATCGAAGAGATCGCCAACAACGCCGTACGCGACAACCTGCAGGTCACGACGCGCGTCCTTTCACTCGACGAGGCGAAGGCCGCGGGCGCGATGGCGCTGTTCGGCGAGAAGTACGGCGAGACGGTGCGCATGGTCGACATCGGCGGCCCGTGGTCGCGTGAGCTGTGCGGCGGCATCCATGTGGCGAGCTCTGCAGAGATCGGCCTGATCAACCTGGTCGGCGAGTCGTCGGTCGGCGCGTCGAACCGCCGCGTCGAGGCCCTCGTGGGGCTCGACGCCTTCCGCGAGCTTGCGGCCGAGCGCGCGCTGGTGTCGCAGCTCACCGCCTCGCTGAAGACACCGAAGGATCAGCTCGCGACACGCATCGCGGAACTCACGGCGAGCCTCAAGGCCGCCGAGAAGAAGATCGCGCAGTTCGAGGCGAAAGCGCTCGAGGGGCGCATCCCGGCCCTGGCCGGCGCCGCACGCGATGCCGGCCCGTTCCGCGTCGTCGCGGAGTCGATCGGCACGGCAGCATCCGGTGACGATGTGCGCTCCCTCGCTCTGCAGGTGCGGGAGCGCGTGGGCGCCTGCGCCGTGATCGCTCTCGGCGCCGAGGTATCGGGTCGCCCCGTGGTGATCGTGGCGACGGGCGACGCGGCGCGGGCCGCGGGTGCGAAGGCGGGCGTTCTCGCGAAGGCCGCCGCAGCCGTTCTGGGCGGCGGTGGCGGCGGGCGAGATGACGTCGCACAGGGCGGCGGGACGGATGCCACGGCGCTGCCGGCGGCACTCGCCGCCGTCGCCTCGGCACTGGAGGCGGCGACCGCGTGACCGGCTTCCGCCGCGGGGTGCGCCTCGGAGTCGACGTGGGCAAGGCCCGCGTCGGCGTCGCGCGCTGCGACCCCGACGGCATGCTCGCCGTGCCGGTCGAGACCGTGGCGCGGGGCGAGGCATCCGCCGATCGCATCGCGGCACTCGCCGTGGAGTACGGCGCATTCGAGGTGTTGGTCGGGTTGCCGATCAGCCTGGCCGGCAACGAGACGGCGTCGACCGACGATGCCCGCACGTTCGCGACGGAGCTCGCCGCCGCCACGGGCCTTCCCGTACGGATGGTCGACGAGCGTCTGAGCACGGTGTCCGCGCACGCGGCGCTGCGCGGGTCTGGGCGCTCGCAGAGATCATCTCGTAATATTGTCGACCAAGTCGCCGCGGTCGTTCTGCTACAGCAGGCCCTCGACGTCGAGAAGAGCACCGGTATCCCGACCGGTGCCCTGCTTCCCGAATCGCAGGAGCCTGCCTGATGCCCGAAACGCCGCCGAACGACGACGAGTTCGCCGACCTCTTCAGTCGCCTGCCCACCGCGGCCGCACCCTCGTCCGGATCTGCGCCGGAGCCCGCGTCGGGACCTGCGCCCGCCTCTGCACCGACCGGTGCACCCGCGCCCATCTCACGGCGGGCAGCACGGGAGCGCGCGGCCGCAGGTTCGTCAGCGCCCGCTCCCGTGGCGGCCACTCCCGCGGCACCCGCGCCCGCAGCACCCGCATCAGCGTCGCCGCAGCCGATCGCCGCGCCCCGCGCCCCGCAGTCGTCTCAGCCGCTGGACGCCCTGTTCTCGGCCGAGCTCGACGAAGACGAGCGCGCGCGAAAGGCCCGCCACAAGCGCGACCGCCGCAAGAGCCGCATCGCCGGCTGGGTCGTCTTCGCGGTCATCCTCGCGATTCTGGGCGGCCTCACCGCCGGCGGCTTCTACGTCTGGAACACGTACGAGGACAAGATCCGCGCCTTCATGGGCTGGGAAGAGCCGAAGGACTACGCCGAGGGCCAGGCCACGGGCGACGTCAGCGTGACGATCGTCACGGGCGACACCGGCTCGACGATCTCGAAGACGCTGTTCGACGCGGGGGTCACGAAGACATCCAGCGCCTTCTACGACTACCTCATCAAGACCGGGCAGAACCCGACCTTCCAGCCGGGCGTCTACACGCTGCAGAAGCAGATGACCTCGGCGGCCGCTCTGACGGCGCTCAAAGATCCTGCCAACAAGCAGGAGTTCACCGCGCAGCTGCCCGAGGGGCTGACGGTCGCGGACAGCCTGCAGCGACTCTCGGACGGACTCGGCATCCCGCTCGCCGACCTCCAGGCTGCGATCGCCGACCCGACGGTCTACGGCGTCACGGCTGACCCTGCCGTCGTCGCCGCCGGCGGGCAGCCGCTGGAAGGCTGGCTCTTCCCCGCGACGTACACGTTCGATCCCGGCGTCACGGCGCAGCAGGTGATCCAGACGCTCGTCGACCGCACGATAAAGTCGCTGGATGCCGCGGGCGTACCCGCCGACCAGCGCCAGAGAGTGCTCACCACGGCATCGATCATCCAGCGCGAAGCGCGCGTGCACGACGACTTCTACAAAGTGTCGCGCGTGATCTCGAACCGGCTCGCCGACGGCATGCAGCTGCAGATGGACTCGACGGCGCAGTTCGGCTACGGCGAGCTGCACGACGGCACCGCCAGCTCGTCGGCCGAGGCCCTGGCCGACAAGAACCCGTGGAACACCTACGTCGTGGCAGGCCTGCCCGTCGGCCCGATCTCGAACCCGGGCGACACCGCGATCGATGCCGCCATGCATCCTGCCGAGGGCAACTGGCTGTACTTCGTGACGTGGAACATGGACACCGGCGAGACGATCTTCTCGGCGACCTATCCAGAGCAGCAGCAGGGCATCGACAAGTGGCACGAGTGGTGCGCGGCGAACGACAATCGCGGATGCTGAGGGCATGACCGCCCTCGAGGCCGCGAGCGCCCTCGAGGTCTGGGGCGATCCGATTGCGCACAGCAAGTCACCCCAGATCCACGCCGCCGCGTACGCGGAACTCGGCTGGGACTGGTCATATGGTCGGCGGCCGGTCTCCGAAGGTGCGTTCGGCGCCGAGCTCGCAGGCATCGACGGCTCGCTCCGCGGCCTGTCGCTCACGTATCCGCTCAAGAGTGTCGCGTTCGAGGCAGCCGCGACGCGCGATCGCTTCGCGGATCTCACGGGCGCCGTCAACACGCTGCTGCTGACCGGCGACGCGCCGCGCGGCTTCAACACCGACGTCGGCGGCATTGCGGCCGACCTCCGCGATCACGGCATCGACGGCGCGCCGCGCGCGCGGATCGTCGGGGCGGGCGCGACCGCAACATCGGCGCTCGTCGCCCTCGGTGAGCTGGGCACCGAGCACGTCGAGGTCATCGCCCGCCGCCCCGAGGCAGCACGCCCCCTCATCGCGCTGGGGGAGCGGATCGGCGTGCGCGTCGACGTGACGGCGATGGATGCCGTGGCATCCGC
Source organism: Microbacteriaceae bacterium PS02068 (assembly GCA_029959325.1). Lineage (GTDB taxonomy): Bacteria > Actinomycetota > Actinomycetes > Actinomycetales > Microbacteriaceae > Microbacterium. Next base: position 20,305 of record JASCPF010000007.1, read on the forward strand.
CCGCTCGGCGACGTCGCCGGAGGTCGCGCTGACGCTCTCCACTCTCCCCGGCGGCACCGCGCTGCCGAGCGACGTCACGACCGCGCTGGCGGAAGCGGGGGGACTGCTGTACGACGTCGTCTACGGGCACTGGCCCACGCCGCTCGCCACCGCGTGGCACCGGGTCGGCGGCACCGCGGTGAACGGTCTCGGCATGCTGCTGCAGCAGGCGGTGCGGCAGATCCGGATCTTCGCCACCGGCGACGCCGACGAGCCGCTGCCGCGCGAGGACGTCGTCGTGGGCGTCATGCGCCGCGCGCTCATGGGAGACTAGACGAATGCTCCGCGTGCTCACGGCCGGCGAATCGCACGGCCCCGAACTCGTCGCCTTCATGGAGGGTCTGCCGTCCGGCGTCCCGATCTCGCGCGCCGCCATCCAGGCCGATCTCGCGCGCCGCAAGCTCGGCTACGGCCGCGGCTCGCGGATGAAGTTCGAGGAGGACGAACTCACCATCTCGGCCGGCGTCCGCCATGGACTCTCGATCGGCAGCCCGATCGCGTTGCGCGTCGGCAACACCGAATGGCCGAAGTGGACCGAGGTCATGAGCGCCGAGCCGGTGGAACTCACCGAAATGTCGCGCGGTCGCGGCGCCGCGCTCACCCGCCCGCGCCCCGGGCACGCCGACCTCGTCGGCATGCAGAAGTACGGCTTCGACGAGGCCCGCCCGATCCTCGAGCGCGCGAGCGCCCGCGAGACCGCCGCGCGCGTCGCCCTCGGCGCCATCGCCCGGTCGTTCCTCGGCGAGCTGGGCATCCGACTGGTGAGCCACACGCTGTCGATCGGCCCCGTGCAGGTGCCCGAGGGAGCCGCGCTGCCGACACCCGACGACGTCGATGCGCTGGATGCCGATCCGCTGCGCTGCTTCGATGCCGAGACCTCCGCGGCGATGGTCGCCGAGGTCGATGCCGCGAAGAAGGACGGTGACACCCTCGGGGGCATCGTCGAGGTGCTCGCGTACGGCCTGCCGCCCGGGCTCGGGTCGCACGTGCAGTGGGACCGCCGCCTCGACGGCAAGCTCGCGCAGGCGATCATGTCGATCCAGGCGATCAAGGGCGTCGAGGTCGGCGACGGCTTCGAGACGACCCGTCGCCGCGGCTCGGCCGCGCACGACGAGCTGTTCGCCGCCGAGGGCGGCATCACGCGGTCGTCCGATCGCGCGGGCGGGACGGAGGGCGGCATGTCCACCGGCACCGTGCTGCGCGTGCGCGCCGGCATGAAGCCCATCGCCACCGTGCCGCACTCGCTGCGCACGATCGACGTCGCCACCGGCGAGACCGCCTCGGCCCATCACCAGCGCTCCGACGTGTGCGCGGTTCCGGCAGCGGGCGTCGTGGCAGAGGCGATGGTGGCGATCGTGCTCGCCGAGTCGGTGCTGGAGAAGTTCGGCGGCGATGCGATCGCCGAGACCCGACGCAACCTCGAGGGGTATCTCGCCGCGATCCCGGAGCTGCTGCACACGGCATCCGACAGCGACCTCGCGCTCGGATGAGCGTGCCGTCGATCGTTCTGATCGGGCCGATGGGAGCGGGGAAGACCAGCGTCGGGCGCCGCGTATCTCGCGCTCTCGATCGCCCCTTCCTCGACACCGACAAGATCGTCGTGCGCGACCACGGCCCGATTCCCGAGCTGTTCGAGACCCACGGCGAGGCGCACTTCCGGGGGCTCGAGCGTGCCGCGGTGAGCGAGGCGCTGGCATCCGGCGGAGTCATCGCCCTCGGCGGCGGTGCGGTGCTCGATTCCGACACGCGCGCCGATCTGAAAGCGCACCGTGTGGTGCTGCTCACGGTGCAGCCGCACATCGTCGCCGCGCGCATCGGCGGCGGCGCGCGGCCGCTGCTGACGGGCGAAGACCCGGTCGCCCGGTGGACCCGGATCTTCGAAGAGCGTCGCGCCGTCTACGACGAGGTCGCCGACGTCGCGTTCGACACGTCGTCGGGCCCGCTCGTCGACGTCGTGAATCGCATCGTCGACTGGGCGCACGCGAAACCGTCGCAGGAGGACGCATGAGCGAGAACACCGTCATCACCGTCGCGGGCGCCGAGCCCTACGACATCACGATCGGGCGGGGCATCCTGCCGCTGGTCGCGGATGCGTTGCCCGAGGCATCCCGCAAGGTGCTCGTCGTGCACCCGCCGACCCTCGCGGCGCAGGCCGCTGAACTGCGCGAGCTGCTCGCCACGTCGGGCGACCGGCAGGTGCTGCTCGCCGAGATCCCCGACGCCGAGCAGGGCAAGCGTGTCGAGGTCGCGGCCTTCTGTTGGCAGGTCATGGGGCAGGCCGACTTCACGCGCACCGACGCGGTCGTCGGCTTCGGCGGGGGAGCGGTCACCGACCTTGCCGGTTTCGTCGCGGCGACCTGGCTGCGCGGCGTCGCCCTCGTGCAGGTTCCGACCACCGTGCTCGGGATGGTGGATGCCGCGGTCGGCGGCAAGACCGGCATCAACACCAATGAGGGCAAGAACCTCGTCGGGGCGTTCTGGCCGCCGCGGGCCGTGATCTGCGACCTCGCCCTGCTCGACTCGCTCAGCCGCAACGAGCGCGTCGCGGGGTTCGCCGAGGTCGTCAAGGCCGGATTCATCTGGTACCCCGAGATCCTCGACCTGATCGAGGCCGATCCCGAGGCCGCCGTCGACCCGGCATCCCCGGCGTTCCGACGCTGCATCGAACTCGCGATCGACATGAAGGCGCGGGTCGTCGGCGAAGACCTGCGCGAGGCGGGCCTGCGCGAGATCCTCAACTATGGCCACACCCTCGGGCACGCGATCGAGCACGCCGAGCGCTACCAGTGGCGCCACGGCGCCGCGATCTCGGTCGGCATGATGTTCGCCGCCGAGCTCTCGCGCCTCGCCGGGCGACTCTCGGATGCCTCCGCACAGCGCCACCGCGACATCCTCGAGTTGCTCGGGCTGCCGACCGGGTACCGGTCGGGCGCGTTCCGTCAGCTGCTCGCGACCATGCAGCGCGACAAGAAGACCCGCGGCTCGATGCTGCGCTTCATCGTGCTCGACGAGATCGGCAAGCCCACGGTGCTGCAGGCGCCCGACGAGTCGCTGCTGTTCGCCGCGTACCAGGAGATCGGCGAGTAGCACCGCCCGGTAAGGTGCAGAGCGTGACCGAACGCCGCCTCCTGCTCGTGAACGGGCCGAACCTCAACCTGCTCGGCACCCGCGAGCCCGAGGTGTACGGCCATGACACGCTGGCCGATGTCGAGCGGATCGCGACCGACGCCGCCGCCGCGCACGGCTTCGAGGTGACGGCGGTGCAGAGCAACCACGAGGGCGTACTCATCGACGCGATCCACGCGGCGCGCACGACCTGCGCGGGCATCGTGATCAACCCCGGTGGCCTCACCCACACGTCGGTCGTGCTTCGCGACGCGCTCTCAGGCGTCGCGCTGCCCGTCGCCGAGGTGCACATCTCTGACGTCTACGCGCGCGAGGAGTTCCGTCACTTCTCCTACGTGCGCGACGTGGCTCTCGTGCATGTCATCGGCGAGGGCACAGCCGGGTACACCCGCGCAGTCGACGCGCTCATCGACGTAATCGCGGGACGCGCCGAGGGCTGACCTGGTTTGCATCTCTTGCGCTGAGACGCAAGGGGGAGCGCGGGCCGTCGCGGCGGCGTATCGTCGCTCCGCGGAGGTATCCAATGCGCAATCGGATAGCAGTCGCAGCCATCATCCTCACAGCCGGAATGAGTCTCGCCGCATGTGCGAGCACCACGGGATCGACGCCGTCGGCACCGCCCTCGACATCGCTCTCGGCGACGTCTCCGATGTCGCCCCAGCCATCCGCGACGATGAACACCCCGTCCACCTCGCCGAGCGCGGGGGCATCCGATCTCTCCGCTGTGGAGGGGACGTGGTGCAGCGCCGACGAACCCGACAACTGCATGACGGTAGGCCCCGGGGGCTCGCCCGTCGTCGCCGCAGACGACGATTCGGGTGCCGCTCCGTGCCTCACCGTCCGCGTCGGCGACGACGGCGGCTCCGCCGGGATCTACTGCCCGAAAGGCGTCAGCTCGGGCGTCACGCTGGACACGTCCTCGGACAACACGGGGTACGACCGGCTTTTCACGTCGCAGGCTTTGCCGTATGCGCAGACCTGGTACCGCGCCGACGACGTCTCGGCGGCCACGCAGGGCTGAGCGGTGTGAAGGCGGCGACCGGCGCCGCCGACGAAGGTCGGTTCAGCCTTCGATCGAGGCGACCACGGGGGCGACGAGCGCGGGGGCGGGTTCGCTCGTCGTGCGGCCCGGCAGCACGAAGCACACCCCGATCGCGACCACGGTGAACCCGACCGCCCACCAGAACGCGATGTCGAAACCGTGCGCGAAGTCGGCGGGCGAGGTCGCGCCGCGCACGGCCGACTCGAGGATGACGGCGAGCACCGCAGTGCCGAAGGCACCGCCGACCTGCTGCGCGAGCCGCCCGATCATGCTCGCGTGCGGCACCACGTCGCGCTCGAGACCGACGAATGCGACCGACATGACCGGAATCATCACGGCACCCATGCCGAAGCCGCGCAGCACGAGCACTCCGCCGAGCAGCCAAGCGCTCGTCGAGGCGTCGGCGAATGCGAACGGCACGGTCGCGGCACCCATGATGACGAAGCCGGCGATCGCGACGACTCGCGCTCCGATCGCGTCGGTGAGGCGACCGGCGATCGTGCGGCTGAGCAGCGCGCCGACACCCTGAGGTATGAGCAGCAACGCGGCGCCCAGGGCATCAGCGCCGTGCACGATCTGGAAGAAGAGCGGGAGCAGCAGCATGGCACCGTAGAGCGAGGCGCCCGAGAGGAACATCACGGCGGAGGACGATCCGACCGATCGGCGGCGCAGGAGTCCGATGTCGATGAGCCCGGTGCCGGCTTTGCGCACCTGCACGACGACGAATGCTCCGAGCAGGACGAGCCCGGCCATCAGCGGAATCCAGACGTCGCCGCGGGCGAAGCCGCCGTCGCCACCGGCGCCCGACAATCCGTACAGAATCCCGACCAGGGCGGGGGAGATGAGGATCAGCCCGAGCCAGTCCAGCCTCACCCCCGGCCGAGGAGCGTCCGCCGGCAGCATTCGCCAGGCCAGCAGCAGACCGGCGACGCACAACGGCACGTTCACCCAGAACAGCCAGCGCCAGTCGCCCGCATTCAGGATGAGTCCGCCGATGACCGGGCCGAGAATCGGTCCGAGTGCCATCGGCAGGCTCACGGTCGCCATCAGCCGCCCGAGGTTCACGCCGCTCGGCACCCGCTGGATCGCGAGGGTCGCCATGAGCGGCATCATGAGGCCGCCACCGAAACCCTGCACGACCCGGAACGCGATGAGGCTCGGCGCGTCCCACGCGAGGCTGCAGGCGATGGATGCCATCAGGAAGATCGTCAGCGCGATCATCCAGAGTCGTTTGCCGCCGAGCCTCGCCTGCGCCCACCCGACGACCGGGATCGCGACGCCGAGTGCGAGGAGGTATCCGGTGGTCACCCACTGGATCGTCGATATCGATACGTCGAGGTCGGTCGCGAGCGTCTTCAGCGCGATGCTCATGATCGTCGAATCGAAGATCACCGCCATCCCGCCCACCATCAGCACCAGGGCGCTGACGATGGCCGAGCGAGGAACGGCGGGCGACCCAGACACGGCGGGCGAGGTGATCATGGTGTGTCCTCTACAAGATACGGGACTGTATCCAACAGTCGCGATGGTACGCCGATGCGATAAGATACACAAATGAATCTTACGAAGCCGCAACGGCGACGCGGGGAAGAGCTCGCGACCGCGATCCTCGACGCGGGCTGGAGCATCCTGCGCGAGGCGGGCTACCAGGGGTTCACCATCGACGCGGTCGCCGAACGGGCGGGGACCAGCCGGTCGGTGCTGTACCGACGATGGGAGGATCGGACGGTTCTGCTCGATGCCGTGCTCGCCTACGGACTGAACCTCGGGCGGAGGGAAGAGCCGGACGACACCGGATCCCTCCGCGGCGACGTCCTCGCCGCCCTGCGCCACGCGAACGACCGACGCACGCCGATCGCGCCCCTCATGAGTGCGTTCCTCGGGCAGTACTACGAGGCATCCGGCCGCAGCTTCGCGGAGCTGCGCGCTCAGGCGTTCGGAGCACACTCCGCTCGGTCGCTGCAGACGATCCTCGACCGCGCCGTGGCGCGGAGCGAAGTCGATCCCGCGAAGCTCACCCCGCGGGTGCGGTCGGTGGCGACCGACCTCTTCCGCCACGATCTGCTGATGAACGCGAAGCCGCTGGCCGACGAGGACATCGTCACGATCGTCGACGAGGTGTTCCTGCCGCTGGTGCGCCCGGCGGGGTGGACGGCGATCCCGTAAGATGGACCGCTGGGCCGCGCGCCCGCCGCACTTCGACAAGCACAGCGACCGACGTTAGAACGGAACTCCACACTCATGGCATCCACTGCAGACATCAAGAACGGCGTCGTCCTCAACATCGACGGGCAGCTCTGGAGCGTCGTGGAGTTCCAGCACGTCAAGCCGGGCAAGGGCGGCGCGTTCGTGCGCACCAAGCTCAAGAGCGTGATGAGCGGCAAGGTCGTCGACCGCACGTTCAACGCGGGCGCGAAGATCGAAACCGAGAACGTCGACCGCCGCGACTTCACCTACCTGTACAACGACGGCGACAGCTTCGTGTTCATGGACGTCGACAACTACGACCAGCTCTCGGTGTCGGCCGCGACCGTCGGCGACGCGGCGAACTTCCTGCTCGAGAACCAGCAGGTGCAGATCGCCCTCAACAACGACAACCCGCTCTACGTCGAGATGCCCGCCTCGGTCGTCCTCGAGATCACCTACACCGAGCCCGGCCTGCAGGGCGACCGCTCATCGGCGGGCACGAAGCCCGCGACCGTTGAGACCGGCTACGAGATCCAGGTGCCGCTGTTCGTCGAGCAGGGGACGAAGGTCAAGGTCGACACTCGCACGGGCGACTACCTCGGCCGCGTCAACTGACGACCGGCGCCTGAGCACATGAGCGCACGCTCCAAGGCGCGCAAGCGCGCCCTCGACATCCTGTACCAGTCCGACATCCGCGGTGACGAGCTCGCCGTGACCCTCGCCGCAGAGGCGAAGCGCGCGGCGAGCGAGCCCGCCCGTGAGGCCTCGTGGCTGTACGCCCGCGAGATCGTCGACGGCGTCATCGACAACGGCGACGCGATCGACGAGCAGATCGTCACTCACGCGCGCGACTGGAAGATCGAGCGCATGCCCGCCGTCGACCGCGCGATCCTGCGCATCGGCGTCTGGGAAGTCCTCTTCAACGACGAGGTGCCGACCGCGGTCGCGATCGACGAGGCGGTCGAACTCGCCAAGGAGTTCTCGACCGACGATTCCGGCTCGTTCGTGCACGGCGTGCTCGCGCGTATCGACCGGGCCGGCTGACGCGGCACTGTCGGAGCGGGCGGGCAGGATGGATGCCATGACCGCGCCCATCGTGCCCGACGCCGCCGTGCGCGCCGCGGCCTTCGGGTACGCCTACGAGCGCGGCGTCGCCTATGCCCGCGAAGGCGCCGTTCGCCGGGTGACGTGGGATGCCCCGAGCCGCACGATCACGGGTCTCGTGGCCGGGTCGGCACGCCAGCTGTACCGCGCCACCATCACCCTCGTCACGAGCGACGACGCCTCGGGCGTCCGCGTCGCCGCGACCCGCTGCTCGTGCCCGATGCAGAGCGAGTGCAAGCACGTGGTGGCGACGCTGCTGCGCAGCAACGCCGGCGCGTCGGGGCCCGTGGTGACGGAATCGTGGGTCGATCCCGCCGCCCGTCGTCCGGCGGCGATGACACCGGCGATGACCCTGGGACGCTCCGTGCCCGCGTCGCCCCAGCCGGTCACCTGGCGATCGGTCCTGTTGCCCCCGGACCGGGGCGATGCCGCGGTGCTCGCGCTGGGCGTCGAGCTGCGCGTCCGCGAATCGGCGTCGGTGGCGCACTGGGGCCCGCGCCGGATGCGCACTGCCGTCGCCGCCGACCTCGCGGGCGAGCACTCCGACGACGCGCACCGGCGCGCCGACCTGTGTGTCGGGCTTCGCCCCCTGAGCCGCAGCCGAACGACCGGGGCATGGGTGCGCGCCGAGGTGTCGTGGGACTCGCTGCGCCGCGATGCCGGTGCGTTCCGTGCCGACCAGCGGCGCTGGCTCATCGAGCTGTACGGCATCGCCTACGACGCACGTCTGCTCGCGGGCGTCCGCGACGACTCGGACTGGCTCACGCTCGACACCGTGACCTCGACACTGCTCTGGGATCATCTGGGCGACGCCCAGCGAGTCGAGCTGCCCATCGTGTCGGCCGCGAAGAAGCAGAGCGTGATGCTGACGACGACCGCGACCGCCGCCGCCCGCATCACGGCGGCCGAGCCGGGCGGGCTGCGACTCGCGCCCGAGATCACGGTCGACGGCACGCTGGTCGACCCCGCGGACGCGCACCCCATCGGCGAGACCGGCCTCTACGTCGCCGAGCGGGCGGCACCGGGCATCCGGCTCACGCTGGCCGCCGTGCCGCTCGGTGAGGGCGTGCGAGCCCTGCTCGACGCCGGTCGCACGCTCGAGATCCCTGAGAACGAGACCGCGGCGTTCACCCGCGAGGCGTACCCGCGGCTGCGTCGCTCGGGCCTCGTGCTCACCGCGCCCGACGTCACGCTGCCCGAACCGGAGCCCACGACGATGGTCGCGACGGTTCACTTCCGCGCGCGCGACGCCGTGGAGTACCGCCTGGACTGGCTGCGCGAAGGGACCACGCGCGAACCGTGGGCGGCACACTCCGACGGTGACGAACCCGAGGCTCTGCTGCGCAGCGAGGTCCGCAGCGCCTGGGCGGCCGCGCCGGAACTGCCGTTCGCGCCCTTCGCGGCGCTCACCGGGGTCGACGCGGCCGAGTTCGTCGACCTCGTCCTGCCGTCACTCGAGCAGACCGAGGGCGTGCGGGTCGAGATCATCGGGCAGCGGCGGGAGTATCGCGAGTTGCGGGGCGATCCGCGGATCACGGTGAAGACGGTCGAAACCGACGATCCGGACTGGTTCGACATGGGCTTCCTCGTGGAGATCGACGGGCGCAGCATTCCGTTCCGCCCCCTGTTCACCGCGCTCGCGCTGCGTCAGAAGAAGATGCTGCTCACCGACGGCAGCTACTTCTCGCTCGCACACCCGGGTCTCGACCGCCTGCGCGAACTGCTCGACGAGGCCGCCGAACTCGCCGAGTGGGACAACACGCCGACCATCAGCCGCTATCAGCTGCCGCTGTGGGAGGAGTTCGAAGACCTCGCCGACGAGGCCCTGCCTGCCGTGACCTGGCGAAGCGCCGCCGATGACCTGCGCTCCGCGGGCACGCCGGCACCCACACCCCCGCCCGCGGCCCTGCACGCCCAGTTGCGCCCGTACCAGCAGGAGGGCCTCGACCGCCTCGCGCTGTGGTGGCGGCACCGGCTCGGCGGCATCCTGGCCGACGACATGGGCCTCGGCAAGACCCTGCAGGTGCTCGCGCTGCTGGCGCACGCCCGCGAGCAGGGCGAGCGGCGCCCATTCCTCGTCGTCGCGCCGACCTCGGTGCTCGGCACCTGGCGCGACGAGGCCGCGCGATTCACCCCCGACCTGCGTGTGCACGTGCACGGGTCGACGACCGCCAAGACCGGAGAGCCGCTCGCGCCGGCCGATGCCGACCTGGTGGTGACCTCGTACACGGTCATGCGCTTGGACGAGGATGCCTTCGTCGCCGCCGACTGGGCGATCATCGTGCTCGACGAAGCGCAGTTCGTGAAGAACCCGGCGACGCGCCAGCATCGCGCCGTGCGGAGCCTGCGTGCCGACATGGTGCTCGCCGTGACCGGTACGCCGCTCGAGAACTCGCTCACCGAGCTCTGGGCGATCCTGTCGCTGACCTGCCCCGGGCTGTTCGCCTCGGTGCGGAGGTTCCGTGAGGACTACGTCAAGCCGATCGAGAAGGGAAAGGTGCCCGAGAACGAAGAGGGCACGCCCTACCGCGAGAAACGGCTCGCCCGCCTGCGCACGCGCCTGCGGCCGTTCGTGCTGCGCCGCACGAAAGAGCTCGTGGCACCGGAGCTGCCCGATCGTCAGGAGCAGGAGCTTCGGGTCGACCTGTCGCCCGCGCATCGCGCGATCTACGACACCGTCCTGCAGCGCGAGCGACAGAAGGTGCTGGGGCTGCTCGCCGATCTCGACAGCAACCGGTTCATCGTCTTCCGCTCGCTGACGCTGCTGCGGATGCTCGCGCTGGCGCCCTCGCTCGTCGACGCCGGCGACACGGGCATCGCCTCGTCGAAGCTCGAGGCACTGCGCGAGCGGCTGCGCGAGCTCATCGCCGAGGGGCACCGCGCGCTCGTGTTCAGCCAGTTCACGTCGTATCTCGATCTCGTGCGACAGGACCTCGAGGCGCACGGCATCGCCTACGAGTACCTCGACGGCTCGACGCGGCGGCGCAGCGACGTCATCTCGGCCTTCCGCGCGGGAACGGCCCCGGTGTTCCTGATCAGCCTCAAGGCCGGCGGGTTCGGCCTCACCCTCACCGAAGCCGATTATGTGTTCCTGCTCGACCCGTGGTGGAACCCCGCCGCCGAAGCACAGGCGATCGATCGCACCCACCGCATCGGCCAGACGCGGCCGGTGAACGTGTATCGGATGATCGCGTCTGGCACGATCGAAGAGAAGGTCGTGGCCCTGCAGCAGCGCAAGGCACGCCTGTTCCGCTCGGTGCTCGGCGAAGACGATCTCTTGGCGCGCAGCCTCACCGCCGACGACATCCGCGGGCTTCTCGAGCCCTGACCGGCTCGCTTTTCCCGGCTGGTCGGCGGGGAGGCATCCACCGTCCCGCGTAGACTCGACGCCCAGGAACAGGAAGGATCCGCATGCGCATCACAGGCCTCGGCCACGCCGGAATGTTCATCGAGACGACCGGGGGATCGATCCTCTGCGACCCCGTCCTCGGGCCCAGCTTCTTCGGATCGTGGTTCCCGTTCCCCGACAACCGGGGCCTCGACTGGGAGCGCTTCGGCGCCGCCGATTTCCTCTACGTCTCGCACCGGCACCGCGACCACTTCGACCCGGCGCTGCTCGAGCGCTACGTGCGGAAGGACATCCGCGTGCTGCTGCCCGCGTATCCGACCGACGATCTCGAGGCCGATCTGCGCGCCCTCGGCTACGAGAACCTGATCTACACGCAACCCGGCGAGACCCTCGAGTACGAGAACGGCCTGAAGATCATGGTGACGCCCCTGCGCGCCCCGAGCGACGGCCCGATCGGCGACTCGTCGCTGTCGGTCGACGACGGCACCGCGTCGATCCTCAACCAGAACGACGCGCACCCGCTCGATCTCGAGAAGCTGCTGGCGTTCTCGAAGCCCGACGCGTATTTCACCCAGGTGTCCGGCGCGATCTGGTGGCCGATGGTCTACGACCTGCCGCAGGATGCCAAGGTCAACTTCGCCCAGCTCAAGCGCGACGCGCAGAACAAGCGCGCGATGTACTACATCGAGAAGGTGGATGCCGCGCACGTTTTCCCCATGGCGGGGCCGCCGATGTTCCTGCGCGAAGACCTGTTCCGCTACAACGGCTACGGGCTCGAGAACGACTCGATCTTCACGGATCAGCGCCAGTTCCTGGCCCACATGGCCGTGGAGCGGCCGGCCCAGAAGGGCTATGAGTTCGTGCCGGGCACGCAGGTCGACCTGCTCGACGGCGAGGCGACGGTCACCCAGACGCTCTACACCGCCGACGAGATCGACCACATCTTCGACGAGAAGTGGGAGTACCTGGCATCCCAGCGCGACTCCCGTCAGAGCGAGGTGACGGCCGAGATCGCGCGGCGTGCCGAGGTTCTGCCGCCCGCCGAGATGCTCGCAGCGATCAAGGAGTGGTGGGAGCCGCTGCTGCGCCGGGCGAAGACGATCCGGACGGGCGTCGGCGGCAACGTGCGCTTCCGCATCGGCGAGCTCGACATGGTCGTCGACTTCCCGAAGGCGAAGGTCCGGGAGTACGCGGGGGAGGAGTGCCTCTACTGGTACACGATCCCCGCCGACCTCGTCTCGACGAACATCGCCGATCACGAGATCGACTGGTCGAACTCGATCTTCCTGTCGATGCAGTTCGAGGTCGGCCGGTCGGGCAAGTTCAACGAGTTCCTGACGACGTTCCTCAAGTGCCTCTCTCGCGACCGCATCGAATACGTCGAGAACTGGTACGCCGAGCAGTCCGACCAGACCGAAGACGCCGAGCTCGGCGACTGGACCGTGCAGCGGCGCTGCCCGCACCTGCGCGCCGACCTCACCAAGACCGGCACCATCGAGAACGGCGTGCTCACGTGCGCCCTGCACGACTGGAAGTGGGATCTCGCGTCCGGCCAGTGCCTGACGACACCGGGGCATCCCATCCGCGCATCGCGCGTCATCGAGACCGCGCCCGCGGGATGAGATTGGATCCGCTCCATCTCGTCGACGTCTTCGTCTACCTCGTCGTACTGAACCTCGCCGTGCAGTTCGTGCCGGGGGTGATCTCGGAGAGCTTCGCGATGTCGCTGCTGACGGCGATCATGCTCAAGGTTGTGCTCGAGGGAGTCCTGCGGCTGAAGAAGATCGTGCTGGCGCGCTTGCGGGGCGCGTCGACGGGTCTGCGGAAGGCCACCTCGGTCGTGATGCTCGTGCTGCTGCTGCCGGGCAGCAAGTTCGCGGTGCTGTACCTCGAAGACCTGCTTTTCGGCGATGCGGTGAGCCTGGGCGGATTCTGGTCCGTCGCGCTGCTCATCATTGCGCTCACCGGGGCGCGAGCGGGCGTGCGTCGGCTGCTGAGCCCGTCGGCCACGCCGAAGATCGGCTAGGCTGGGCGAGGAACCACAGCAACCTTTAACACCGTCCTGTGAGGCGGAGAAGGGAGCGGCGGATGACCGGTATCGAGTCCACTCGCACCGTCATGCACGCAGCCGACATCAGCCGGGCGCTGACTCGGATCTCGCACGAGATCCTCGAGTCGAACAAGGGCCCCGATGGCCTCGTGATCCTCGGCATCCCGACCCGCGGCGTCGCGCTCGCAGAGCGCATCGGTGGTCTGCTGGCCGAGATCTCCGGCACGGCGGTGCCGGTCGGAGCCCTCGATGTCACGATGTACCGCGACGATCTGCATCGCAATCCGACACGCACGCCGCACCCGACCGACATCCCCGCGGGAGGGATCGACGGCAAGACCGTCGTGCTCGTCGACGACGTGCTCTTCTCCGGAAGGTCGATCCGCGCCGCGCTCGACGCGCTGAACGACATCGGCCGGCCCGCAGCGGTGCGCCTCGCGATCCTCGTCGACCGCGGGCATCGCGAGCTGCCGATCCGCCCCGACTTCGTCGGCAAGAACCTGCCGAGTGCGCGCACCGAGCGGGTCAACGTGCACCTCGTCGAACACGACGGCGAAGAGTTCATCACGATCGAGGGACGGTGACGATCCACTCATGAGGCACCTGCTCGACACCAAGACGCTCAGCCGCGACGACGCGCTGCGCATCCTCGACGTCGCCGAAGACATGCGCGACACGCAGTCGCGTGAGATCAAGAAGCTGCCGACGCTGCGCGGCAAGACGGTCGTGAACCTCTTCTTCGAAGACTCCACGCGCACCCGCATCTCGTTCGAGGCGGCCGCGAAGCGCCTGAGCGCCGACGTCATCAACTTCTCTGCGAAGGGATCGTCGGTCAGCAAGGGCGAGTCGCTGCAGGACACCGCGCAGACGCTGCAGGCGATGGGGGCGGATGCTGTCGTCATCCGCCACGGCGCCTCCGGCGCGCCGCACACCCTCGCGACCAGCGGCTGGATCTCGGCCGGCGTCGTCAACGCCGGCGACGGCACGCACGAACACCCCACGCAGGCACTGCTCGACGCGTTCACGATCCGCAAGCGCCGCTTCGGCGACGACAGCCGCGGCAGAGACCTCAGCGGGACTCGTGTGACGATCGTCGGCGACATCCTGCACTCGCGCGTCGCCCGCTCGAACGTGTGGCTGCTGACCACGCTCGGAGCCGAGGTGACGATCGTCGCGCCGCCGACCCTTGTGCCGCAGGACCTTTCGGCGTGGCCCGTGCAGGTCGAATACGACCTCGACGAGGCGATCGCGGCGCAGCCCGATGCGATCATGATGCTGCGCATCCAACTCGAACGCATGAACGCGGCGTATTTCCCCACTGAGCGGGAGTATTCGCGGCGCTGGGGCCTGGATGCCGCGCGTCTGCGCACCCTGCCGGAAGGTAGCATCGTCATGCACCCCGGGCCCATGAACCGGGGTCTGGAGATCTCCGCCGACGCCGCCGATTCGCCGCAGTCGACTGTGCTGGAGCAGGTCGCGAACGGCGTCTCGGTGCGGATGGCGGCGCTGTATCTGCTGCTGACCGGCGAGCGGGAACACGCCCACGGGGCAGAGGAGGAATCCCGATGAATCTTCGACAAGCTCAGGAGCCGGTGACGGTCGTCCGCGGAGCACGACTCAGCGGCACGGATGCCACCGACCTGATCGTCGCGGGCGGCGTGATCGCCGAGGTCGGCACCGGCCTCAGCCGCGCCGGGGCGACCGTGATCGATGCCGACGGGCTCATCGCGCTGCCCGGCCTCGTCGACCTGCACACGCATCTGCGCGAACCCGGCTACGAGGCATCCGAGACGATCCTCTCGGGTTCGCGTGCGGCAGCCGCCGGCGGCTACACGACCGTCTTCGCGATGCCGAACACCTCCCCGGTCGCCGACACCGCGGGTGTCGTCGAGCAGGAACTCGCCCTCGGCGAAGCCGCCGGCTACGTGCACGTGCAGCCCATCGGCGCGGTCACGGTCGGCCAGAAGGGCGAGCGACTCGCCGAGCTCGGTGCCATGGCATCCTCTCGCGCCCGCGTGCGCGTCTTCAGCGACGACGGCTTCTGCGTCTTCGATCCGCTCATCATGCGGCGCGCGCTCGAGTACGTGAAGGCGTTCGACGGAGTCGTCGCCCAGCACGCGCAGGATCCGCGCCTGACCGAGGGCGCCCAGATGAACGAGGGCACCGTCTCTGCCGAACTCGGCCTCGCCGGCTGGCCCGCGGTCGCCGAAGAGTCGATCATCGCGCGCGACGTGCTGCTCGCCGAGCACGTCGGCTCGCGGCTGCACGTCTGCCACCTCTCCACGGCGGGGTCGGTCGACATCATCCGCTGGGCGAAGAAGCGGGGCGTGAACGTCACGGCCGAAGTCACGCCGCACCACCTGCTGCTCACCGAAGAGCTCGTGCGCGGCTACGACGCGCGCTTCAAGGTCAACCCGCCGCTGCGCCGCGACGAAGACGTCCAGGCCGTGCGCGAAGGGCTCGCCGACGGCACGATCGACATCGTCGCGACCGACCACGCCCCGCACCCCGCCGAGAGCAAGTCGTGCGAGTGGCAGGCCGCGGCGAACGGGATGGTGGGCCTCGAATCGGCGCTGCGGGTCGTCCACCAGGCGATGGTCGAGACCGGCCTGATGACCTGGGAGGACGTCGCCCGCGTGATGTCCGCCGCTCCGGCACGGATCGGCCGGCTGGACGATGCCGGCACGGCGCTCGTCGAAGGCGCCCCGGCATCCTTCACCCTCTACGACGCGGCACCCGTGCGCACCTTCGAGCGGGGCGACCTGCGCGGGCTCAGCGTCAACTCGCCCTACCTCGGGCGCGAGTTGCCGGGAGAGGTCCGCTGGACGTTCTTCCGCGGCGCGCCCACGGTGGCGGAGGGCCGTGTGGCCGAGACGATGTCGGCGGGAGACGCCGCATGACCCGCGAAGGGGTGCTGCTGATCTTCATCGGCTTCGTCATCGCCCTCGGCGCGATCGGCGTGTTCGCCTGGCGACGCCGCGCGCGGCGCGACGCGGGGCTGCGCGCGCCGGTGGGGGAGATCCCCGCGGGCGCCGTCACGACGAGCGAGGTGTCGGGCTTCTACGTCGCCACGACCCGCCACGACCAGCCGCTGGAACGTCTCGCGATCCGTGGCCTCGGCTTCCGCTCGCGCGTCGACGTCACGGTCACGGACCGCGGCGTCGCCCTGGATCTCACCGGCGAGCCCCGCCTGTTCCTGCCGCTCTCCGACATCTCCGGCGTCGATCTCGCGCAGGTCGCCATCGACCGCATCGTCGAACCGGGCGGTCTCGTGCGCCTCAGCTGGTCGGCCGCCGGTCCGGACGGAGCGCGCGAGACCGTCGACAGCTACCTGCGCCCGCAAGACGGAGCAGCCCGCACCCTCGCCGACGCGATCGCCGCGACACTGCCGGCGGCACCCCTGGCATCCACGACATCCGAAGACTCCGCCCCGACCACGACGGGAACCGACGTATGACCTCCTCCTTCTCCCTCGACCCCGCAGTGCTGGTGCTCGAAGACGGCTCGCGCCACCCCGGCCGCGCCTACGGCGCGCGCGGCACGACGCTCGGCGAAGTCGTCTTCGCGACCGGCATGACCGGCTACCAGGAGACCCTCACCGATCCCTCCTACGCCGGCCAGATCGTGCTGCAGACCGCGCCGCACATCGGCAACACCGGCATGAACGGGGAAGACGTCGAGTCGCGCCGCATCTGGGTCGCGGGCTACATCGTGCGCGACCCCTCGCGCATCGTGTCGAACTGGCGCTCCGAAGAGTCGCTCGACGACGCGCTCGTCCGCGACGGCATCGTCGGCATCTCGGGCATCGACACACGTGCGATCACGCGCGTGCTGCGCTCGGCCGGCTCGATGCGCGGCGGCGTGTTCTCTGGCGACGCCGCAGCACTGGATGCCGACGAGCAGCTGCGCATCGTCCGCGACGCCCCGCAGATGGAGGGGCGGAACCTGTCGGCCGAGGTGTCGGTCGCGAGTGTCGAGGTGACCCCCTCGACCGCGCAGGGCGGCGAGCGCATCGGCAACCTCGCGGTGCTCGACCTGGGCGTCAAGCAGGCGACGATCGACAACCTGGCCGCGCGCGGGTTCGACGTGCATGTCCTGCCGCAGGACGTCACGATCGAGGGCATCCGCGCCATCGACCCCGTCGCCGTCTTCTATTCGAACGGGCCCGGCGACCCCGCGGCATCCGGCGATCACGTCGCGCTGCTGCGTGCAGTGCTCGATGAGCGCCTGCCCTTCTTCGGGATCTGCTTCGGCAACCAGCTGCTGGGCCGCGCGCTCGGCTTCGGCACCTACAAGCTGCCGTTCGGGCACCGCGGGATCAACCAGCCGGTGCTCGACAAGCAGACCGGCCGCGTCGAGATCACGGCGCACAACCACGGCTTCGCCGTCGATGCACCCCTCGAGGGCGAAGTGGACAGCCCGAACGGCTACGGCCGTGTCGAAGTGAGCCACATCGGCTTGAACGACAACGTCGTCGAGGGCCTGCGCGCCCTCGACATCCCCGCGTTCTCGGTGCAGTACCACCCCGAGGCCGCCGCCGGCCCGCACGACGCCAACTACCTCTTCGACCGCTTCCGCGACCTCGTTCGTGAAGACGTGTCGACTCGCTCCGCTCGCTCAACGACCGAGGACACCAATGCCTAAGCGCACCGACATCAACAGCGTCCTCGTGATCGGGTCGGGCCCGATCGTGATCGGCCAGGCGTGCGAGTTCGACTACTCGGGCACCCAGGCCTGTCGCGTGCTGCGCGAAGAGGGCGTGCGGGTCATCCTCGTGAACTCCAACCCGGCCACGATCATGACCGACCCCGACTTCGCCGATGCGACCTACATCGAGCCGATCACCCCCGAGGTCATCGAGACGATCATCGCGAAAGAGAAGCCGGATGCCATCCTGCCGACCCTCGGCGGCCAGACGGCGCTGAACGCCGCGATGGCACTGCACGAGCAGGGGATCCTCGAGAAGTACGGGGTCGAGCTGATCGGCGCGAAGGTCGACGCGATCCGCAAGGGCGAGGACCGCCAGATCTTCAAGCAGCTCGTGCTCGACGCCGGCGCCGACGTCGCACAGTCGGTCATCGCGCACACGATGGACGACCTGCTCGCCGGAGCGGCTGAGCTCGGCTACCCGCTCGTCGTGCGTCCGTCGTTCACGATGGGCGGGCTCGGCTCGGGCTTCGCCTACAACGAGGAAGACCTGCGCCGCATCGGCGGCGCGGGACTGCGCGACTCGCCGACGACCGAGGTTCTCCTCGAAGAGTCGATCCTCGGGTGGAAGGAGTACGAGCTCGAGCTCATGCGCGACACCGCCGACAACACGGTCGTCGTCTGCTCGATCGAGAACGTCGACCCCGTCGGCGTGCACACGGGCGATTCGATCACGGTCGCACCCGCGCTGACGCTCACCGACCGCGAGTACCAGAAGCTGCGCGACATCGGCATCGACATCATCCGCGCCGTGGGCGTCGACACCGGCGGCTGCAACATCCAGTTCGCCGTCGACCCGGCATCCGGCCGCATCATCGTCATCGAGATGAACCCGCGCGTCTCGCGCTCGTCGGCGCTCGCGTCGAAGGCCACCGGATTCCCGATCGCCAAGCTCGCCGCGAAGCTCGCCATCGGCTATCGCCTCGACGAGGTGCCGAACGACATCACCAAAGCGACGCCGGCCAGCTTCGAGCCGACGCTCGACTACGTCGTCGTGAAGGTGCCGCGGTTCAACTTCGAGAAGTTCCCCGCCGCCGACAACACGCTGACGACCACCATGAAGTCGGTGGGCGAGGCGATGGCGATCGGCCGCAACTACACGACGGCGCTGCAGAAGGCCCTGCGCTCGCTCGAGAAGCGCGGGTCGAGCTTCCACTGGGGCCCGCGCCCTTCGACAAGCTCAGGGACCGAATTGTCGGTCGACGAGCTTCTCGAGATCGCCAAGAAGCCGACCGACGGCCGGATCGTCGTGCTACAGCAGGCGATGCGCTTCGGCGCGACCGTCGAGCAGGCGTTCGAGGCCACCAAGATCGACCCGTGGTTCCTCGACCAGATGGCGCTCATCAACGAGGTCGCCGCATTCGTGCAGGATGCCTCGGAGCTCGACGCCGCGACCCTGCGCCTCGCCAAGGAGCACGGCTTCAGCGACGCGCAGCTCGCGCAGCTGCGCGGCATCTCCGAGGCTGACGTGCGGGGCATCCGCTATGCGCTCGGCATTCGCCCGGTCTACAAGACGGTCGACACGTGCGCGGGGGAGTTCCCCGCCCTCACGCCGTACCACTACTCGAGCTACGACTACGAGACCGAGGTCACGCCGAGCGATCGGCGGAAGGTCGTCATCATCGGGTCGGGCCCGAACCGCATCGGGCAGGGCGTCGAGTTCGACTACTCGTGCGTGCACGCGTCGTTCGCGCTGTCGGATGCCGGCTACGAGACGATCATGGTCAACTGCAATCCCGAGACGGTCTCGACCGACTACGACACGAGCGACCGGCTCTACTTCGAGCCGCTGACCCTCGAGGACGTCCTCGAGGTGCTGCACGCCGAGTCGCAGTCGGGCACGATCCACGGTGTCGTCTGTCAGCTCGGCGGCCAGACGCCGCTGGGCCTTGCGAAGGGCATCGAGGACGCGGGCTACACGATCCTCGGCACGTCGCCCGCCGCGATCGACATCGCCGAAGAGCGCGAGCTGTTCTCGCAGCTGCTCGACCGCGCCGGGCTCATCGCGCCGCGCCACGGCACGGCCGTGAACGAGGCCGAGGCCGTCGCGATCGCCGAAGAGATCGGCTACCCCGTGCTGGTGCGCCCGAGCTTCGTGCTGGGCGGTCGCGGCATGGAGATCGTCTACGACACCGCGAGCCTGCGCGACTACTTCGTGCGGACGGCGGGCGAGGTCGTCATCGAGCCCGGCAAGCCGCTGCTGGTCGACCGCTTCCTCGACGACGCGGTCGAACTCGACGTCGACGCACTGTACGACGGCACCGAGCTCTACATCGGCGGCGTCATGGAGCACCTCGAAGAGGCCGGCATCCACTCCGGCGACTCGTCGTGCACCCTGCCGCCCGTCTCCCTCGGCCGCACCGAGATCGATCGCGTGCGCGAAGCGACCCTCGCGATCGCCGAGGGCGTAGGCGTCCGGGGCCTGCTGAACGTGCAGTTCGCCGTGTCGGCGGGCGTGCTCTACGTCATCGAGGCGAACCCGCGCGCGAGCCGCACGGTGCCGTTCGTGTCGAAGGCCCTCGGCATCCCGCTCGCGAAGGCGGCGAGCCGCATCATGGCGGGCTCGACGATCGCCGAGCTCAAGGCCGAGGGCATGCTGCCCGCGCAGGATGGATCGCGCGTGCCGCTCGACTCGCCCGTGGCGGTGAAAGAGGCGGTGCTGCCGTTCAAGCGGTTCCGCACGGCCGACGGGCACACCGTCGACTCGGTGCTGGGCCCCGAGATGCGCTCGACGGGAGAGGTCATGGGCATCGACCGCGACTTCCCGACCGCCTTCGCGAAGAGCCAGGCCGCGGCGTACGGCGGCATGCCGACGTCGGGGACAGTCTTCCTGTCGGTCGCCGACGACGACAAGCGCGCCGTCATCCTGCCGGCGCACCGCCTGCAGGAGCTCGGCTTCCGCATCATCGCGACCGAGGGCACCGCCGAGATCCTCTCGCGCAACGGCATCCGCGTCGACGTCGTGAACAAGTACTCCTCCACCCAGCAATCGGGGGAGCGCAACGTCGTCGACCTCATCAACGCGGGCGAGATCGACATCGTCGTGAACACCCCGTCGGGCGGCATCGCGCGCGCCGACGGCTACGAGATCCGCGCGGCGGCCGTGGCTGCCGACAAGGCCCTCTTCACGACGATGGCCGTGCTCGGCGCGGCGGTCAGCGCCATGCCGGCGCTGCGCGAGGGCTTCTCCGTGCGCAGCCTGCAGGAATACGCCGAGGATCGCGCTGCACGGAAGGCGGGACCGGTCGTTGAGCGAGCCTAACGAGTCGACACGTCCCTTCGGCCAGCGCCTCCGCACGGCGCTCGACACCTATGGCCCGCTCTGCGTCGGGATCGATCCGCATGAGGCGCTGCTGCGCGCCTGGGGGCTGGATGCCTCGGCCGACGGCGCCCGCGAATTCGGCCTGCGCACGGTCGAGGCGGCGTCCGGCCGCGTCGGCATCGTCAAGCCGCAGGTCGCGTTCTTCGAGCGCTACGGCTCGGCCGGCTTCGCGGCGCTGGAAGACGTGATGGCAGCCGCGCGCGCGGCGGATCTGCTGGTCATCGCGGATGCCAAGCGCGGCGACATCGGCACGACGATGGAGGGCTACGCGGCCGCGTGGCTGCAGCCGGGGTCCCCGCTCGAGTCGGACGCCGTGACCCTCAGCCCCTACCTCGGCACCGACTCGCTGCACGCGGCGCTCAGCCTCGCCCTGCAGCACGACAAGGGCGCCTTCGTCCTGGCGGCGACGAGCAACCCCGAGGCATCCGTCGTTCAGAAGGCGGCGGACGCCGACGGCGAGAGCGTCGCCGAACGCGTCGCCCACGACGTCGCGGCACGCAACATCGGCGCACCGGGCTCACTCGGTTCGATCGGGCTCGTGGTCGGCGCCACGGTGGACCGCCGGTCGTTCGGGTTGAACGACATCGTGCTCGCCGGCACGCCGATCCTCGCGCCCGGATTCGGGGCCCAAGGGGCGCAGCCCGCCGACCTCGCCGGTCTGTTCGGATACGTCGCCTCGCAGGTTGTCGCGAGCGAGAGCCGCAGCATCTTGACCGGGGGAGCGGCGGGCACGGCGGCGCTGGCCGCGCGGATCGACGAGCGCGCAAGCCTGTACCGTGGACAGCGATGACTGACAAGCAACGCCCCCCCGAGGTCGACCGAGTCGCGGCGTCGCGTCGTGCCGTCGCCGCGCGTCGCGAGCGCGCGGCCCTCAAGCACGACGTCGGCATGCGGGTCATCACCCCGCAGGAGCTGCTGCGCCGCGCGCAGGAGAACCCCGACTCGCCCGCCGCCGCGATGCGCATCACGGAATACCTGACCGCGCTGCCGGCGATCGGCGAGAGCAAGCGCGACCGCATCCTCGCCGACCTGGGCATCTCGCCGGTCAAGCGGCTCGGGGGCCTCGGCGCCCGGCAGCGCGCCGTGCTCGCCGAATGGCTCGACGAACGCTTTCCGCAGCCCGCGGCGCGCTCGGGCCGCAGCCGACTCGTCGTGCTGGCCGGTCCGACGGCCGTCGGCAAGGGCACGGTCGCCGCGCACATCCGCGCCCACCATCCCGAGATCCTGCTGTCGGTGTCGGCGACCACGCGTGCGCCCCGGCCCGGAGAGGTCGAGGGCGAGCACTACTACTTCGTCGACGACACGGAGTTCGACCGGCTCATCGCGAGCGGTGAGCTGCTCGAGCACGCGACCGTGCACAACAAGTTCCGCTACGGCACACCGAAGGCGCCGATCGACCGCGCCCTCGCCGAGGGTCGCACGGTGCTGCTCGAGATCGATCTGCAGGGGGCGCGCCAGGTGCGCGCCGCCGCGCCCGATGCGACGCTCGTGTTCCTGCTGCCGCCCAGCTGGGACGAGCTCGTGCAGCGCCTGGTCGGGCGTGGCACTGAGGATGCCGAAGAGCGCGCCCGGCGCCTGCGCACCGCCAAGCACGAGCTGGCCTCGCAGAGCGAGTTCGACTACCGCGTCGTCAACGACGAGGTCGCCCGCGCGGCCGCCGAAGTCGCGGCGCTCGCACGCTGATAGAATGAACGGATGCGCGCGTCTGTTCGCGCCGGCATCCTTTCGCTTTCCCCATCGCCACTCGACCCAGGAGGTCACTCATGACAGGCCGTGACAAGGGCATCATCGACCCGCCCATCGACGCACTGCTCGACAAGGTCGACTCGAAGTACCAGCTCGTGATCTACGCGTCCAAGCGCGCGCGCCAGATCAACGACTACTACTCCGACCTGCACGAGGGCAACCTCTTCGACAACGTCGGCCCGCTCGTCGACTCGAGCGTCGAGGACAAGCCGCTGACCATCGCGCTGCACGAGATCCACGAAGACAAGCTGCGCCTGCGTCAGGCCGACTGATCTTCCGGATGCCACGGAGAGTGTGACTCTCTGTGGCATCTTTCATGCCCGGGGTCTCCGTCTGTCGGAGGCCACGGGCATGATCGTTGCATCCCCACTTCCGTCCCCCTCACCTCCGTTCTGGGAGCATCGATGAGCCAGCTGCGACTGTTCACGTCCGAGTCCGTCACCGAAGGGCACCCGGACAAGATCTGCGACCAGATCTCGGATTCGATCCTCGACGCGCTGCTGGCCGAAGACCGGGGCAGCCGCGTCGCGGTCGAGACTCTCGTGACGACGGGGCTCGTGCACGTCGCCGGCGAGGTGCGCACGAACGGCTACGTCGACATCCCTGGAATCGTCCGCAGCGTCGTGAACCGCATCGGCTACACGTCGAGCGAGACCGGCTTCGACGGTGATTCGTGCGGCGTCACGGTGTCGATCGGCGAGCAGTCCGGCGACATCGCCGCGGGCGTCGACACAGCGATCGAGCACCGCGAAGGCGGATCGAGCGACCCCATCGACGCGCTCGGCGCGGGCGACCAGGGGATCATGTTCGGCTACGCCGCCACAGAGACGCCGCAGCTCATGCCGATGGCGATCTGGACGGCCCACCGCCTGGCCGAGCGCCTCACCGACGCACGGCGTTCGGGCGCGCTCGGGTTCCTGCGCCCCGACGGCAAGACGCAGGTCACCCTCGGATACGACGGCACCGTGCCGCGCACCGTCGACACCGTCGTGCTGTCGACCCAGCACAATCCCGACATCTCACTGCCGGCCCTGCGCGCCGCCGTGCAGGCCGAGGTCATCGACCCGGTGCTCGCGACGACGGGTCTCGACCTGTCGGGCGTCCGCTACGTCATCAACCCCGCCGGCCCCTTCGTCACCGGCGGCCCCAAGGGCGATGCCGGGCTCACTGGCCGCAAGATCATCATCGACACGTACGGCGGGGCATCCCGTCACGGCGGCGGCGCGTTCAGCGGCAAGGATCCCTCCAAGGTCGACCGCTCGGCCGCGTACGCGA
Source organism: Microbacteriaceae bacterium PS02068 (assembly GCA_029959325.1). Classification (GTDB taxonomy): domain Bacteria; phylum Actinomycetota; class Actinomycetes; order Actinomycetales; family Microbacteriaceae; genus Microbacterium. The sequence continues at coordinate 44,252 of JASCPF010000007.1, forward strand.
TGCGCTGGGTGGCAAAGAACGCCGTTGCTGCGGGCCTTGCCGACCGCCTCGAGGTGCAGGTCGCCTACGCGATCGGGCGCGCCGAGCCGGTCGGGCTCTACGTCGAGACGTTCGGTACCGGGCACGTCTCCGACGAGACGATCACGCGCGCGATCCGCGACGTGTTCGATCTGCGTCCGAAGGCGATCATCGACGACCTCGACCTGCTGCGCCCGATCTACGCGCAGACGGCCGCGTACGGCCACTTCGGACGTGAACTGCCGGAGTTCACCTGGGAGCGCACCGATCGCGTCGACCAGCTCCGCGCCGCCGCAGGACTCTGACCGCTCTCATGCCGCTCGTCGGGCGGGTTCTGATCGACTCGCCGCTTCCGCAGCTCGATCGGCTGTTCGACTATGCCGTGCCGGCGGCGCTCGAGGCCGTGCCGGGGGTGCGGGTGAAGGTGCCGCTGCGCACCGCCGGTCGCACCGTCGAGGGGTACCTCGTCGAGGTCGTCGACGCGGACGATGCCGCCGAGGCCAGGGCATCGAGCAAGCCGCTTTCCGAGCTGGATGCCGTCGTGTCGCCCGTCCCCGTGCTGACGCCCGAGCTGTACGCGCTCGCGCGGCGCGCAGCCGACCGTGCCGCGGGTTCGGTGAGCGACATCCTGCGCCTCGCGATCCCGAAGCGGATGGTGCGCGTCGAGAAGGCGTGGCTGGCGGCGCGCACAGCGACGGGCGCCGTAGATCCGGCCGTTTCCGTCGATCCGGCCGACCCGGGCGACGGCACCAGCACCGGGCGGCCCACGGCAGATCAGACCGCCTGGGCTGCAGGCATCCTCGATCCGTTTCCCGATCTGCGCGGAGCGCTCGAGGCGAGAGCCCGCCTCGCGATCGACGCGCCGCCCCGTCCGTCGAGCGAACTGCCGGTCGGCGCGTGGGCCGAGCTGCTCGCGGCGATGGCGGTCGACACGCTCGGCCGGGGCGAGAGCACGCTGATCGTCGTACCCGACCAGCGCGACCAGGATCAGGTGCTCGCAGTCCTGGCCGCGCACGCGCCCGCCGAGGTCGTCGTGCGCGACGATGCGCGCCGCTCGGGCCCCGAACGCTACGCGAGCTACCTGCGCCTGCTGGAGGGAGCGCCCGCGATCGTCGTCGGCAACCGGTCGACCGTCTACGCGCCCGCAGGCTCCGTCGGCACCGTGATCGTGTGGGACGACGGAGACCCACTGCTCGCCGAGCAGCTGAGCCCCGGCGTGCACGCGCGCGACGCCGCGCTCGTGCGGCAGGAGCTCGAGGGATCGGCCCTCGTGTTCGCGGGGCATACGCGCACGACCGACGTCGAGCGCCTCGTGCAGCTCGGCTGGGTGCGCGACATCACCGCGCGCCGCCGTGAGAGCCCGACCGTGGTCCTCTCGGCGACCCGAGAGGGCGAGTCCCGAGGCCAGCGCGTGCCGTCGGCCGCGTTCGCCGCCGCCCGCGAGGCGCTGCAGCACGGACCCGTGCTCGTGCAGGTCGCCCGTCCCGGCTATTCGCCCGTGCTCGTGTGCGCGCAGTGCCGCACCCCGGCGCGCTGCCCGCACTGCACGGGGCCACTGCGGGCGCGCAGGCCGGGCGCCGCGCCCGACTGCACGTGGTGCGGGCGCACCATTCCGACGTGGTCGTGCGTGCATTGCGAGTCGACGACGCTGCGGATGGCCTCGTCGGGCAGCGAGCGCACGGCCGACGAGCTCGGGCGAGCGTTCCCGCACACCCGCGTGATCCTGGCCGACGGCGATCACCCGGTCGCCCAGGTCGACGCGCGCCCGGCTCTCGTCGTCGCGACCCGCGGCGCCGAACCCCACGCCGAGGGCGGCTATCGCGCCGTGATCCTGCTGGACGGCGACCGGATGCTCATGGCCGAGCAGCTGCGCGTCGGCGAGTCGTGCCTGCGCTGGTGGTCGAACGCCGCGGCCCTCGCAGCCCCGGGCAGCCCCGTTCATCTCGTGGGCGTGGCGGGGCCCGTCGCGCGTGCGCTCGCCACGTGGACACAGCCGGCCTATGCCCGCGCAGAGCTCGCCGACCGCGTGCCGCTGCACATGCCGCCTGCGGTGCGCGTGGCATCCCTCGAAGGTTCCGCATCGAGCGTTGCGATGGCGCTGACGGACCTGCGGGCCGCGGTGCCGACGCTGGATGCCTCGGCGATCCTCGGCCCCGTTCCTCTCCCGGCACCCGCCGACGGGGCTGCCGGCTCGCCGGGTGTGCGCGCGCTCGTGCGCTTCGACTACGCGCTCGGAAAACCCGTCGCCGAGAATCTCCGCGCCGCCGTGGTGGCCGATGCGCTCCGCGGACGGCGTGCACGCTCGGGCGGCGACCGATTCGCACCGCGCACTACGCTGAGAGTGCGGCTCGACGTGCCCGAGCTCGATCTCTGACCTCGCCGCAGCCACCTCACTCACCTACCGTCCGCATACCTGCAGGAGCCCCCTTGCGCATCGTCTTCGCCGGAACGCCCGAGCCGGCCGTCCCGTCGCTGCGGGCCATTGCGGCATCCGGTCACAAAATCGTCGGCGTCGTCACCCGCACCGATGCGCCGCTCGGCCGCAAGCGGGTGCTGACGCCGTCGCCGGTCGCCCGGGCCGCGGACGAGCTCGGGCTGCCGATCATCAAGGCCGACCGCCTCGACGCGGACGCCACCGCGTCGATCGGCGCGCTGCGCCCCGACCTCGGAGTCATCGTCGCCTACGGCGGTCTCGTGCGCGAGCCGCTGCTGTCGTTGCCGGCCCACGGCTGGATCAATCTGCACTTCTCGCTGCTGCCCCGTTGGCGGGGAGCGGCGCCCGTGCAGCACGCGCTGATCGCGGGCGATCGGGTGACCGGTGCGGCTGTGTTCCAGCTCGTGCCGGCTCTCGATGCCGGCGACGTCTTCGCACAGCTGCGCTACGACGTGCCGCGCGGCGCGACAGCGGGTGAGGTGCTGGCCGCACTGGCCGAACGCGGGGCGACGCTCGTGAGCGAGGTCGTCGACGCGATCGCCGACGGCACCGCGCGCGCCGTGCCGCAGTCGGGCGAGGCGACCGTGGCGCCGAAGCTCACGATCGTCGACGGACAGCTCGACCTCGGGGCATCCGCCGATGCCGCGCTCGACCGCTTCCGCGGCACGACGCCCGAGCCGGGTGCGCACGTGCTCGTGGGCGGTCAGCGGCTGAAGATCCTCGCCGCGCACCGCGGGCCCGACACGCGCCTCGCGCCCGGCGAGTTCGCCCTCGAGGGGCGCGACGTCCTGCTCGGCACGGGGGAGGGCACGATCCTGCTGAAGACCGTCCAGCCCGCCGGCAAAGGTGCGATGGCCGCCGCAGACTGGTGGCGGGGCCTGCGCGGCGACAGCCCACGCGCCGAGATCGGACGCACCTCGTGAGCCGCTCGACGGGCGGCAGCACGCCGCCGAAGCCAGCCACGGCGAAGTCCGGCGCGTCGGCGCGGTGGGTCGCCTTCGACACATTGCGGGCCGTGCACGAGTCGGATGCCTATGCCAACCTGCTGCTGCCGAAGGCGATCGCACGCGCCGGGTTGTCGAGCGCCGACGCGGGACTCGCCACCGAGCTGACCTACGGCACGCTCCGCCGCGAGGGAACCTACGACGCGATCATCGCGGATGCCGCGGGGCGCGAGGTCACGGCGATCGACCCGGTCGTGCTCGACGCGCTGCGCCTCGGCACGCACCAGCTGCTGTCGATGCGCACGCCCTCGCACGCCGCCGTCAACGAGACGGTGCGCCAGGTGCGGCAGGCCGCCGGGCGACCCGCCTCGGGCTTCGCGAACGCCGTCCTGCGGCGGGTCTCGGAGCGCACCGTCGACGAGTGGCTCGACCGCCTCGACGCCGCCGCGCGGTCGGAGGACGAACGCCTCGGGCTGCGGTTCGCCCACCCCGTCTGGGTCATCCGCGCATTCCGCCGGGCCCTTTCCGCCGAGGGACGCGCCGACGAGCTCGAAGCCCTGCTCGAGGCCGACAACGCGTCGCCCGTCGTGACGCTCGCCGCACTGCCCGGCCTCGCCGGCGTGCCGGCGGATGCCACACCGACCCCGTACTCGCCGATCGGATTCCGGTCGCCGGGCGGCGACCCGGGCGCGCTCGTCGCGGCCTCGGCCGGCCGCGTGCGCGTGCAGGACGAGGGCTCGCAGCTCGCGGCCCTCGCGCTGACCCGAGCGACACCCGTGCGCGCGGGGGAGCAGTGGCTCGACCTGTGCGCCGCGCCCGGCGGCAAGACCGCGATCCTCGCTGCCGAGGCTCTGGCCGGCGGCGCCCACCTCGAGGCGAACGAGCTGTCGCCGGCGCGAGCCGGGCTCGTGCGTGACTCAGTCGCGGGCGTGCCGCTCGCCGTGCCGGTCTCGGAAGAAGACGGCCGCACGCGTGCGGGGCGGGGCCGCTACGACCGCATCCTCGTCGATGCGCCGTGCACCGGCCTCGGTGCCCTGCGCCGTCGCCCCGAAGCCCGCTGGCGCAAGCAGCCGTCGGATGTGCCCGCGCTCGCGGCTCTGCAGACCGAGCTGCTGAGCGCCGCGATCGGCGCACTGAAGCCCGGCGGCATCGTCGCGTACGTGACGTGTTCGCCGCACCTCGCGGAGACCGCGGGCATCGTGACCGAGGCGCTGCGCACGCACGGAGACGAGATCGAAGAACTCGATGCCCGTGCCGTGCTGGCGTCCGTCAGCGGCGCCCCCCTTGACCTTCCGGGGCACCCCGCTGACGGCGCCGGCAACGGCCGCGCTCAGCTCTGGCCGCATCGCCACGGGAGCGACGCCATGTCGATCTCGTTGCTGCGACGGCGCTGAGCCCGCTCAGTCCCAGCGCACGATCGGCGGATCGACCGTGAAGTCGACGAGCGGTGCGCCGAGGCTGGGGAGGAAGAGGAACGAGCAGCCGGTCTTGCGCTGACCGTCGACCTCGCAGTCCGCCGTGACGTCGAGCCCCCCGATGTAGGGCCCGCGCACCTGTCCGGGATCGCCGAACAGCTCGTCGGGCTCGAGGTTGGCGAGCTTCGCCGCCCCGTCAGCACGCAACGTGCGCGTGATCGTCCCGTCGATGATCTTCGTGCCGTCGCTGAGTGTCTCGGGCAGGTCGATCCCGCAGCCGGCGACGAGGTTCTTCGAGGCCAAGCAGGTGTCGACGGCGCTCTGAACAGTGCTCCGGAACACCGCGAGCCCCGCGTCGCTGAGCTCAACGGTGGCATCCAGGCCCAGAGAGTAGTCGTCGGGGTCGCTGGCGATGACCGAGGTCGTGCCCGAAAGGGTGTAGTTGGGGTTGTCGATCGCGAGAGCGACGACACCGGGGAACACGGTGATCATCTCGTCGTCGAGTGCGACGCCGTTGATCGTCGGGTTCAGTCCCTTGAAGTCCGACCCGACGTAGAGGTCGATCGTGCCGCGATAGACCTTCCAGCTGCCGTCCCCCTCGAAGTCGACGACCTTGAACGTGCCGCTCACCGGCTCGCCACCGACCGTGTAGTCCACGCTGACGGAGACCTGCGAGTCGCTCGCCGACACCTTCGGCGCCGTCACCACGATGTCGTCGATCGCGCCTTCCTTGAGCGATGCGGCGAGCACCTTCTTGGTGAGCAGAGTCGAGTCGCGCGGCTTCGAGTCGAGCAGTTTCAGTGCTTTCGCACTGTCACCGGCAGCCACCGCGTTCAGATAGTCGGTGACGACGCTCTTGGGGTCGGAGCCCCCGGAGTCTCCGCCGGCCCCCGCTCCCGTCCCGGCCCCGGCGCCGCGGGCGGCGAACACGACAGCCAGGATGATGGCGAGCAAGACGACGACGCCACCCGCGATGATCCCGATGAGCGCGCCAGTCGGGAGCTTCTTCCGCGGGGCGCCCACGTCACCGGGCTGCGGCGCAGCGTAGCCCTGCGGAGCGGCGTAGCCCTCGGGCGCAGCGTAGCCCTGCGGAGCGGCGTACCCCTGCGGAGGAGCGTAGCCCTGGGGGGCGGCATACTCCTGCGGCGCCGCGTACCCCTGGGGGGCGGCATAGCCCTGGGGTGCGATGGCGTCGGCCTGCGGCGCGGCATACTCCTGCGGCGCGGGCTGCTGCGCAGCGTAAGGAGGAAGGGATGCCTCCGCCTGCGGCGCGGCATACTCCTGCGGCGCGGGCTGCTGCGCAGCGTAAGGGGGAAGGGATGCCTCAGGCTGCGGTGCGACCTCCGGCTGCGGGGCGGCCTCCGCCTGCGGCGCGACCTCGGGCTGCGGCGCGACCTCGGGCTGCGGCGCGACCTCGCTCGCCGGGGGCGTGACCGCCTCAGCGCGCGGCATCCACTGTTCGGCGGCGGCATCCCAGCGGAATGCTCCCGACACCCACTCGCCGCGCTCCGCGTCCCATACCGGCGCCTCGCCCTGACCGTTCCCGCTCATCGTCTGCCTTTCGTCGACGGTGCGAGGCCCGTCCGCTTTCGACCGGACGACCACGCATCTCCTCAAGAACCCTATCGGCCAGTCGCGGCCCAGCCCCGCCAGTTCGAGTCGGGGTGTGGATAATGGGCGCGTGGCGCGAATCAACCCCAGCATCCTGTCCGCCGACTTCGTGAACATGCAGCGCGATCTCGAGCGCATCGCCGGCGCCGACTTCGTCCACGTCGATGTCATGGACAACCACTTCGTCCCCAATCTCACATTCGGGCCGCAGATGGTCGAGCGGATTCAGGCCACGAGCCCCGTACCGCTCGATGTGCACCTGATGATCACCGACCCCGACCGCTGGGCCCCGGACTACGCCGAGATCGGGGCCGCGTCGGTGACGTTCCATCTCGAGGCGGCGGCCGATCCGATCAGCCTCGCGCGGCGCCTGCGCGAGATGGGCGCGCGGGCGGGCGTCGCCGTGAAGCCCGCGACGCCGGTCGAGGGACTGTTCGACGTCCTCGACGAGTTCGACCAGATCCTCGTCATGACGGTCGAGCCGGGCTTCGGCGGCCAGTCCTTCATGGCCGATCAGATGCCCAAGCTCGCGCGCTTGCACGACGAGGCACGGCGCCGCGGATCGCAGGTGTGGCTGCAGGTCGACGGGGGAATCTCAGAGTCGACGATCGCGCAGGCCGCCGAAGCCGGCGCCGACACGTTCGTGGCGGGATCAGCCGTGTTCGGCGCGGACGACCCCGACCGCGCCATCGCGGCGTTGCGCGCCGAGGCATCCGCCCACCGCCACTGACGGGAGCGTCAGACCTCGACGTGCACGCGCCCGCCGAGATCGCCCACCTGCTCGCGCAGCACGGCGAGCGCCGCCGGATGCAGCTGGCGCACCGCGCGAACGTCCACGACGAGCTGCTCACCGCCGAGCTCCACGTCGACGCCGCGCACGGCCGCGAGCACGCGCTCGGCACCGCTGAACGAGAGCTCCCCATCGAGCACCACGTGCACGGCACCGTCGTCGCCGCGCTCGATCACGACACCGGGGGCGGCGATGCCCTCGTGCTGCTCGAACACGTGCATGCCGAACGACTCGCTGAGGCGCTCGAGCAGCAGCCGTCCGCGCGTGCTGTTGCCATGCGGATCGAGTCGCGGACTGAGCACGCCGACACCGAACTGCGAGGGCGCGAGCGCCATCAGCCCGCCCGACACGCCGCTCTTGGCGGGCAGTCCGACCCTCAGCAGCCAGGAACCCGAACCGTCGTACATGCCGCAGCTGGTCATGATCGAGGCGACGTCGCGGGCCGTCCGCGCCGAGACGACCTGCTCGCCGGTGACGGGGTTGCGCCCGCCGAAGGCGAGGGTGCCGGCCATCACGGCGACATCGCAGACGGTGACCAGCGTCGAGCACTGCCGGAAGTAGGCTTCGACGACGCCGTCGACGTCGCCGTCGATGTGCCCGTACGAACGCAGCAGATGCGCCAGCGCGCGGTTGCGGTCGCCGGTCGCCGACTCCGACGCGTACACGTCCTCGTCAACGCGCAGGGTCCGCCCGGCGAACCGCGAAAGCCCCGCCACGATGTGCGCGCTGCGCTCGGTCGCATCGCCTCCCGCGACGAGCGCCGTCGTCGCGAGCGCTCCCGCGTTGATCAGCGGATTCGCCGGCCGACCCGTCTCGTGCTCGAGACTGATCGCGTTGAAAGGCTCGCCGCTCGGCTCGACGCCCACGTGACGCAGCACCGCGTCGCGACCGAGGGCATCGAGCACGAGGGCGAACACGAACGGCTTCGAGATCGACTGGATCGTGAACTCGGCGTCCGCATCGCCGACCGCGACGACCTCGCCGCGCGGACCCACGATCGCCAGGCCCAGCCGGTCGGGATCGGCCCGCGCGAGCTCGGGGATGTACTGCGCGAGTTCGCCCTCGTCGCGAGGGCGAACCTCGTCGAGCACGTCGGTGAGCATCTGACGGATCGGGTCCATGGCACGACCATAGCCGCGAGGACCAGCCTCGACAGGCCTCGCCGCGCGCGCCCCTGTCGCGCGGACCGGTAGCCTGGAGGAGTGAAGACGTTCGAGGGCCTGTTCGCGGAGCTCACCGCCACCGCCGCATCGCGCCCCGAGGGTTCGGGCACTGTCGCACAGCTCGATCGTGGCGTCCACGCGATCGGCAAGAAGATCGTCGAAGAGGCCGCCGAGGTCTGGATGGCCGCCGAATACCAGTCGGATGCCGAGACGGCCGAGGAGATCTCGCAGCTGCTGTACCACCTGCAGGTGCTCATGCTCGCGAAGGGCCTGACTCTCGAGGACGTCTACCGACATCTCTGAGCGCGCTCTCGCTCCCACACTCTCCGACACCGAAAGTCCCCGCACCATGCTGCGAATCGCCGTGCCGAACAAGGGGTCGCTCGCCGACACCGCCGCCGAACTTCTCTCCGAGGCCGGATACACCGGCCGTCGCGACCCGAAGGACCTGCACGTCATCGACCCCGTGAACGAGGTCGAGTTCTTCTACCTGCGCCCGAAGGACATCGCGACCTACGTCGGCTCCGGTGCCCTCGATGTCGGCATCACGGGCCGCGATCTGCTTCTGGATGCCCGCATGCCGGGCGCTCGCGAAATCGAACAGCTCGGGTTCGGGGCATCCACCTTCCGCTTCGCGGGCCCTCCCGGAAAGTTCCACGACCTCAGCGACCTCGACGGTCTGCGCGTCGCGACGGCGTACCCGGGCCTCGTAGACGCCTACCTCGACGAGCACGGCGTGGCCGTCGATCTCGTGCCGCTCGACGGCGCGGTGGAGTCTGCCGTGCAGCTCGGCGTCGCGGATGCCGTGGCCGACGTCGTCTCGACGGGCACGACCCTGAAGCAGGCGGGTCTCGAGATCTTCGGCCCCGTCCTGCTCGAGTCCGAGGCTGTGCTGATCGGCGCGCCCGTCGAAGCCGCCGGCACCGAGACGCTGCTGCGCCGCCTGCGCGGGGTGATGGTCGCGCGGCGCTACGTGCTGATCGACTACGACCTCCCCGCCGACCTGGTCGACGAGGCCGTGGCACTCGCCCCGGGCATCGAGTCGCCGACGATCTCGCCGCTGCGCGACCCGGCCTGGGTGGCCGTGCGGGTGATGAGCCCCCGCACGACCGTCAATCAGGTGATGGATGCCCTGTACGCGATCGGCGCACGCGCGATCCTCGTGACGCCCATCCACAACGCGAGACTCTGATGTCGCTCGCCTGTCGGGTCATCCCGTGCCTCGACGTCGCCGCGGGCCGCGTCGTCAAAGGCGTCAACTTCGAGAACCTGCGCGACATGGGCGACCCCGTCGAGCTCGCCGCGCTGTACTTCGCGCAGGGCGCCGACGAGCTGACCTTCCTCGATGTCACCGCGACGGTCGATGACCGCTCGACGACCTACGACGTCGTGCGCCGCACCGCGGAAGAGGTCTTCATCCCGCTGACGGTCGGCGGGGGAGTCCGCTCTGCCGACGACGTCGCGCGCCTGCTCGGCGTGGGCGCCGACAAGGTGGGGGTCAACTCGGCCGCGATCGCCCGGCCCGACCTCGTCGGCGAGATCGCCGACCGCTTCGGCGCGCAGGTGCTCGTGCTGAGCCTCGACGTGAAGCGCGCGCCCGGCACCCACTCGGGCTTCGTCGTGACCACGCACGGCGGGCGCACCCTCACCCAGCTCGACGCCCTCGACTGGGCACGCGAGGCGATCGACCGCGGCGCGGGCGAGCTCCTCGTCAACTCGATCGACGCCGACGGCACCAAGGACGGCTTCGACCTCGAGCTCGTGGGCCTGATGCGCGAGATCTCCTCGGTACCCGTGATCGCCTCGGGCGGTGCCGGGGCGGCCGCCGACTTCGCCCCCGCGATCCACGCGGGCGCCGACGCCGTGCTCGCCGCATCGGTCTTCCACTCGGGCCAGCTCACGATCGGCGACGTCAAGACCGCCCTGCAGGACGATGGGATCGAGGTCCGCGCATGACCGACACCACCACACCGGTCCCTGAGCCCACACCGGCTCCTGAGCCCACACCGGTCCCTGAGCCTGTCGAAGGGCGCGTGACCTTCAACGCCGACGGGCTGGTTCCCGCGATCATCCAGCAGCACGACACCGGCGAGGTGCTCATGCTGGGCTGGATGGATGCCGAGGCGCTCCGCCGCACCCTCACCGAGGGCCGCGTGACCTTCTGGTCGCGCTCGCGGCAGGAGTACTGGCGCAAGGGCGACACCTCGGGCCACGCCCAGTACGTGAAGGGCGCGCGCCTCGACTGCGACGGCGACACGCTGCTGATCGCCGTCGAGCAGATCGGCGCGGCCTGCCACACCGGCGACCGCACGTGCTTCGATGCCGACGACCTCACGCCGGTCGTCGGTCAGGTCGAAGGCGTTCCGTGATCGCCCGCGCACGCTCGCTCGCCGTCCTCGCGATCGTTCTCGGGGGAGCCGCCGCGATCATCGCGTCGACGCAGACCTGGCTCCAGGTGACCCTGCTCTCCGGCGCGTCGGAGCCACTCGCCGTTCCGGGCGCCTCTGCGCTGCCGCTGCTGGCCCCGCTCAGCCTCGCCGCGCTCGCGCTGGGCCTCGCCCTCACCGTGGTCGGGCGCGTGCTGCGCTACGCGTTCGGCGTGGTGGCGATCCTCATCGGCGGCACACTGCTCTCGGGTGCGGCGCGCATCGGCCTGGAACACCCGGTGGATGCCATCGCGGCGGTCGTCACGAAGGCGACCGGCCTGTCCGGCAACACCGTGATCGCGGGCCTCGTCGGCGAGATCTCGGGCACCCCGTGGCCGTTCATCGCCGCCGTCGCGGGCGTCGTGATCGCGGCCGGTGGCATCCTCACCCTCGCGACGGCACACCGCTGGCGCTCGGGCGGCCGCCGGTACCGCCGCGAGGTCGCGCACGAGCAGATCGCGTCGGGCTCGAGGCCCCACGACGCGATCGATTCGTGGGATGACCTCTCGCACGGCGATGACCCGACCGCCCGCTAGACTGGGCCCGAACCGCCACGTGCCCCGTTCGCACCCCGAAGGAGAACCATGAGCAGCATCGACGACCCCGGCCACGGACACTCCCCGGCCGCCTGGACCGCCGTTGTGATCATGCTCCTCGCGTTCGCGCTCGGCACGCTCTTCTTCTTCCTCGACATGCCCGCACTCGTCTGGGCATCCGTGGGCCTGCTCGTCGTCGGCGCGATCGTCGGCTGGGCGATGGCGAAGGCCGGCTACGGCGCCTACGGCGACAAGTACACGCCGAAGCAGCACTGATCATGCTGGCAGACCTCACCGCCGGCGCGGTGCAGGATGCCGAGGATCGAGCAGTCAGCGCTCCGCTGGCCTCGGTCGAGCGCGCCGCGCTCGCTCAGCGCCCCGCGCTCGATGCACTCGCCGCCCTTGCACCTGCCGACCGCGTCAAGATCATCGCCGAGGTCAAGCGCGCGAGCCCCTCGCGCGGAGACCTCGCCGCCATCCCTGACCCCGCGCTGCAGGCCGCCCGCTACGAACAGGGCGGCGCGTCGGCGATCTCGGTGCTCACCGAGGGGCGGCGCTTCAAGGGTTCGCTGGCCGATCTCGAAGCCGTGAAGGCACGCGTCGCCGTTCCCGTGCTGCGCAAGGACTTCGTGGCGACCCCCTACCAAGTGCTCGAGGCCCGGGCATCCGGAGCCGACCTCGTGCTGCTGATCGTCGCGGCACTCGACCAGCCGCTGCTCGCTGAGCTGCACGCCCTGGTGCTCGAGCTCGGCATGACGCCGCTCGTCGAGACCCACTCGCGCGACGAACTCGCCCGCGCGAGCGACCTGGGCGCGAAGCTCATCGGCGTGAACGCGCGGAACCTCTCGACGTTCGAGCTCGACAAGAACCTCTTCGGGTCTCTCACCGACGCGTTCCCGCACGATGCCATCAAGATCGCCGAGTCGGCGGTGCTGGCTCCCGCCGACGTCGCGCACTACCGCGCTGCCGGGGCCGACGTCGTGCTCGTCGGCGAAGCGCTCGTCACGAACGACCCGGTGTCGACCCTGCACGCATTCCTGGAAGCGGGATCCCTGCCTGCCCCGAGCGAACGAAGTGAGTCGAAGTGACCACCAGCAGCCTGCGCGACCAGCACGGACCCTTCTTCGGCGAGTTCGGCGGGCGCTACATGCCCGAGTCCCTCATCGCCGCGATCGACGAGCTCACCGCCGAATACGAGGCCGCCAAGGCCGACCCGGCGTTCGCCGCCGAGCTGACCGCGCTGCTGCACTCGTACGCCGGTCGCCCGTCCGCACTCACCGAGGTCGCCCGCTTCGCGGAGCACGCCGGCGGCGCTCGCGTCTTCCTCAAGCGCGAAGACCTCAACCACACCGGCTCGCACAAGATCAACAACGTGCTCGGCCAGGCGCTGCTCACCAAGCGCCTGGGCAAGACGCGCGTCATCGCCGAGACCGGCGCAGGCCAGCACGGCGTCGCGACGGCGACGGCTGCGGCCCTGTTCGGCTTCGAGTGCACGATCTACATGGGCGAGGTCGACACCGAGCGCCAGGCCCTGAACGTCGCCCGCATGCGTCTGCTCGGCGCCGAGGTCGTGCCCGTCACGACAGGCTCGCGGACGCTCAAGGATGCCATCAACGAGGCCTACCGCGACTGGGTCGCCTCGGTCGAGACGACCAACTACATCTTCGGCACCGCCGCGGGCCCGCATCCGTTCCCGGCGATGGTGCGCGACTTTCAGAAGATCATCTCCGAAGAGGCGCGTCAGCAGCTGCTCGACGAGACCGGCCGGCTGCCCGACGCCGTCATCGCGTGCGTCGGCGGCGGCTCGAACGCGATCGGCATGTTCGACGCGTTCCTCGACGACGAGGGCGTGAAGCTCTACGGCGTCGAGGCCGCCGGCGACGGCGTCGACACCGAGAAGCACGCGGCGTCGATCGAGCGGGGGCGCCCCGGCATCCTGCACGGCGCGAAGACGTACGTGCTGCAGGACGAAGACGGCCAGACGATCGAGTCGCACTCGATCTCTGCGGGTCTCGACTATCCGGGCGTCGGCCCCGAGCACTCCTGGCTCTCCGACATCGGCCGCGCCGAGTACATCCCCGCCACCGATGCCGAAGCGATGGATGCCCTGCGCCTCCTGAGCCGCACCGAGGGGATCATCCCGGCGATCGAGTCGGCGCACGCCCTCGCGGGCGCGCTGCGCATCGGGCGCGAGCTCGGACCCGATGCCATCCTCGCGGTGAGCCTCTCGGGCCGCGGCGACAAGGACATGGACACGGCCGCGCAGTGGTTCGGGCTGTACGACGACGGTGACGGACCGGTCGACGCCGCCCCGCCCGCGGCCGCCGCCAAGGGCGAGGGGACCGAGCTGTGAGCCGCGTCTCCGACGCCATCGAGGCGGCGCACGCCGAGGGTCGCGGCGCGTTCGTGGGGTACCTGCCCCTCGGCTTCCCCGACCTGCAGACGAGCATCGACGCCGCCGTGGCCCTCGCCGAAGCCGGTGCCGACATCCTCGAGCTCGGCCCGCCATATTCCGATCCGGTCATGGACGGCACCGTCATCCAAGAGGCGACCCAGGCCGCGCTGGCCGGGGGTTTCCGGCTGCGCGACACGTTCACCGCGGTGCGCGAGATCGCCGCTCGCACCGACGTGCCGATCCTCGTGATGACGTACTGGAACCCCGTGCTGCAGTACGGCGTCGACCGCTACGCCGACGATCTGCTCGCCGCCGGGGGAGCGGGCCTCATCACCCCCGACATCACGCCCGACGCCGCGGCGGAATGGATCGCGGCCTCCGAGCGCACGGGACTCGACCGCGTGTTCCTGGCGGCGCCGACCTCGACCGAGGAGCGCCTGGCGATGATCGCCGAGGCATCCACCGGCTTCGTCTACACCGTGTCGACCATGGGCATCACCGGCGAGCGGGCCGAGTTGGATGCCGCGGCGCGCACCCTCGTCGGGCGCCTGCGCGAGCACGGCGTGGCGCATGCGTGCGTCGGCATCGGCATCTCGACGCCCGACCAGGTGGCCGGCGTCGTCGACTACGCCGACGGCGCGATCGTCGGCACCGCGCTCGTCCGGGCTCTCCGCGACGGCGGAATCCCCGGCCTCGCCGCCGAGGCACGCGCCCTGGCATCCGGCACCGCCCGCTGACCCGTTTCGACTCGCCGCGCTCTGCGTTTCGACTCGCTGCGCTCGCGGGGCGACCGGTTGGTGGGGCGCCCCCGGGCGCCCCGCGAGGGAGCGAAGCGACCGAGTCGAAACGTCCGCACCTGTGGACTATCGATACCAAGCCCGCGCTCGATCGATAGCGTCGCGCCATGCCTTTCGTCTACATGCTGCTGTGCGCCGACGACACGCTGTACGTCGGCAGCACGCTCGATCTCGAGCGACGCCTTGCGCAGCATCAGGCGGGGGAGGGCGCCATGTACACCCGCCGGCGGCTGCCCGTGTCGCTGTTCTGGAGCGAGGAGATGGCCCGCATCGACGATGCGTTCGCCTGGGAGAAGCGCATGCAGGGATGGAGCCACGCCAAGCGCATCGCCTACGCGGAAGGCGGGATCGGCGCCGTGAAAGGCTGGAGCGCACGTCAGCGGGCCCGGCCACGGGAAGAGTGAGGGCGTTGCGACTCGCTGCGCTCTGCGTTTCGACTCGCTGCGCTCTGCGTTTCGACTCGCTGCGCTCTGCGTTTCGACTCGCTGCGCTCGCTCAACGACCGGGTGGTGGGGGCGCCGCCCGGGCGCCCCGCGAGGGAGCGAAGCGACCGAGTCGAAACGTCCGCACTTGCTGTGCTCGCGGGGCGACCGGGGGCGTGGAACGGGCGAGCGCAGGCGGCGAAGTAGACTTCCCCTCGTGCTTTCCTCCGCCCTCGTGGTCGCCTCGATCCCCAGCCCGTCGATCAGCTCGTTCCAGCTCGGGCCGCTGACGATCCACTTCTACGCCCTGTGCATCCTCGCGGGGATCATCGTCGCGGCGATCATGACGAACCGTCGCCTCACCGCACGCGGCGCCGAGCCGTGGGTCGTCATCGACATCTGCCTCATCGCGGTGCCGCTCGCCATCATCGGTGCGCGCATCTTCCACGTGGTGACGCACTGGGGCTTCTATTTCGGCCCCGGCAAGAACATCGCGGCGATCTTCTACATCTGGGAGGGGGGCATCGCGATCTTCGGCGCCCTCATCGGCGGCGCGATCGGCGCGTGGCTCGGCTGCAAGTGGACGGGCGTCCGGTTCTGGAGCTTCGCCGACGCCCTCGCGCCCGGCCTGCTGCTGGCTCAGGCCATGGGCCGGTTCGGCAACTGGTTCAACCAGGAGCTGTTCGGCACGCCGACCGACCTGCCCTGGGGCCTGCAGATCGACTACCCCAACGCGGCGTGGCCCGTGGGACTGCCGGAAGGCACGCTCTTCCACCCGACCTTCCTCTACGAGGTCATCTGGAACTCGCTCGGCGTGCTCTTCCTGCTGTGGGTCGGCAAGCGCTTCACACTGCAGTGGGGGCGCCTGTTCGCGCTCTACCTGGTCTGGTACAGCGCGGGCCGCATCGTCTGGGAGAACATCCGCATCGACCCGAGCGAGGTCTTCTTCGGCCTCCGCACCAACGTCTGGGCGGCGATCTTCGGCGTGATCGTCGGCATCGTGATCTTCTTCGTGCAGACGCGGCGCCACCCGGGCCTCGAACCGTCGCCCTACCAGCCCGGTCGCGAGTGGACCGGCGGCGGGACTGTACAATCGCAGAATACCGATGACTTCGTGGACGTCAGCGCACCCCCGACGCCCGGATCCATCACGGACACCGCCACAAGCACAGTCGCCTCGAAGTAACACCCCGCGAGAAAAGGGCCGACGTCGTCCCCGCTTCAGCAAGATCATTGAGGACGGTAGGTATGGCTCCGAGCCTTCGTCGTGAATCGACCCCACGACCGCTGTCAGGATTTCCCGCAAAGCAGGGCATGTACAACCCTGCGTTCGAGAAGGATGCCTGCGGCCTGGCCATGGTCGCCACGCTTCGCGGCGAGCCCGGCCACGACATCGTCTCGCTCGCGCTGACGGCGCTGCGCAACCTCGAGCACCGCGGCGCGATCGGCTCCGACGCGGGCACGGGCGACGGCGCAGGCATCCTGACGCAGATGCCGGATGCCTTCCTGCGCGAGGTCACCGACTTCGACCTGCCGCCCGTGGGCGAGTACGCCGCCGGCCTCGCGTTCCTGCCCGTGGGCGACGAGGAGCGCGCCGCCGTCAAGGCGGGCGTCGAGCGCATCGCCGCGACCGAGGGCCTGACCGTCCTCGGCTGGCGTGAGGTGCCCACCTCGCCCGAGCACCTGGGCAAGCTCGCGCACGCGGCGCAGCCCGCGTTCGAGCAGGTCTTCGTGTCGCGCCCCGCGGTCGGCGACGCGCCGGCCCTCAGCGGCATCGCGCTCGACCGGCGCGTGTACCGGCTGCGCAAGCGCGCTCGCCGCGAGCACGACGCCTACTTCGTGTCGCTCAGCTCGCGCACCCTCGGCTACAAGGGCATGGTCACGACGCTGCAGCTCGAGCCGTTCTACCCCGACCTGTCCGACGAGCGCTTCGCCTCCGAGCTCGCGGTCGTGCACTCGCGCTACTCGACGAACACGTTCCCGTCGTGGCCGCTCGCGCAGCCGCTGCGCATGCTGGCCCACAACGGCGAGATCAACACCGTCGGCGCAAACCGCAACTGGATGCGCGCGCGCCAGTCGCAGCTCGAATCCGAGCTCATCGGCGACATCCGCCCGATGCTGCCGATCTGCACCGAGGGCGCCAGCGACTCGGCATCCTTCGACGAAGTCCTCGAGCTGCTCACCCTCACCGGCCGCAGCCTGCCGCACGCGATCTCGATGATGGTGCCCGAGGCCTACGAGAAGCAGACCGAGATCGACCCCGATCTGCGCGCCTTCTACGAGTACCACTCGATGCAGATGGAGCCCTGGGACGGACCAGCGGCACTGATCTTCACCGACGGCACGCTCGTCGGCGCCACGCTCGACCGCAACGGCCTGCGCCCGGGCCGCTGGACCGAGACGACCGACGGCCTGGTCGTCATCGGCTCGGAGACCGGCGTGCTCGACTTCGCCCCCGAGCGCATCAAGCGTCGCGGACGCCTGCGCCCCGGGCGGATGTTCCTCGTCGACACGGCCCAGCGCCGGATCATCGAGGACGACGAGGTCAAGCGCGAGCTCGCCACCCTCGAGCCGTGGCAGGAGTGGCTGGATGCCGGGCGCGTGCGCCTCAAGGATCTGCCCGAGCGCGAGCACATCGTGCACCCCATCGCCTCGATCACCCGCCGTCAGCGCACGTTCGGCTACACCGAGGAGGAGGTGCGGATCCTCCTCACTCCGATGGGGCAGAACGGCGCCGAGCCCCTCGGCGCGATGGGCTCCGACTCGCCGATCGCGGTGCTGAGCGACCGTCCGCACCTCTTGTTCGACTACTTCGTGCAGCAGTTCGCCCAGGTGACCAACCCGCCGCTCGACTCGATCCGCGAAGAGGTCGTCACCTCGCTCGCCCTCGGGCTCGGACCCGAGCGCAACCTGCTGTCGTGGGGCCCCGAGCACACGCAGACGATCACGCTCGATTTCCCCGTGATCGACAACGACGAGCTCGCCAAGCTCCAGAACATCGACAAGGCGCTGCCGGGTCGCCGCTCGGTCACCGTGCGCGGTCTCTACCCCTTCGAGCAGGGTGAGGATGCCTTGGAGCAGCGGCTCGAGGCGATGTGCGCCGAGGTCGACGAGGCGATCGCGCAGGGCGCGGAGTTCATCATCCTGAGCGACCGCGACTCGAACAAGGACCTCGTCCCGATCCCGTCGTTGCTGATGGTCGCCGCCGTGCACCACCACCTCATCCGCCGCGAGAACCGCATGAAGGTCGGTCTCGTGGTCGAAGCCGGCGACGTCCGCGAAGTGCACCACGTCGCGACGCTCATCGGCTATGGCGCCTCAGCCGTCAACCCGTACCTCGCGATGGAGACCGTCGAGTACCTCGTGCGCGCCGGCTTCATCACGGGCATCGGCCCCGAGAAGGCCGTCAAGAACCTGATCTACGCACTCGGCAAGGGCGTGCTGAAGATCATGTCGAAGATGGGCATCTCGACCGTGTCGTCGTACGCGGGCTCGCAGGTGTTCGAGGCCGTCGGCCTCTCCGAAGAGGTCATCGCGCGGTACTTCACCGGCACCGAGACCAAGCTCGGCGGCATCGGCCTGCGCGAGATCGCCGCGGAGAACCAGGCGCGCCACGATTACGCCTACCCGGAAGACGGCGCGGCGCGTGCGCACGAGCGCCTGTGGACCGGCGGCGAGTACCAGTGGCGCCGGGACGGCGCCCCGCACCTGTTCAACCCCGACACGGTCTTCCGCCTGCAGCACGCGACGCGTTCGCGTCGCTACGACATCTTCCGCGAGTACACGAAGCTCGTCGACGATCAGGCCGCCGAGCTGAAGACCCTGCGCGGCATGTTCCGTCTGAAGACGGGGGAGCGGCCGCCGGTGCCGATCGACGAGGTCGAGCCGGTCGAATCGATCGTGAAGCGGTTCTCGACCGGTGCGATGAGCTACGGCTCGATCTCGAAGGAGGCGCACGAGACCCTCGCGATCGCGATGAACTCCATCGGCGCGAAATCGAACACCGGTGAGGGCGGCGAAGACGTCGACCGACTGCTCGACCCGACGCGTCGCAGTGCGATCAAGCAGGTGGCATCCGGCCGCTTCGGCGTCACGAGCATGTACCTGACGCACGCCGACGACATCCAGATCAAGCTCGCCCAGGGCGCGAAGCCCGGCGAGGGCGGTCAGCTGCCGCCCGGCAAGGTGTATCCGTGGATCGCTCGCACCCGCGGGGGCACGCCCGGCGTCGGACTCATCTCGCCGCCGCCGCACCACGACATCTACTCGATCGAAGACCTCAAGCAGCTGATCTTCGACCTGAAGCGCGCCAACCCGCTGGCGCGAGTGCACGCCAAGCTCGTCAGCCAGTCGGGCATCGGCGCAGTCGCGGCGGGCACCGCCAAGGCCCTCGCCGACGTCATCCTCGTGTCGGGCTACGACGGCGGAACGGGTGCCAGCCCGCTCAACTCGCTCAAGCACGCCGGCACGCCGTGGGAGCTCGGACTCGCCGAGACGCAGCAGACGCTCATGCTCAACGACATGCGCGACCGCGTGGTCGTGCAGGCCGACGGGCAGCTGAAGACCGGCCGCGATGTCATCGTCGCGGCGCTGCTCGGCGCGGAAGAGTTCGGCTTCGCCACGACGGCGCTCGTCGTCGAGGGCTGCGTCATGATGCGCGTCTGCCACCTCGACACCTGCCCCGTCGGCGTCGCCACGCAGAACCCTGTGCTGCGCGCGCGCTTCAGCGGCAAGCCCGAGTTCGTCGTGAACTTCATGCAGTTCCTGGCGCAGGAGGTGCGCGAATACCTGGCCGAGCTGGGCTTCCGCTCACTCGACGAGGCCATCGGCCGCAGCGAGCTGCTCGATGTGAACGGCGCGATCGAGCACTGGAAGGCGAGCGGGCTCGACCTCAGCCCGATCCTTGCGGGCCCGGCGTTCGCGCCCGACGCGCCCCGCCGGCACCTGCGCGACCAGGACCACGAGCTCGACAAGCACTTCGATGTGGCGCTGATCGAGCGCGCGCAGGATGTCATCGCCCACGGCGGTCACATCTCGATCGACCTGCCGATCCGCAACACCGAGCGCGCCGTCGGCACGATGCTGGGCAACCGCGTCACGCTGGCTCACGGCGAACACGGGCTGCCCGCGGGGACGATCGAGATCAATCTCACGGGCTCGGCCGGGCAGTCGTTCGGCGCCTTCCTGCCCGCGGGCATCACGCTGCGGCTCGAGGGCGACTCGAACGACTACGTCGGCAAGGGACTGTCGGGCGGACAGATCGTCGTGCGCCCGCCGCGGGATGCCACGTTCGATGCGTCGCAGAACGTCATCGCCGGCAACGTCATCGGCTACGGCGCCACGCAGGGCAGCATGTTCCTGCGCGGTGTGGTGGGCGAGAGGTTCCTCGTGCGCAACTCGGGAGCGACCGCGGTGGTCGAGGGTGTGGGCGACCACGCGCTCGAGTACATGACCGGCGGTCTTGCCGTGATCCTCGGCACGACCGGCCGCAACCTCGGTGCCGGCATGTCGGGCGGTGCGGCGTACATCTATCGCCTCGACACGGCCCTGGTGAACCGCGAGGCCTTGGCCAGCGGCGAGCTGGAGCTGCTGCCGCTCGGATCGGGCGACGTCGAGATCCTGCGCGATCTGCTCGAGCAGCATGTCGCCGAGACGGGCTCGACCCTGGCATCCGCACTGCTGGATGACTTCGAGACCGAAGTCGCGAACTTCGTTCGCGTTCTGCCGCGCGACTACGCGGCGGTGCTGCAGACCCGAAACGATGCCGTCGCCGAGGGGCTCGACCCCGACGGCGACGTCGTCTGGACCCGCATCCTGGAGGTGACCGGTGGCTGACCCGAAGGGCTTCCTCAAGAACACCGAACGCGAGCTGCCGCCGCGGCGGCCCGTTCCCGTCCGCATCATGGACTGGAAAGAGGTCTACGAGCCGGGCGACTCGGCTGTTCTCCGCCGCCAGGCCGGGCGCTGCATGGACTGCGGCATCCCGTTCTGCCACAAGGGATGCCCGCTGGGCAACCTGATCCCGGAGTGGAACGACCTCATGTGGCGCGGCGAGGGCCGTGCCGCGATCGAGCGCCTGCACTCGACGAACAACTTCCCGGAGTTCACCGGTCGCCTGTGCCCCGCGCCCTGCGAGAGTTCGTGCGTGCTGGGGATCAACCAGCCCGCGGTCACGATCAAGCAGATCGAAGTCGCCACGATCGACGACGCCTTCGCGAACGGCTGGGTCGAAGCCGAGCCGCCCGCGCGGCTGACCGGCAAGACCGTCGCCGTCGTCGGATCGGGGCCTGCCGGCCTCGCGGCCGCTCAGCAGCTGACGCGCGCCGGGCACACCGTCGCCGTCTTCGAGCGCGACGACCGCATCGGCGGCCTGCTGCGCTATGGCATCCCCGACTTCAAGATGGAGAAGCGTCACCTCGAGTCGCGGCTGCGGCAGATGCAGGACGAGGGCACGCGCTTCCGCGCCGGCGTCGAGATCGGCGTCGACATCACGTGGGATGACCTGCGCGCTCGCTACGACGCGGTCGTCATCGCCACCGGCGCGACGCTTCCCCGCGAGCTCGCCATCCCGGGGCGCGACCTCGACGGCGTGCACTTCGCGATGGAGTATCTCGTCGAGTCGAACAAGGCCACCGCGGGCGACCAGGTGCCGCACCAGATCCACGCCGAGGGCAAGCACGTCATCGTCATCGGCGGCGGCGACACGGGCGCCGACTGCATCGGCACCGCGCACCGGCACGGCGCGCTGAGCGTCACCAACCTCGCGATCGGCAAGCAGCCGCCGCAGGCGCGTCCCGACCACCAGCCCTGGCCGACCATGCCGACGCTGTTCGAGGTGTCGTCGGCGCACGAAGAGGGCGGCGAGCGCAGCTTCTTGGCATCCACCGTCGAGTTCCTCGGCAACGAGGCCGGCGAGGTGCGCGCGCTGCGCCTGGCCGAGACCGAGTACCTGCCCGACGGCCGCCGCGTGCCCAAGAGCGGCACCGAGCGCGAGATCCCCGCTGACCTCGTGCTCATCGCGATGGGTTTCTCCGGTCCGGAACGCAGCGGACTCGAAGAGCAGCTCGGTACCGTCTTCACGGGCCGCGGCAACGTCGAGCGCGGTGACGACTACCAGTCGACCGCTCCCGGCGTGTTCGTGGCCGGCGATGCCGGTCGCGGCCAGTCGCTCATCGTCTGGGCGATCGCCGAAGGTCGCGCCGCAGCGGCGGCCGTCGACGAGTACCTCATGGGTCGCACGACCCTGCCGTCGCCGGTGCGCCCCACCGACGTCGCGATCGGCCTGCAGCCCGCGTAGGCTGAAACCACCCCCGAAAATCGAACACAGACCGGAGATCAGTCAGTGAGACGCGCGAAGATCGTCGCCACCCTGGGCCCCGCCACCGAGTCGTACGAGATGATCCGAGCGATCATCGACGCCGGCGTCGACGTGGCCCGCATGAACCTGAGCCATGGCTCCTATGCCGAGCACGAAGTCCGTTTCGCCAATGTCCGCAAGGCGGCCGATGACGCGGGCCGCCCCGTCGCCATCCTCGTCGACCTGCAGGGGCCGAAGATCCGCCTCGGCAAGTTCTCTGACGGGCCGCACGATCTCGCCGTCGGCGAGACGTTCCGCATCACGACCGAGGATGTCGTGGGCACCCGCGACCTCGTCGGCACGACGTTCAAGGGCCTCGCTGGCGACGTCGCACCGGGAGACTCCCTGCTGATCGATGACGGCAAGGTGCGCGTCGAGGTCGTGAGCGTCGACGGCCCCGTCGTCACGACGAAGGTCGTGGTCGCGGGAACGGTGTCGAACAACAAGGGCATCAACCTGCCCGGCGTCGCCGTGAGCGTGCCCGCATTGTCCGAGAAGGACGAGTCGGATCTGCGCTGGGGCCTGCACGCGGGCGCCGACCTGATCGCGCTGTCGTTCGTGCGCGACGCCGCCGACATCACCCGCGTGCACGAGATCATGGCGGAAGAGGGGCGGAAGGTCCCCGTCATCGCCAAGATCGAGAAGCCGCAGGCGGTCGACAACCTCGAAGAGATCATCGACGCGTTCGACGGCATCATGGTCGCCCGCGGCGACCTCGCCGTCGAGCTGCCGCTCGAGGCCGTGCCGATCGTGCAGAAGCAGGCCGTCGAGCTCTGCCGCCGTATGGCGAAGCCCGTGATCGTCGCGACGCAGATGCTCGAGTCGATGACCTACGCTCCGGTCCCGACCCGCGCCGAGGCATCCGACGTCGCCAACGCGGTGCTGGACGGCGCCGACGCGGTGATGCTCTCCGGTGAGACGAGCGTGGGGGAGTACCCCGTCGTCACGGTGCAGACCATGGCCCGCATCGTCGAGTCGACCGAAGAGCACGGCCTCGAGCGGATCCGTCCGTTCAGCGCCAAGCCGCGCACGCAGGGCGGGATCATCACGCTCGCGGCCAACGAGGTCGCCGAGTTCGTCGAGGCGAAGTACATCGCGATCTTCACCGAATCGGGCGACACGGCGCGCCGCATGTCGCGCCTGCGCCCCGCCATCCCCATGATGGCGTTCGCGGTCGACCCGGCCATCCGCCGCCGCATGGCGCTGACCTGGGGAGTGCAGTCCTCGCTCGTCGAGCACGTCGCACACACCGACCTCATGTTCATCCAGGTCGACGATTTCTTCCTGGGCAACGGGCTGGCGAAGGAAGGGGACAAGGTCGTCGTGATCTCTGGATCCCCTCCCGGGATCATCGGTTCGACCAACGACATCCGCGTGCACCGGATCGGCGACGCCGTGCACGGCAAGGCGCCCGTCTACCAGCAGCACGTGTAGCGAGCCGCGCAGCCGAAGGGGATGCCTCGTGACGAGGCATCCCCTTCGTGCGTGCAGGCGACACGTGGCTGACACATCCGAGGTACATCCCGAGAGTAACTCTCCCTCGTGACGCCGAGCCGTCGGCGTCAGAGAGGAAGACCCATGTCCCACACCGACTCTCAGGTCGTACCCGACGACCAGAGGGACAGCGCCACATCGCTCCAGGCCGGGGGCATCAGCCCCGCCGGCTCGATCGTCATGGCCGTCGCGGGCAGTGCACCCGCCTACTCCATCGCCGCCACCACCGCCGTCCTCGTGGGCGCCGCAGGTCTCGGCGCCCCGGCCGCGCTGCTCTGGTGCGGCATCCCCATGCTCGGCATCGCGTGGGCATTCCTCTATCTCGGTCGCGCCGACGTCAACGCGGGCGCCGCCTATTCATGGGTGGCCCGCGCGCTGCATCCTGCGCTGGGGTTCCTGTCGGGCTGGGCGCTGGTCATCTCCGCCACCATCTTCATGGTCGCCGGAGCCCTGCCCGCCGGCGCGATGACGGTCTCGCTGTTCGACCCCTCGCAGGCAGACAACGTGCCGCTGATCACGGCGATCGGCGCCGTCTGGTTCGTGATCATGGCCGCGTGCGTCTACTTCGGGGTGCACGTGACCGCGCGCGCGCAGTGGATCATGTCCATCATCGAGGTCGGCATTCTGTTCGTGTTCGCGATCCTCGCACTGGTGCGAGCGAGCACCGGCAGCCACGACGGCCCGGATTTCGATTGGTCGTGGTTCGGCTTCGACCACCTCGCAGGCCCCGGCGTGTTCGTCAGCGCCGCGCTCGTCGCCGCGTTCTACTACTGGGGGTGGGATGTCAGCTCGAACCTCAACGAAGAGACCACCGACGGCCACAAGTCGGCCGGTTCCGCCGGACTGATCGGGGTCGGCATCGTGTTCGTGCTGTTCGAGGTCTTCACCATCGCGACGCTGATCATGCTTTCGCAAGACGAGATCGCCGACAACAGTGCCAACATCCTCTCCGTGCTCGGCGATGTCATCTGGCCCGGAATCGGCGGAAAGATCCTCATCATCGCGGTCGCCCTTTCGACGATCGCGACGCTGGAGACCACCCTCATCCAGGTGACTCGGACGCTCTTCGCGATGGGGCGGGACCACACCATCCCGAGGGCGTTCGGCCGCGTGCACCCGCGCTGGAAGACCCCGACGTTCGCCACCCTCGTGATCCTCGGCGTCTCGCTGGTCCTCTTCCTCGGCTCGAACTTCCTGGGCAGCGTCGCGGACATCATGAGCAACGCGATCTCGTCGATCGGCCTGCAGATCGCGTTCTACTACACGCTCGCCGGTGTCGCCGTCGTGGTCGCCTATCGGCGGGTGCTGTTCCAGTCGGTGAAGAACTTCCTGCTGATCGGCCTATGGCCGGCAGCGGGAGCCGCCTTCATGGCGTGGGCGTTCGCGGCCTCGATCCCGGTGAACGATCCGATCGTCAACCTGCTCGGAATCGGTCTGATCCTGCTGGGCGTCGTCCCGCTGGTGCTGTTCTACCGCAAGGGCAAGGTCTACTACTCACGGCGCCCGCTGGAATTGCCGCCCGAGCTCGACAAGAAGGCGCCGGCCGATGTCGATCTGCGCTCGCCCGAGCAGGTCGCGACCCTTCCGGACCCGAACACCACGGCGATCAGCACCCTGACTGATGACTGAGCCCCTGCTGGTGAAAACCGTGCCGGTGGTGGGAGTCGAACCCACACGCCCTTGCGGGCAACCGAGTTTGAGTCGGTCGCGTCTGCCATTCCGCCACACCGGCGCACGTGCAATCGACGATACCGCAGGCGTGGGCGCGTCCTGTCCTAGGATGGACGAGTGACTGAGCCGGAACTGAACTCCACGACGACGCCCACCTCACCGCGACGCGTCGTCGTGGCCGAGGACGAATCGCTGATCCGCCTCGACATCGTCGAGATTCTCCGTGACAACGGATTCGACGTGGTCGGCGAAGCGGGGGATGGCGAGACAGCCGTGCAACTCGCGACCGAGCTGCGCCCCGACCTCGTGATCATGGACGTCAAGATGCCCGTCCTCGACGGCATCAGCGCCGCTGAGCGTCTGAGCAAAAACCACGTCGCCCCCGTCGTGCTGCTGACGGCGTTCAGCCAGAAGGAGCTCGTCGAGCGGGCGAGTGAAGCCGGTGCGCTGGCGTACGTCGTCAAGCCGTTCACGCCGAACGACCTGCTGCCCGCGATCGAGATCGCCCTGGCCCGTTACGAGCAGATCATCACGCTCGAGGCTGAGGTCGCCGACATGGTCGAGCGCTTCGAGACGCGCAAGCTCGTCGATCGGGCCAAGGGCCTGCTGAACGAGAAGATGGGCCTGTCCGAGCCCGAGGCGTTCCGGTGGATCCAGAAGGCGTCCATGGATCGTCGACTCACGATGCAGGATGTCGCGAAGGCGATCATCGAGCAGCTCTCACCCAAGAAGTGAGTCGAGCGAGCGCAGCGAGTCGAAACCTCGACGTCAGAGGTCTTTGATCATGTTGGTGATGCGGATCGTCGAGCAGCGCCGACCCTGATCGTCGGTGACGGCGATCTCGTGGACTGTCATCGACCGACCCAGGTGCACCGGGGTGCAGACGCCGGTGACGATCCCCGACGTCGCCGAGCGGGTGTGCGTCGCGTTGATGTCCACCCCGACGGCGAGGCGGCCGGGGCCCGCGTGCAGGTTCGCGGCCATCGACCCGAGCGATTCGCCGAGGACGACGTAGGCCCCGCCGTGCAGCAGTCCGACGGGCTGAGTGTTCCCCTCGACCGGCATGGTGGCGACCGATCGCTCGATCGTGAACTCGGTGAACTCGATGCCCATCTTCTCGGCGAGGGCGCCCATTCCGCGCTGGGTGGCCCACGCCAATCCGTCGTTCTCGGCGGGGGATGCGGGGGGAGTGGGAACGGTCATCGTCCACCTTCGGATGCGATCGATTTCGGGAAGTTCGCTGTCGGCACCCGCGTCTAGAGTGGCTTAGGTGACGGACTCCGGAAAGCCTACCCTGCTCGTCGTCGACGGCCATTCGCTCGCCTACCGTGCGTTCTTCGCGCTGCCGGTCGACAACTTCTCGACGAAGGACGGCCAGCACACGAACGGCATCTACGGATTCCTGTCGATGTTCGTGAACCTCGTCAAGGCAGAGCGGCCGACGCATCTCGCGGTCGCGTTCGACACCTCACGCCACTCGTTCCGCACCGACGAGTACCCCGAGTACAAGGCGAACCGGTCCGAGTCGCCGAGCGAGTTCAAAGGCCAGATCCCGCTGCTGCAGGACTGCCTCGCCGCCATGAACGTCACCGTGCTGACCAAAGAGGGCGTCGAGGCCGACGACATCCTCGCGACCCTCGCCACGCAGGGCGCCGACCAGGGCTTCGACGTGCTCGTCTGCTCGGGCGACCGCGACACGATCCAACTCGTGACCGACGACGTCACCCTGCTCTACCCGAGCGTCCAGGGCGTCTCGCAGCTCAAGCGCTACACCCCCGACGCCGTCGTCGAGAAATACGGCCTGCCGCCCGCGAACTACCCCGACATCGCCGCTCTCGTCGGTGAGACGAGCGACAACCTGCCCGGCGTGCCGAAGGTGGGCGAGAAGACCGCCGTGAAGTGGCTCACCCAGTACGGCTCGCTCGACGCGCTGCTCGCGAGCGCCGACAAGATCACCGGCGTCGTGGGCGGCAACCTGCGGGATCACCTCGACGACGTCAAGCGAAACCGAGCGCTCAACGCCCTGCTGCGCGACGTCGAGCTGCCCGTCGGCCCAGCCGAGCTCGCGATGCAGCCCATCGACGCGCAGGCCGTCCGCGACATCTTCGCGCGCCTCGAGTTCCGCACGCTGCTGCCGCGTGTGTTCGAGGCGATGCCCGCAGACGGCGACGACCTCGCTGCGGCCTCGACCCCCTCCGTCGCAGCCCCGGTGCCGGACGAGCTCGACGCTGACGCCCTTGCGGCGTGGGTCGCCGAGCGCGAGGGTGAGCTCGCCGTGACCTTCACGACCGAGGGGGGACTCCCGGCGCGCATCGGCGTCGCATCGAGGGATGCCGCGGCCGAGGCATCCTGGTCGGGCGACGTCGCCACGGCGCTGCGTCCGTGGCTCGAGAGCGACGCACCGAAGGTCGTCGCCGACGCGAAGCCGCAGGTGAAGGCGCTGCGCCGCGCCGGCATCCGCCTCGGCGGGCTCGTGTTCGACCCGATCCTCGCCGGCTGGCTGCTGCGCCCGAGCTTTCCCGACAAGGGGCTGGGCGACCTCGTCGACCGCTATCTCGACGAGAAGCTGCCCGAGGCCGATCCCACCCAGCTGGTGCCCGAGACCGAGGGCGCGACGCCGGCACAGCTCGGCTGGTACACCCTGCGGGTGACCGACGAGATCCGAGAAGAGATGCCGGCGCCCGTGGCATCCGTGCTCGATGACATCGAGCTGCCGACGCTCGACACGCTCGCCGACATGGAGCTCGCCGGCGTCGCGATCTCGCACGAGAAGCTCTCGGCGTTCTCGGCCGAGCTCGCCGCGCGCTCGGAAGACATCGCGCAGCGCGCCTATGCCGAGATCGGCCGCGAGGTGAACCTCGGCTCGCCGAAGCAGCTGCAGGAGGTGCTGTTCGAGCAGCTCGAGCTGCCGAAGACCCGCAAGACCAAGACGGGCTACTCGACGGATGCCGCGGTGCTCGCCGATCTGCAGGAGTCGAACCCGCACCCCTTCCTCGATCTGCTGCTGCAACACCGTGAGGCGACGAAGCTGCGCCAGATCATCGAGTCGCTCGACGTGGCGATCGGCGACGACGGACGCGCGCACACCACCTACGTGCAGACCGGCAGCCAGACCGGGCGCCTGTCGAGCACCGATCCGAACCTGCAGAACATCCCGATCCGCAATGAGGAGTCGCACCGCATCCGCGCGGCATTCGAAGTCGGCGAGGGCTACGAGACGCTGCTCACGGCCGACTACTCGCAGATCGAGATGCGCATCATGGCGCACCTCTCCGGCGACGAGGGCCTCATCGAGGCGTTCAACTCGGGCGAAGACCTGCACCGCTTCGTGGGTGCGCGCGTGTTCGGCGTCGAGCCCGCCGAGGTCACCCCCGCGATGCGCACGAAGGTCAAGGCGATGAGCTACGGCCTCGTCTACGGCCTCAGCGCCTTCGGTCTCTCCAAGCAGCTGCGCATCGACCAGTCCGAGGCGAAGCTGCTCATGACCGAGTACTTCGCGCGCTTCGGGGCCGTGCGCGACTATCTGCGAAGCGCCGTGCAGCAGGCGCGCATCGACGGCTACACGGAGACGATCTTCGGTCGCCGTCGCCCGTTCCCCGACCTCGGCAGCCCCAATCGCGTGCTGCGCGAGAACGCCGAGCGCGCGGCGCTCAACGCGCCGATCCAGGGCAGTGCCGCCGACATCATGAAGCTCGCGCTGCTGCACATCCACGAGCAGCTCGTCGCCGACGGCCTCCGCTCGCGCGTGCTGCTGCAGATCCACGACGAGCTCGTCGTCGAGGTGGCAGCGGGGGAGTGGGATGCCGTGGAGGCGATCGTCCGCGATCGGATGGGCGACGCGGCCGACCTCACAGTGCCGCTCGACGTGCAGATCGGCCGCGGCGCGAACTGGGACGTCGCCGGGCACTGACGGCGCTGGTGACACTCGGTACCGGTCCGGGTGGGATTAGGCTCGAGGGATGACTGACGCACAGCGCACGCCCACCTCGATCGACGCGATCGCGGAAGCCTGGGTCGACGAGGTCGCCGAACTGTCGCCGACTCTCGCCACGTACATCGGCCGTTTCGAGCACAACGGCCGCCTCGACGATCTCTCGCCCGAGGGGCACGAGAAGCGTCACGCGGCGGCGCAGCGGACCCTCGCTGCGCTCGAGTCGGCCGAACCCGTCGACGAGGTCGACGAGGTGACCAAGGCCGACCTGGCCGGCGACCTCCGCCTCATGATCGCCCTGCACGACGCCGGTGCGCACCTGCGCGACCTGAACGTCATCGCGTCGCCCGTGCAGGATCTGCGCAGCGTCTTCGACCTCATGCCGACCGACACGGTCGACGACTGGAGCGTCATCTCCGACCGTCTCGCGGCGATCCCGGCAGCGCTCGACGGCTACCGTCAGACCCTCCGCGCCGGCATCGCGGCGGGGGTCGTACCGGCGCGTCGGCAGGTCCGCGAGGTCATCACCCAGATCGGCCGGTACACGTCCGACACCGGATTCTTCGCGGAGTTCGTCCTCGAAGCCTCACCCGCCGAGGGCCACCTGCCCGCATCTCTGGCACGAACCCTCTCCGGGCACACCGGCGCTGCGCGCGTCGCCTACGACGAGCTGGCCTCGTTCCTGCGCGACGAGCTGCTGCCCGTGGCATCCGAGCACGACGCCGTCGGACGCGAGCTGTATGCGCTGCACTCGCGCCAGTTCCTCGGCGCCGAAATCGATCTCGACGAGACGTACGAGTGGGGCGTGCAGGAGCTCGCCCGCATGGTCGCCGAGCAGGAGTCGATCGCGAACGAGATCCTCCCGGGCGCGAGCGTCGAAGAGGCCGTCGCCTTCCTCGAGCAGGACCCGACGCGCAAACTGCACGGCACCGACGCGCTGCAGGCGTGGATGCAGGAGACGAGCGACCGCGCCGTCGCCGAGCTGGGCGCGACCCACTTCGACATCCCGGAAGAGGTCCGCACCCTCGAGTGCATGATCGCCCCCACCAACGAGGGCGGCATCTACTACACCGGCCCGACCGACGACTTCTCGCGCCCCGGCCGCATGTGGTGGTCGGTGCCCGAAGGCGTCGACTCGTTCGACACCTGGCGCGAGCTCACGACCGTCTACCACGAGGGTGTCCCGGGCCACCACCTGCAGATCGCGCAGGCCGTGTACAACCGCGCCGAGCTCAACTCGTGGCGCCGCCTGCTCGCAGGTTCCAGCGGCCATGCCGAGGGGTGGGCGCTCTACGCGGAGCGCCTCATGGAGCAGCTGGGCTACCTCGACGACCCCGCCGATCGCCTCGGCATGCTCGACGGCCAGCGCATGCGCGCGGCGCGCGTCGTGCTCGACATCGGCGTGCACCTGGGCAAGCCGCGCCTCGACGGCACGGGAACGTGGGATGCCGAGTACGCGCTCGAGTTCATGCGTCGCAACGTCAACATGCCCGACGAGTTCATCCAGTTCGAGGTCAACCGCTACCTCGGCTGGCCGGGCCAGGCGCCGTCGTACAAGGTCGGCCAGCGCATCTGGGAGCAGATCCGCGACGAGACGGCCGCGCGCGAGGGCGACGACTTCGACATCAAGCGCTTCCACATGCGTGCGCTGCGCGTCGGCGGTGTCGGACTCGACACCCTGCGCATGGCTCTCGCGGGCTGATCGGACGGCGTCGGACGCGAACGGGGAATGCCGCGTGAGCCGACGGGGTTCCTATTCACATGCATGAAGTAGCACTGGGCCTGGACACCTTCGGCGACATCACGGTGAACGACGACGGTGAGCGCCAGACCGACGCGCAGACCATCCGCGACATCGTCGACGAGTCGGTGCTCGCCGACCAGGTGGGTCTCGCGTTCTTCGGGGTGGGGGAGCACCACCGCCATGAGTTCGCGGTGTCGAGCCCCGAGCTCGTGCTGGCTGCGGCTGCCGCGCGCACCGAGCAGATCCACCTGGGCACCGCGGTGACCGTGCTCTCGAGCGACGATCCGGTGCGCGTGTACGAGCGCTTCGCGACGCTCGACGCGCTTTCGCGCGGTCGTGCGGAGGTGATCCTCGGGCGGGGTTCGTTCATCGAGTCGTTCCCGCTGTTCGGCTTCGACCTGAGCGACTACGAGGTGCTCTTCGAGGAGCGACTCGATCTGTTCTCGCAGCTGCTGGAAGAGAAGCCGGTCACGTGGCAGGGCACGACGCGGGCCGCGCTGACGAACGCCGATGTGTACCCCAAGACCGAGAACGGCATCACCGCGTGGGTCGGTGTCGGCGGTTCGCCCGAGTCGGTGGTGCGAACAGCCCGCTACGGGTACGGCCTCATGCTCGCGATCATCGGCGGCAGCGCCGAACGGTTCCGCCCCTACGTCGATCTCTACCACCGCTCGCTCGACTCGTTCGGGCGAGACCCTCTGCCCATCGGCATCCATTCACCCGGTCACATCGCCGACACCGATGCCCAGGCGTGGGACGAGCTCTACCCCGCGATGGAGGCGAATCGCAACGCGATCGGCGCGGAGCGCGGCTGGCCGCCGTACAGCCGGCTGCAGTTCCAGCACGACATCGGGGCGGAAGGCGCGATCTACGCGGGGTCGCCCGAGACGGTGGCGCGCAAGATCGCGGCGACGGTGAAGACCCTCGGCGCGGATCGGTTCGACCTGAAATACGCGAACGGCACCCTGTCGCACAGCAAGATGCTGCGTTCGATCGAGCTGTACGGCACGCAGGTGCAGCCGATGGTGCGCGACCTGCTGTCGCAGGCCTGAGTAGGCTCGTCGGGTGGCATCCATTCGCTTCGTCGCCATCGGCGACTCCTTCACCGAGGGTGTCGGCGACGAGCTGCCCGACGGTTCCGTCCGCGGCTGGGCCGACCTCGCCGCGCAAGGATGGGCCGACTCGCGGGGCGAGCCGATCGAGTACGCGAACCTCGCGATCCGCGGCAAGCTCGTCTGGCCGATCGTCGAGCAGCAGCTCGAGCGCGCGCTCGCATTGCAGCCGACGCACCTGTCCTTCAACGGCGGCGGCAACGACATGCTGCGCCCCCGCACCTCGATCGCGCACATCGCCGACGCCTTCAGCCAGGTGCTGCGCCGCTGCGATGAAGAGGGAGTGACGCTCCTGCTGCTGTCGGGCGCGAATCCGTCAGCGCAGCTGCCGCTGGGCCGCGTCATCCAGCGCCGCGGCGACCTGATGTCGACCGCCGTCGAGCAGCGGATGGGCGAGCGCCCCGACGTCGTGCGCGCGTTGAACTGGCCGGATGCCGAGTTGTCTGACCCGTCCTTCTGGTCGGAAGATCGGCTGCACATGAACAGCCGCGGGCACCATCGGGTCGCCGCGCGCGTGCTGGACGCACTCGGCGAGCGAGTGCCGGGGGAGTGGTGGGCGCTGCCCGAACTGCCGGAGTCAGTGCGCCTGGCGCGCGGCGAGTACTTTCGCGAGCACCTCGGGCCGTGGTTCCAGCGTCGGTTGACGGGCACCTCATCGGGCGATGGACGCGAAGCCAAGTTCGGCGGCGGATGGATCGAGGTCGCGCCGCGCTGAGCTGCGCTGGCATAGCCGCGCAGGGCATGTCAAGGGTGTGGTGGGGGTGAGGGGCGTGCGGCACAGTAGGTGCCGTCCACCCCGGACACCCCCCACCCGAAGGAGCATCACCATGAGCATCGGTGCCGGCATCGCCCTCATCGTCATCGGAGCCATCCTGGTCTTCGCCATCAACGTCGACACGAGCCAGTTCGTCGACCTCGACCTCATCGGGTACATCCTGATGGGCGCCGGCGTGGTGGTGTTCCTGATCGGCCTCGTCTTCGCCTTCCGCCGTCGATCGAGCGAGCAGGTCACGCGCACCGTCGATCCCGTCGGCGGAGAGCGCATCACACGCAGCGAGACCCGCACCTCAGGCGACGGCACGGTCTGACGACCGGGCCGCTCAGCGGGGGTGACGCGGAGGGTCCATCCCGAGCAGCACGCGCGTCTTGCGTCGCTCGATGACGATGAAGGTCCAGCCCAGCACCCAGAGCGGCACCTGCGTGAGGAACGCGAGCCGGAAGGCATCCAGGCGGTAGGTGTCGGGGGTTCCGGCACCCTGCAGGTCGAGTGCAATCCCGATCGCGAAGATCGCGATGAGCGCGGCGAGGAAGCCGCCGACGTTCGTGATGCCCGTCGCCGTGCTCAGCCGGTGCGCCGGGTTGTGCGTGCGGGCGTGATCGAAGGCGACCAGCGATGCCGGACCGCCCATCGCGAGCCCGAACGCCAAGGCGTACAGCAGCCACAGCGGGGCCGCGCCCGGCCACACGATCACGACGATCCAGACGACGAACTGCACCCCGATCGCGGGCAGCACGAGCGCGCGGGAGCGCAGGTGCGGGACGCGTCGGGAGAGGTCACCCATCACGGGCCCGAGGATCATGCCGATCACGACATACGTCGACAGCACGCCGGCCGCCTGCGCCTTCGACAAGCCCTCACCGGCCGTCAAGAACGGCATGCCCCACAGCAGGACGAACGCCGTACCCGCGAACGGACTCGTGAAGTGCGACCAGAACGCGAGACGCGTGCCGGGGTGCGCCCACGCCGCACGGATGCCGACGCCTGTATCGATCGACGAGCGCACGACCCGGATGGCGCCCGTATCGGTGTCGACCGTGACATCGCGCCCGACATCGGGCGGGTGGTTGCGGATGAGCGTGAGGACGAGGATGCCGAAGAGCACGCACAACCCCGCGATGCCGCCGAACACGACCTCCCAGCTCGTCGCGTGCAGCAGTGCTGCGAGAGGTGCGAGCGCGAGCAGCTGCCCCGACTGGCCGACGAGCCCGGTGAGCTGACTCATGAGCGGACCGCGCTGGGCGGGGAACCACGTGGCGATGAGTCGCAGCACGCCGGGGAAGATGGCGGCGTCGCCGGCGCCGAGCAGCGTGCGCGCGAAGATCGCGACACCGACGCTGGGGGAGAAGGCCAGGGTGAGCTGCCCCACCGCCATCAGGAGCATGCCGATCGTCATGATCGGGCGGGCACCGTATCGGTCGAGCAGCAGCCCGACCGGAATCTGCATGCCGCCGTAGACCGCGAGCTGAACGACGGCGAACATCGACAGCGTCGCGGCATCCGCGCCGAATCGCTCTGCCGTGTCGATGCCCACCGCCGACAGCGAGCTGCGGTTGACGACGGCGAGCATATACGCCGCGACGCCGACGCCCCAGATGAACCAGCCGCGCCAGCTCGGACCGACCGCAGCGGTCGGGACGCGGTCGAAGCTCACCCCTCCACGCTACTCGCGTGCTCGCCGACCGGCTCGCCGTCACCTACGACAATGACTTCGGACGATTCGACGGGGTGCGCTGGTCGACGCCCGCGGCGTTGCTCGCCTGACGCGTCAGTCGTCGGCATCCACACTTTCCGGCTGAACCGCCGCGTACTGCGACCCTGACCGGGTGCGCTCGAGGAGCTCGTGGTCGACGAGGTACCGCCGCAACACCGCGACGTCGCCGCCGGGGGAGTAGGGGAGCAGTCGCTCGTTCACCTCGGCCTCGGAGAGCACCTCCGCCTCACCGAAGGCTCGCGCAGCGACCCACGCGAGCAGGGCCGCGCGATCCCCACCGGTGGCAGGGTAGCGATCGATGCGCCCAGTGCGATCAAGGAACCGCTCCGGGCCTGCGGGCCGAGACGGGGATGCCAGCAGCGCACGGATTCCCTCCTCGTCGAACACCGCTTCGCCCTCATCGAGGCGCACGAGCCCGGCGGCTTCGAGGCGGTCGAGGGCGCGAGCCCGCCGCGCCGGCGTGAGGTCGCGGCGCGCAGTCTCGGCGAGCACCGCGCGCGCGTCGTCGTTCAACAGCGCCGCGACGACGCCACGCCACCGCTGTGCGTCACGATCGGGCGAAGGGTCAGCAGGAACCTCGGTCATGACCACATCGTGCCAGTGCCGGGCGCAGAGAGACAGGGCCGGCTGCGCCGGTTGGTCACGTCTTCCCTCGGAGCACGAGGCCGCGTAGCGTGGAGAATCAGATGTCCCACAAATCCTCGGCTCGTTCCTGGTGGCCTGTGACGCTGTTGCTGTGGGCCACCGCGGGATTTCTCGCGTTGCTCACCGTCGTTGGCGTAGGCGGATTTCTGCGCGAAGACACCTACGCTCGGTGCGCCCAGCTCTTCCCGCAGTTCATCCGATTCGAGGACACCTCGGCGTTGACGGATGCACGCGTGACGATGTGGCCTCTGGGACTACGCTGCACGTTTGATCCTGAAGGGGCTGAGTCTGTGGTCATGAACTCGGGATGGTTTCTCACCAGCCTGGCTCTCGTCGCGATCGCCGTCTCCGTGTTCTCCGCAGCGTGGAGCATGCGGATCGCCACAACAGTCACCCGACGCTTTCTCGCCTGGATACCCATCGTCTTCGTCTTGATCTGCGCCGCATATGTCTACTCGTCCGTCAGCCCGGCTCTCGAGTCTGACGGCGAGGGGATCGTCGTCACCTCATTCATACTGACATAATGTGCATTATCAGCGTTACCAAGCGCGAGGTCTTCCAGGATGCTCCAGTGCGATCGCGTGCCCTCAGCCCGCGTGATTCCGCGCTTGTTCTGCGACGAAGTCATCTCCAGATCGACGCGCGCGCCTTTTCCGCCGTAGGTCTGATCCGTTATGTACATTCCGACATCGCCCGCACGCTCGACGCGCTCAAGACGCTGTGCCGCAGACGACGCCTGACCACCGGCGCGCTCGACGCACTCACGCCACCGCGCAGTGATCGCAGCCGCAACGGAGTCAGCAGCGGTTGACGCGGCCGGGAGCAACACGAGCGGGTGCTGGTGCGGATGCCAGCCGTTCGCGCCGATGTTGATTTCGAGGGCGCGCACGAAGCGCACCTCGCCGCCCGCGGCGTCGACGATGTTCTGCCAGCCACGGTTGCGGGTCATCTCGCGCCAAGCGGTGCGGAGTGTATCGAGGGACACCGACAGAGCGTCGTCGGGGCCGTGCTGCACTGTCAGCGCGCCGAAGTACATCGCGATGCCCTCGCGTTCAGCCCACTCGGTCACGGCGGCGACCTCCAGCGCGCGGTGGGCGGCGATCTTCGCCTGACAGACCGGGCAGAGCCACACAGCGCCGCAGGTGACGAGTCCGCCGTAGGAGGCGCGGTCGTCGCCCAAGCGCAGCTCGACGAACGAGCGCATGCGAGTGTGCCCGCACTTGGCGACGTTCGCGCGGTGAGTCA
Source organism: Microbacteriaceae bacterium PS02068 (assembly GCA_029959325.1). Taxonomy (GTDB): domain Bacteria; phylum Actinomycetota; class Actinomycetes; order Actinomycetales; family Microbacteriaceae; genus Microbacterium. The sequence goes on from JASCPF010000007.1 coordinate 80,894, forward strand.
GGCGTCGGGCGACCTCGCGCGCGGCCCAACGCTCGCGGCGGAGGTTCGCGGAGCGCTGAGAAGAATTTACCGTCTGATCAGGCGTGGACGCATTAACCGCGTTCTTGTCTAGCGCAACCCCCTCCGGGGCCCGCGTGATACCCTCAGACACGTCGAACCTCCCGTGCCGGGATCGAGTCGATTTCAGGAAGCCGGGGCGCCGCGAACGCCCCGGCTTCCGGGTTTCCAGGGGTCACTCTTTTCCCGCCGCCTTGTCGAACACTCGTTGGGTCTGGGCCTGCAACCTGCGAACGTCGGGCATCAATCGCTCGCCCGCCTCTTCGAGCGCTTTGATGCGTTCAAGTTGTACCTCTCTACTGGCGGCCTGGAACTCTTCCATCGCGCGCACCATCCCCTCCAGCGTGGGCCGAACCTCCTGCAGGATCTCGCTCACTAGGCGACTCATCGGCGTACCCGAGAGTTCGCGGATGCGATCCAGCAGCGCGTAGGTATACGGATCGAAAGTGACGTTCAGGCGGGGCTTGTCGGTTGGCATCTCGACCTCTTCGATAGGTGGGCCACTTATTCACTAATGGGCCCTTACGGTCACTAGTGTGTCACCTCCGCGAACCCAGGCAAAGCGACTCGCCGCACCGCGTGCCACCGCACCGAACGGCGAGTCGCTTTGCGGAGGTAGTTCGCTCCCGTCGACGCGTCAAGTCCGAACCGACACAGCCCTACCGAGGGAGCATGCTCCGCACGCGCGGATGATCCGGCCCGCCGCACAGGACTTGACCCGCCGCCGTCCACTCACTGCTCGGCAAGTGCACCAAATGGCGAGCCATTTGGCACAGCCAACAGATCGAGAGGATCACCAGATCATGAGCGATTTCGCGAAAGACGGGAACGGCTGGCAGTAGCCGCACTCCCCCATGCCCGAGGTCGTCATCACCGTCAGCCTGCGCCCCGAGTGGTCGCAGCGGATGATGCACGCCCTAGACAGCGTCGAGGTGACCCGCCGCATGGAAGCGATCGCGGCCGGCGCCCTCGCGCAGTTCTCCCGGCAGCAGTACGTGACCGTCACGGCGACAGAAAAAGGCCGATCCCGCTCGATCCTCCGTGACCGGTGGGACGTGATCGGCAACCCCATGATCGAAGAGTTGCAGGCGCTCGTCGCGGACCTCCAGCACCGCAACCTCATGCTAGAAGAACGACTCCGCGCAGCCGGAATCCCGCTGAACTGACAACCGAGACACACGCCGAACGACCGGGGACCGGGGGGAGGCCCGGTTGGGGCGGGGCGGCTCGGGCGGCCTAGCGGCGCGCCCTGCGCCGCGCCCGCCCCAACAGGGCCCGGCCCC
>JASCPF010000080.1 GCA_029959325.1 Microbacteriaceae bacterium PS02068
GCCGAGACCCGTGCGAAAATCGCCGGGTCTCGGCGTGCGGAGCGGGTCTCAGCGTGACGCGGGGGCGGGGGGCGGGGGTGCCCGGGCGGGCGTGGCGGGGGTGAGGTCAGCGCCAGTCGCGGGTCGGGTCGGAGAGCGGGGTCTCGTCGTCGGGGTAGGGGACCGCCCAGCTCGGGGCGGGGACGGGCCAGCCGGCGCCGTGCAGCGCGCGCCGCGCGAGCTCGCGCGCGGAGTACGGCGTGCGGATGCCCCGGATGTCGCGGTAGTCCTGGTGGCCGGGCCCGGCCCAGAGGATCGCGTCGCCTTCGCCCACGCGGGCCACAGCCTCGAGGATCGCCCGCTCGGGCGGCGAGAACTCGAGGATCTCGGCGTCTGGCCGAGCGGCGCGCGCCCCCTCGACCAGGGTCGCGCGGATCGCCTCGGGGTCTTCGTGCCGCGGGTGGTGGTCGGTCACGATGAGCACGTCGCTGCCGAGCACGGCGGTGCGCCCCATGTCGAGGCGCTTCGTCTTGTCGCGGTCGCCGTCGGCGCCGAACACCATGACGACCTTTCCGGGCGTGACGCGGCGGACGGCGGCGAGGGTCTTCTCGAAGGCATCCGGCGAATGACCGAAGTCGACGTAGACGGCGGGCCCGCGGTCGCCCGAGACGCGCTGCGTGCGGCCGGGCAGGTGGGCGTCGATGCGCTGCCCGTCGAGCGCGCCCGTGAGGCGCTCCCACGGGTAGCCGGCCTCGAGCAGCATGACGATGGCGAGCCCGGCGTTGGCGGCCATGTGGCGGCCGATCACGGGGACGGTCGTGGTGAGCGACCGCAGGCCGCGGCCTGTCAGGGTGAACTCGGTGCCGTCCTGGCGCTCGTCGACGATCTCGACCGTCCAGTCTGCCGCGAGCGCGGGGTCGTCGGCGATCGCCGGCGTGAGGATCGTGACCGACGGCACTTCGCTGCGCGCCGCGACCTCGGGCCCGTACGCCGAGTCGAGGCAGATCACCGCGCGCCGGGAGCGATCGGGGCGGAACAGCGGCAGCTTCGCCTCGAAGTACGCGCGCATGTCGGTGTAGTCGTCGAGGTGGTCGTGCGTGAGGTTCGTGAACCCGGCCACGTCGAAGACGATGCCGTCGACGCGATGGCGGCTGAGCGCCTGCGCACTGACCTCGACCGCGACGGCCTCGACGCCGCGCTCGCGCATGAGGGCGAGCAGAGCATGGAATTCGGATGCCTCGGGCGTCGTCAGCCGCGACACGATGACCTCGCCCGCGATGTGCCGCTCGGCGGTCGACGACAGGCCGGTCACCACGCCGAGCTGACCGAGGATGCCCTCGAGCAGGTGCGAGACGCTCGTCTTGCCGTTGGTGCCCGTGGTCGCGAGCAGCACGGGCAGGTTCTCGGCGGTGTCGTAGACCCAGGCCGACAGGTCGCCGAGGAGTGCCCGTGGGCCGGTCACCACGACGACGGGAAGTCCCGCGCCGGCGGCAAGGTCGGCGCCCGCGGCATCCGTGATCACGGCGACCGCGCCCGCCTCGGCGGCGGCGGCGGCGAATTCGGCGCCATGCCGGTTCACGCCCTGGATCGCCACGAACGCCTCACCGGCCCGCAGATCGGCCGTCGCCAGCGTGATCCCGGTGAGGACCACGGCCGAGGCATCACCGCGCACCTGCGCGCCGAAGCGCTCGGCGAGGTCGGCGAGCGATCGCTGCGGCGGCTGCGCCGGGCGCAGGACGGGCGGGAGGTTCGAAGCCTCCGGTCGAGGTGAGGTGGGCGCTGTCATGGCCCCACCATCCTCTCATCCCGCCCCGCGCCCGCGCAGGAGCGCTCAGGCCTTGCGGCGGCGACCGAAGATCGCGACGCCGAGCGCGGCGAGGGATGCCACGAGGGCGCCCCCGCTCAGCCAGCGCGCGACGGGGTCGGCGGCTGAGGCCGTCGCACCGTCGGCGTGGTCGCCCGATTCGGCGTGATCAGCGTCGCCCTCACCCTCGGCGTCCGCGTCGTCGTGGCCGTGTCCGGTGTCTGCCGTGACCGCCCCGACCGCGACCACGGGGGCGGGTGCCTCGAGGTCGTCTTCGGTCTGGCCTTCGGCCGCGACCTCCGACCAGTCGGTCTCGCCGGTGACGCACTTCTGCAGCACCGGGAAGGCGACCGAGGTGCTCGCGGCCGACGACGCGAAGATCACGTCGAGCGACAGCGTCGCGGCGGTGCCCGATTCGACCGGCGTCACGGCCGTGTAGGTGATCTGCGTCGGGATGCCATCGGCGCCGAGCTCGCGCGTGATGTTCCACGCGCCGTCGAGCACGGGCGTGACGCCGTCGATGCCCTCGGGGATCGCGAACGTCACGGAGGTCGTCGGCGAGTCGTCGCAGCCGTGGCTGAACGAGAAGCCGAGCCGCGTGGTGGTGCCGGCGGCCGACTCCTCCGGCGTCACGTGGACGTGCGCCGAAGCGGCAAGCGGAGCGGCGAGCACGAGGGCGGTGCCGGCGATGACGCCGGCGAGAACGCGCGCCGAACGGCGCGAAGAGGTGCGGGACATGGTGTCTCTCTGTGTGTATGCGTGTGCGGCCGCGGCGGAAGGATGCCGCGGTGAAGGAATGCCCACGCCGGAATATCCGGCTCAGGCGAAGGAAGCGAGCGCGGAATGCGCGGGCGGTCCCCTTCGAGTCACACAGGCGAGGAAGACGGCCGCCGGCACCGGGGCGGGTGCGGATGCGACCGGGGGCGTCGCGGCAGGGTGCGGTGCCGCGTGCGCGGGCACCCGCCGGAGCAGGTGGCGGATGCCGCGTGAGATCGCCGCCGCGGCGGCTTCGCTCCACGCGAGCACGACGAAGGTCACGAGCGCCGCGAGCCCGTGCCCGATCGTCATGGTGGTCGCGGCGGGGTCCATCGTGGTGGCGCCGAGCATGGCCATGACGTGCTCGTGACCGCGGAGAGCGGAACCGGGCATGGCCGCGGGAGCGTCGGCAGGGGCCGCCGCTCCGACGGCGGCGAAGGCCGCGTGCAGGGCGAGCTGGGCGGCGGCGACCGCGAGGCCCGATCGGGCCAGGGAGCGGCGCCGACCCACGAGCGCGATGCACAGCGGCGCCGCAAGGATCGTCACGCCGAGGATCAGCCACAGCGGGGGAGCGTCGCCGCCCGAGAGCGTGTGCGCGGTGGAGGCGAACAGCACGGCAACGGCGGCCGCGGCGGTGCCGCGCAGCGCGCGGACGCGACGCTGGGTTATCCGCTCGGCGCCGTCCGTCACCCTTGGAGCCTAACGGAGCGGCATCCGGCAGCGGCGAACCCTCACGGCTTCGTCACCGCGGCGCCCGCACCGCCCCGCCGGTACGGCAAACTCAAAGCCCCGCCAGAGTAGCGTCGTCGTCTGTGACCGTCATCGCTTTCATCATCGGGGTCGTGCTGCTCGTCGTCGGGCTCGCGGTCTCGATCGCGCTGCACGAGATCGGCCACCTCTTCCCCGCGAAGAAGTTCGGCGTGCGCGTCGGCCAGTACATGATCGGCTTCGGCCCGACGCTCTGGTCGCGGCGGATCGGCGAGACCGAGTACGGGTTCAAGGCGATCCCGCTCGGCGGCTACATCTCGATGGCGGGCATGTACCCGCCCTCGCCCGCCGAAGCGGCAGCCGGCGACCGCGACGGCAAGGCCGGCGGCGGGTTCTTCGCGACCATGGTCCAAGACGCCCGCACCGCGAACGACGAGACGCTCGCGGGTGACGACGGGAAGAGGGTCTTCTACGAGCTCCCGGTCTACCAGCGCGTGATCATCATGCTCGGCGGCCCCGTCATGAACCTGCTCCTGGCGATCGTGCTGTTCACCATCGTGTTCAGCGGCATCGGTGTGCAGACCGCGACCACGACGATCGCGTCGGTCAGCGAATGCGTGCTGCCCGCAGGGTCGACGCAGACCGCCTGCGCCGCGGACGATCCGGCCTCTCCCGCCGCAGCCGCGGGCCTGCAGCCCGGCGACGTGATCGTCTCGGTCGACGGCACGCCGGTGTCGACGTTCGCCGAGGCATCCGCGATCATCCAGGACTCGCCGAATCAGGCGCTCTCGATCGTGGTCGACCGCGACGGCACTCAGGAGACGCTGCAGGTGACGCCGATGCTCGCCGAGCGACAGATACCGGGTGAGGACGGCGCCCCCACGACCGCGGAGGTCGGCTTCGTCGGCATGACGGCCACCGTCGAGTACGTGCGCCAGCCCCTCGCGGACGGACCGCGAGAAGCGTTCGAGCGGACCGGACAGGTCGCCGGAGTCATGTGGCAGTTGCCGGTGCGGGTCTACGAGACCGCGGTCGACATGGTCACGGGGCAGTCACGTGACCCGAACAGTCCGCTCTCGGTGGTCGGCGCGGGCCGGCTCGCGGGCGAGGTCGCGGCGACGGACGCGCCGATCCTCAACCGGGTCTCGTTCCTGCTGGGCCTCCTCGGTGCGCTCAACATCGCCCTGTTCGTCTTCAACCTGATCCCGCTGCTGCCTCTCGACGGCGGGCACGTCGTGGTCGCGCTCTGGGACGGCCTCAAGCGCGCCTGGGCCACGCTGTTCCGTCGCCCCCCGCCGCGGCCCGTCGACGCGACCAAGCTCGTGCCCGTGACCTTCGTCGTCGTGATCGCTCTGGTCGTGATGGGCGGCGTGCTGATCCTCGCCGACCTGTTCAACCCGGTGCAGCTGCTCGGTGGTTGACCGGCTGACGGGCTGACGGGCTGCCCGGCTGGTCCTCAGGCGTCGACGGGCGTGAGTGCGTGCGTCACGAGGCGGTCGAGGGTCACGAGGCCGTCGCGCGACAGGATCGACTCGAGGTGTCCCTGCACCGAGGCATACCCCGGTCCGCGCATCGCGTACACGTCGCCCGAGTCGGCGTCGGCGGCGATCTCGGTGACGCCCCGCGCGGTCGTGCCCGGTGCGACGCGCGCCGTGAACGTGTTGTAGAAGCCGATGGATGCCGGCTGGCCGAAGAGCTCCACGGTCTTCTGCAGGCCCTGGTGGGGTGCGGCGAGCGGCGCGAGGTCGATGCCGAGGGCGTCGGCGAGCACCTGATGGCTGAGGCACACAGCGAGGAGTGCGCGACCGGATGCCAGGCGGCCGCCCACGATCTCGCGCATCCGCGCGATGCGCGGGCTGTCGTCGTCGCGCGGGTCGCCGGGGCCGGGGCCCGCCACGACGAGGTCGGCGTCATCGAGCAGGGCGGGCGTCGCCTGCGACCACGGCGCGATCGTCACGGCGAAGCCGAGGTGGCGCAGCTGGTGGGCGAGCATCGTGGTGAAGCGGTCTTCGGCATCCACGACGACGGCGGTGCGCGCGTCGGCCCTGGCCGTCGGAGCGTCAGCGGTCGGCGCCGCGGCATCCTGCGGGTTCATCCAGAAGGGCGCGAGCCGCTCGTTGCGCGCCTCGAGGAGCGCGGCGATCGTCGGATCATCGCCCAGCGGCGCGCGGTGGCCGGCCGGGGCATCCTCGTCGAGTGCGGCGCGTTCGGCCGCCTCGTCGCGGGGGATCGCCCCAATCGCGCCGAGGACGCCCGCCGCCTTGCCGTGGGTTTCGCCGACCTCGCCGTCGGGGTCGGAGTGGCGCACGAGCGTCGCCCCGACCGGCACGCGCAATCGTCCCCCTTCGAGGTACGCCGTGCGGATGAGGATCGGCGCGTCGAGGTCGTGGCCCGTGCCGGCCGCCGAGGGGGTGAACAGCGCCGCGACGCCCGAGTAGTAGCCGCGGGGGGCCTTCTCGTGGCGCTTGATCACGGTGCAGGCGTTCTGCATCGGTGAGCCGGTCACGGTCGGCGCGAACATCGTCTCGCGCAGAATGTCACGCGGGTCCATCGTGCTCGTGCCGCGCAGCATGTACTCGGTGTGGGTGAGGCGCGACATCTCCTTGAGGTGCGGCCCCGTGATGCGCCCGCCGTCGCTGCACACCGCCGACATCATCTTGAGCTCTTCGTCGACGACCATGAAGAGCTCTTCGGTCTCTTTCGTCGACGACAGGAACTCGGTGAGCGTCTCGGCGGTCGCGCCGCCGGCGGGGTGACGGAACGTTCCCGAGATCGGGTTCATCGTGACGACACCGTCCTGGGCGCTGACGTGCGCTTCGGGGCTGGCGCCCACGGCGAGGTGACCCGGCGTCGACACGAGGAAGGTCCAGTACGCGCCGCGCTCGTGCTCGAGCAGGGCGCGGAACCAGGTGAGGGCGGCGGTCAGCGGATCGACGTCGACGGATGCCGTGAAATCGCGACGGATCACGAAGTTCGCGCCCTCGCCGCGGCCGATCTCATTGGCGATGACGCGCCGCACGATGTCGGCATATTCCTCGTCGGGAATGTCGAAGCCGGCGTCGGTCAGCGGCACGGCGACGTTCGGCAGCGCGGCGATCGCGGCGTCGAGCGGCACGGCGTCGTGTCGGTCGATCACGAGGCAGCGCAGGGGCGCGCCGTCGTCGTGGCACTCGAACCCGCGCTCGACGATCTGGCGATAGGGGACCAGCGCGAGGACCTCGCGGCGGACCGGCTCGGTTCCCGAGCCTGTCGAGGGGCCGACGAGCGGGATGTCGGCGAGCAGGTCGACGTCGACGACGTCGCCCGTCAGCACCTCGACGGTCTGGCCGTCGCGGGCGAGGAGCGCGAACGGCAGGCCGGCGGCGATCGCGTCGGTGAGCGAAGCGAGCGGATCGTGCTCGGCGGACGGGCTCGGAGTCATGCCGGGCGCCTTTCTGTGGTGCGGGTGGGCCACGCCGTCGCTGAACGAAAAGACCGCCCAGCGATGGAATCGGGGCGGTCGGTCGTCGCTCGCGCGGGACTGCAGGTCGACACGCCGCCTCAGCGGGTGTGCCACCAGGAGTCGCGCGCGAACATGCGGTCACGATATCAGAACGACGGCGGGGCGCGTGCGCGCCCGCCTCGGTGGGGCCTGCCCGGCGTAGGCTGGGAGCGTGCCAGCTGTGAACCTCGGGATGCCCCGCGTGCCGGAAGTCCTCGCCCCGCGTCGGAAGAGTCGTCAGATCAAGGTCGGCAAGGTGCTCGTCGGCGGTGATGCGCCGATCAGCGTGCAGTCGATGTGCACGACGCCGACGACGAACATCAACGCGACGCTGCAGCAGATCGCCGAGCTCACCGCCTCGGGCTGCGAGATCGTGCGCGTCGCCGTGCCCAGTCAGGACGATGCCGACGTGCTGCACATCATCGCGAAGAAGAGCCAGATCCCGGTGATCGCCGACATCCACTTCCAGCCGAAGTACGTGTTCCAGGCGATCGACGCCGGCTGCGCCGCGGTGCGCGTGAACCCCGGGAACATCCGGAAGTTCGACGACCAGGTCGGCGCGATCGCGAAGGCGGCGAAGGATGCCGGGGTGTCGCTCCGCATCGGCGTGAACGCCGGCTCGCTCGACCCGCGGCTGCTGCAGAAGTACGGCAAGGCGACCCCCGAGGCGCTCGCCGAGAGCGCGCGGTGGGAGGCATCCCTCTTCGAAGAGCACGACTTCCACGACTTCAAGATCTCGGTCAAGCACAACGATCCCGTCGTCATGGTGAAGGCGTATCGCCTGCTCGCCGAGATGGGCGACTGGCCGTTGCACCTCGGCGTGACCGAGGCGGGGCCCGCCTTCCAGGGCACGATCAAGAGCGCGACGGCGTTCGGCATCCTGCTGTCGGAGGGCATCGGCGACACGATCCGCGTCTCGCTGTCGGCCCCGCCGGCCGAAGAGGTCAAAGTCGGTCACCAGATTCTGCAGTCGCTGAATCTGCGCGAGCGCAAGCTCGAGATCGTCTCGTGCCCCTCGTGCGGCCGTGCGCAGGTCGATGTGTACACGCTCGCCGACAACGTGACCGAGGGCCTCAAGGACGTCACCGTGCCGCTGCGCGTGGCCGTCATGGGGTGCGTCGTGAACGGGCCCGGCGAGGCGCGCGAGGCCGACCTCGGCGTGGCATCCGGCAACGGCAAGGGGCAGATCTTCGTGAAGGGCGAGGTCATCAAGACCGTGCCCGAGTCGGAGATCGTCGCGACGCTCATCGAAGAGGCGCGCCGGATCGCCGACGAGATGGGCCCCGACGCTCAGATCGGCACGGCACAGGTCATCACGGCATGAACGTGACGCGCGTCACGTTCCCGTCGGGAGCGCTGACCGGTCACGGCCGGGTGCAGGCGGTCGTCCCGAGCGAGGCGGGCGATGTCGTCGTGCTCGATGAGACGCCCTTCCACCCCGTGGATCACACCTGGCCGGATCAGCCCGGAGACGCGGGGACTCTCACCGCAGCGGACGGCTCGGTCGACGTCGACGAGGCCGTGATGGCGGCCGTCGGCGACGACGGCGCGTTCGCGATCGGCGCCGACATCCCGATCAAGCGCGGGGGAGAGGGGTGGACCTGGCTCGTCGGGCATCGCCTGCTCGCGCCCGCGCCCGAGTGGCTCGTGCCCGGCATCGAGGTGGAGGCGACGGTGGATGCCGCGTACCGCGCCGCCCTCAGCCGCGGCCACACCGCGTGCCATCTCTCGTCGCTGGCGCTTGACGCCGCGCTCGCGGATCTGTGGCGCAAGGACGTGGCATCCGATCCGCTCGGACACCCCGACTTCGAGGGCCGCGCCGGTCAGTCGAGCCGCATCGGATCCGACAGCGCCGTCGACGAGTATCGGCTCGGGAAGAGTCTGCGCAAAGCCGGGTTCGACACCGCGGGTCTCGCCGACACGCTCGCCGAGCGAGAGTCGTCGATCAACGAGACGCTCGCGGCGTGGGTCGCGTCGGGGGCGGCCAGCCGTGTCGTCACGGATGGGCCGACCATCGTCGGTCGGCGTCGGTGGGAGTGCAACCTGCCCGAGGGGCTGGTGTCGTTCCCGTGCGGAGGCACGCACGTCGACTCGCTGAGCGCCTTCGCCGCGATCACGGTCGTGCTCGACCTCAGCGATCCGGAGTTGCTCGTCATGACCACGACGGCGGTTCCGGCGGCGTAGCCGCGTTCCGAAAGCAGGGCGATCCGCTCGTTCGGTGGCCTGCCCGCGGCGGATCGCGCAATCCACCCTGCTTTTGCGACGTGGTCACGCCCCAGCGGGTACCGCAGCCTCGGCCGGGGCGGCCGCGGTGCGGCTGGTCTCCAGGGCGCGTTCGATGTCGGCGATGAGGTCGTCGACGTGTTCGAGACCGATCGACAGTCGCAGGATGTCGGCGTCCGGCCGCGCATCGGCGGCGACAGGCCGATGCGTCAGCGCTGCGGGGTGCTGGATGAGCGAGTCGACCCCGCCGAGCGAGACCGCGTGGGTGAACAGGCGAGTGGATGCCGCGACCTGGGCCGCGGCGGCGTAGCCGCCGCGAACCCGGATCGACACCATCGCGCCTCCACCGCACTGCTGGCGGCCGAGCAGGCCGGTCGGATCACCGTGCAGCCCGGGGTAGAAGACATCGGCGATCGCATCGTGAGTCAGCAGGCGCCGCGCGAGGATTCTCGCCGACTCCTGCTGAGCGCGCACGCGCAGCGGCAGCGTGGGCAGTCCGCGGTGCAGCAGATACGCGCCGAGCGGATGCAGGATGCCGCCGGTGATCGCGCGCACGCGGCGCAGCGCTGCCGCTGTCTCGTCAGAGCAGGCGATGACACCGCCGACGACGTCGCCGTGGCCGCCGAGGTATTTGGTCGCACTGTGCAGGGACATCGCGGCGCCATGGGCGAGCGGCTGCTGCAGCACCGGCGTGGCGAACGTGTTGTCCACGAGCACCGGTACACCGCCCGCCTGCGCGACGACAGCCGCGATGTCGACCAGTTCGAGAGTCGGATTCGCGGGCGTCTCGACGACGACGAGCCCTGTGTCGGGCCGGAGATGCGCGCCGATCTCGTGCGCCGCGCAGAACGTCACCTCGGTGCCGAGCAGGCCGTTCGACAGCAGATGGTCGCTGCCGCCGTAGAGGGGGCGCACGGCGACGACGTGCGGCTTGCCGACGGATGCCGTGTGGGCGAGGACGGCGGCGCTCAGAGCGGCCATGCCCGACGCGAAGGCGACGGCCGCCTCGGCACCCTCGAGGCGGGCGAGGGCCGCTTCGAAGCGGGCGACCGTCGGGTTCCACAGTCGCGCGTACACGTGGCTGCCCCCGTCGATGGGCGTGCCACCGGCGGCGAGGGCCTCGTACGAGTCGCCGCCGCGTTCGACATCGGGCAGCGGGTAGGTCGACGAGAGGTCGAGCGGCGGCGTGTGCACGCCAAGTGCGGTCAGGTCGTCGCGACCGGCGTGCACGGCGAGGGTGTCGAGGTGATCCATGGCGCGATTTTGATCGAACACACAAGAACGCGCCAGCGGCATTGAGGATGACGCAGTCGAATAGACTTGGAGTGACGCGACACGCGGATGTGCCGCCCAGGGGAGGACCTCCGTTGCTGAAATCGCAACGCGCATCGGCCGGACTCGATGAACTGGATCTGCAGTTGCTCGAGGCGCTCGTGCGCTCTCCGGGGCGCTCCAACAAAGCGCTCGCAGAAGACCTCGGCGTTGCGGAGTCGACGTGTGCTTATCGGGTGCGCGCCCTGCGATCGCGGGGAGTGATCACCGGTGTGCGCGTCACGCTCGACCCGGCATCCCTCGGCCTTCCCCTGCAGGCGGTCATTCGCGTGCGGCTCGGCCGTCACACGCGCGAGGGTGTGGGTCGCCTGTTCGACGCCATCGTCGCCACGCCGGGCGTCATCGAGGCGTTCCATGTTGCGGGCGAAGACGACTTCCTGGTGCATGTGGCGGTCGAGGATGCCACGGCGCTCCGCGACATCGTGCTGCAGCACATCACGGTGCACGAGTCGGTGCGGACGACCGAGACCCACCTGGTGTTCGAGCGACGTGAGGGCGTCGGGCCGCTGGCGCGCGTGCGGAGGTGACCTCGAGCAGGTGAGCGTGAGCGATCCCGCCGTTCGCACCTGACGTCGTGGCGCGGTCGATCGCTGTGCTCGGTTGTGCGCCTAGGCATCCGCTAGCGTCGGGAGCCTATGACCGACCTCGCCGCACCCGCTCCGCTGTCTCGTCCGATTGTCGCCGGAATCGTGACGGCGCTCGTCGGGGTGACCAGCTCGTTCGCCGTTGTGCTCACTGGACTTGTCGCTGTCGGCGCGACGCAGGCGCAGGCGGCGAGCGGCCTGCTGGCGCTGTGCCTGACGATGGGTGTCGCCTCGATCGTGCTGTCGTGGCGCTACCGCATGCCGATCACGTCGGCCTGGTCGACGCCCGGTGCCGCGGTGCTCGCGTCGACGGCGGCCGTCGCGGGAGGATGGCCGGCGGCGGTGGGGGCGTTCGTCGTCACGGCGGGGCTCATCCTGCTGACGGCGCTGTGGCCCCAGCTCGGCCGCCTGATCGCGCGCATCCCGCCGTCGATCGCGCAGGCGATGCTCGCCGGGGTGCTGCTGCCGCTGTGTCTCGCGCCCGTCCGCGGCGTCGTCGAGAACCCCTGGGGCGTGATCCCGGTCGTGGTGACCTGGCTCGTGTTCGCGCGGCTCGCGCCACGCTGGGCCGTGCCGCTCGCGTTCGTGGCCGCCGCTATCGCCGTCGGCATCAGCGTGGCGACCACCGGTGCGACGATCGACGCCGCGAGCCTCGTGCCGCAGTTTTCGTTCACCACGCCGACCTTCACGGTCGGTGCCGTCGTGGGCGTGGCGTTGCCGCTGTTCCTCGTCACCATGGCCTCGCAGAACGTGCCCGGCGTCGCGATCATGCGGAGCTTCGGCTACGACGTGCCGTGGCGCCCCGCCATGCTCGTCACCGGGCTCGGGACGGCGGCCGGCGCCGTCGCCGGGGGGCACGCCATCAACCTCGCCGCGATCAGCGCGGCGCTCGCCGCCGGGCCCGAGGCAGACCCCGACGCGAAGCGTCGGTGGGTCGCGGGCGTCTCGACAGGCGTGTCGGCGATCGTGCTGGGTGGGCTGTCGGCGGCGCTGGTCGCGCTGGTCGTGGTGGCTCCGGCGGCCGTCATCCCCGCCGTCGCCGGGCTGGCACTGTTCGCCGCGTTCGGGTCGGCCGTGCAGCAGGCGATCGACGATCCGGGTGAACGGATGCCTGCGGTCGTGACCTTCCTCGTCGCGGCGTCAGGGGTCGCGATCCTCGGGATCAGCGCCGCGTTCTGGGCGCTCGTCGTTGGGCTGCTCGTGCGGTCCGTGCTGCACCTCGGGCGGCGGGTCTCGTAGCACGAAGGTCCGACACTGGAACCGGTTGCGAGCGGGGTTATCCACAGGAAGAAACCCTGGTCAAGGTTAGGAAAGTCTCACCGGGTGAGGAACAGAAATACTAGTCTTTGCGCGGTGCGGGGAGTATCGTGTCAGATATGAGTTCCTCTCTCGCTTCGTTGACTGACGCGGTTGCCGCGTTGGGTGCGGCGTGGCCTGACGGTGCGGTGGAGGGGTGCGCGGCGGGGCAGCTGGTGGAACTGAATCGGCTGCTCGGGCAGGCGCGACGGTTGTTGGATGCCGCGGCCGTGCAGGTCGCGTCGGAGGTGGCGCGGCAGTCTCGTCCGGAGCTCGGGGCGGATTCGTTGGCGAAGCGGCAGGGGCATCGGAACGCGACGATCATGATCGCGACCACCCTGGGGACCTCCACGTCGGAGGCCGCGAAGCTGGTGGAGGTGGGGGAAGCGACCGCACCCCGACTGCTGTTGTCGGGGGAGGCAGCGCCGGCACGGCATCCGCACGTGGGTGAGGCGGTGCGGGAAGGGCGACTGGGGCGGGATGCCGCCGCGGCGATCATCACGCTGTTGGACTCCCTTGGGGCGCGGGTGCCGTTCGATGTCCTCGATGACGCGGAACGTGCTTTGGTGGAGCAGGCGGTGGGACTGGATCTGCAGATGCTGCGGAGGGTGCTGCTGCGCGCCGAAGCGCACCTCGACCCCGACGGGGTGGAACCGAAGGAAGAGGATCTCCGGGCGCGGACGTTCTTCTCGACCCGGCAGGAACGGGATGGGGCGATCTCGGTCAAAGGATTGTTCGACCCCGCCCGCGGTGCGGTGTTGCTGAGTCTGATCGACGCGATGGTGACTGCGGAACTGCACGCGCAGCGTGATGCGG
>JASCPF010000081.1 GCA_029959325.1 Microbacteriaceae bacterium PS02068
CGGACGACCTGCTCCGGGGTGTGACGCTTCCTGCTGTTCGTCATGATCTGACCAGTCTCCCTGCCCGCGACCGCGGACAACAGGACGACTCTCATAACGACTGGACCTACGAAACGGGGTCAGCCCAGTCTCTTCCGCTGTACTTCGTCAGCCTCGGGGCGCTGATGGCACTGGTGTGGCTCGCCGCGCGTGCCGTGGTCACACGGAGAAGTACTTCGCCTCGGGGTGATGGAACACGAAGGCATCCGTCGACTGCTCAGGGTGCAGCTGCAGTTCCTCGCTGAGGTGCACGCCCATGCGCTCGGGGCGCAGCAGCTCGACGACCTTGCGGCGATCCTCCATGTCGGGGCACGCGGGGTAGCCCAGTGAGAACCGCGCGCCGCGGTACTCGAGCTTGAAGAGGCCCGCGGTGTCGGCGGGGTCTTCGGCGGCGAAGCCGAGCTCCGACCGGATGCGCGCGTGCCAGAACTCGGCGAGCGCCTCGGTCAGCTGCATGACGAGGCCGTTCAGCTCGTAGTAGTCGCGGTAGCGGTCCTCGGCGAACAGCTTCGCGGTCACGGCGTCGATCGCCGACCCGGCCGTCACGAGCTGCACGGGCAGCACGTCGATCTGCCTGCCGGTCCCCGAGCTTGTCGAGGGGTCGCGAGGGCGCACGAAGTCGGCGAGGTTCAGGTGGCGGTCGCGGCGCTGGCGGGGGAAGTGGAACCGAAGGCGGTCGGTGCCGAGCGCGGGCGTTTCGACTCGCTGCGCTCGCTCAACGACCGGGAGGGCGAGAGAGCCCCCGTCGGGGGCGAGAAGTCCGGGCACGCCGAGCACGCCGGTCGGGTCGTCGCCGTGGTGCAAGACCACGATGTCGTCGCCCTCGGACACCACCGGGAAGTAGCCGTAGGCGACCGAGGCATCCAGCATGCCCTCCGCGAGGATCCGCTCGAGCCAGTACCGCAGCCGCGGCCGCCCCTCGGTCTCGACGAGCTGCTCGTAGGTCGGCCCGTCCTCGCCGCGACCGGGCTTGAGGCCCCATTGGCCCATGAACGTCGCCCGCTCGTCGAGGAACGCGGCGTAGTCGGCGAGCGCCACGCCGCGAACGATGCGCGTGCCCCAGAAGGGCGGCGCCGGAACAGGATTGTCGGATGCCACGTCCGACCGCGCCGGCATCGCCTCGGGCTCGGTCAGCGTGAGCCGCGACCCCGCGGCATGGATCCGCTTCTTCAACGCTGGCAGCCCGACGGCGTCGCGCGCCTCACCGCGCGCGATGCGCACGAGCGGCTCCATGAGGGCAAGGCCCTCGAAGGCATCCTTCGCGTAGCGCACCTCGCCGTCGAAGAGCTCGGCGAGGTCCTGCTCGACGTAGGCGCGGGTCAGCGCCGCCCCGCCCAGGATCACGGGCCAACGCGTGCCGAGCCCGCGTGCGGTGAGCTCTTGCAGGTTCTCCTTCATGACGACGGTCGACTTCACGAGCAGGCCGCTCATGCCGATCACGTCCGCATCGTGCTCTTCGGCGGCGGCGATGATGTCGGCGATCGGCTGCTTGATGCCGAGGTTGATCACCGTGTAGCCGTTGTTGGTCAGGATGATGTCGACGAGGTTCTTGCCGATGTCGTGCACGTCGCCGCGGACGGTCGCGAGCACGATCGTGCCCTTGCCGGCCTCGTCGGTGCGCTCCATTTGGGGTTCGAGCAGGGCGACGGCGGTCTTCATGACCTCGGCCGACTGCAGCACGAACGGCAGCTGCATCTGCCCCGACCCGAACCGCTCGCCGACGACCTTCATGCCCTCGAGCAGGTGATCGTTGATGATCTGCAGCGGCGTGAGCGGCGCGGCATCGGGCCCGCCGGCGCGCGCGAGGTCGAGGTCGGCCTCGAGGCCCTTCAGCTCGCCGTCGATGATCCGGCGCTCGAGGCGCTGCCCGACGGGCAGGGCGGCAAGCTCGGCCGCACGCTGATCCTTCAGCGCCGCCGTGTCGACGCCCGCGAACAGGTCGAGCATGCTCGCCAGCGGATCGTAGGTGAGGTTGCCCTCGGCATCCCACTCGCGCTTGTCCCAGACGAGGTCGAGGGCGACCTTCCGCTGGGCGTCGTCGAGGGATGCCAGGGGCACGATCTTCGCGGCGTCGATGATGCCCGACGTGAGCCCCGCCTGCGTCGCCTCGTGCAGGAACACCGAGTTCAGCACGCTGCGCGCCGCCGGGTTCAGGCCGAACGACACGTTCGAGACACCGAGCGTCGTGTTGATGCCGGGGTACTTCGCCGTCAGGGCACGGATCGCCTCGATCGTCTCGATGCCGTCGCGCCGCGTCTCCTCCTGCCCCGTCGCGATCGGGAAGGTCAGGCAGTCGACGATGATGTCCTCCACCCGCATGCCCCACTCGCCCACGAGCTCGTCGACGAGACGCGACGCGATGCGCAGCTTGTCGGCGGTCGTGCGCGCCTGGCCCTGCTCGTCGATCGTCAGGGCGATGACGGCCGTGCCGTGCTCCTTCACGAGCGGCATGATGCGGCCGAAGCGCGATGTCGGGCCGTCGCCGTCCTCGTAGTTCACCGAGTTGACGACCGGCCGCCCCCCGATCAGCTCGAGCCCCGCGGCGATCACGGCGGGCTCGGTCGAGTCGATGACGAGCGGAAGAGTGGATGCCGAGGCGAAGCGCGACACGACCTCGCGGATGTCGGCGACCCCGTCGCGGCCCACGTAGTCGACGCACACGTCGAGCAGGTGGGCGCCGACACGCGTCTGGTTCCGCGCGATCTCGACGCAGTCGTCCCACCGGCCCTCGAGCATCGCCTCGCGGAAGGCCTTCGAGCCGTTGGCGTTGGTGCGCTCGCCGATCGCGAGGTAGCTCGCGTCCTGCTGGAACGGGACGTGCTGGTAGAGGGATGCCACGCCGGGGTCGGACTCTACCCCGGTCGTTGAGCGAGCGAAGCGAGTCGAAACGTCGCGAGCGATGCCGGTACTGTCACCGCGTTTCGACTCGTCGCTGCGCTCCTCGAGGGGCGACCGGGGTGTGCCGTCCCCCTGTCCGGTCGCCCCGCGAGGGAGCGAAGCGACCGAGTCGAAACGTCCACCCACGCGCTCGACGACAGCGGCGAGGTGCTCAGGGGTCGTCCCGCAGCAGCCACCGATCAGGCCCAGCCCGAACTCGCGCACGAACTGCTCGTGCGCGGTCGCGAGCTCAGCCGGGGTCAGCGGGTAGTGCGCACCGTTCGCGCCGAGCACGGGCAGGCCGGCATTCGGCATGCACGCGATGGTCACCGACGAATGCTTCGACAGGTGGCGCAGGTGCTCGCTCATCTCGGCGGGGCCCGTGGCGCAGTTGAGGCCGATGGCATCCACTCCGAGCGGTTCGAGCGCCGTCAGGGCCGCACCGATCTCGGATCCCATGAGCATGGTGCCGGTCGTCTCGACGGTCACCTCGACGAAGATCGGCAGACGGATGCCCCGGGCCACGATCGCCTGCTTGCAGCCGTTGATCGCGGCCTTCGTCTGCAGCAGGTCCTGGCTGGTCTCGACGAGGAAGGCATCCGCTCCCCCGTCGATCAGGCCCTCGGCCTGCAACGCGAAGGTCTCCTTGAGGTGCGCGTAGGTCGTGTGGCCGAGCGACGGAAGCTTCGTGCCGGGGCCCATCGAGCCGAGCACCCAGCGCATGCGGCCGTCCGCCCGCTCCGCCGCCTCGGCACGCTCCCGCGCGATGCGCGCGCCGGCCTCGGCGAGCTCGTGGATGCGCTCGTCGATGCCGTAGTCCGAGAGGTTCGACCAGTTCGCTCCGAAGGTATTGGTCTCCACGGCATCCACTCCGACCGCGAAGTACGCGTCGTGGATGTCGCCGACGACGTCGGGGCGCGTCACGTTGAGGATCTCGTTGCAGCCCTCGAGACCCGCGAAATCGGTCTCGATCTGCAGATCGTGGCGCTGCAGCATCGTGCCCATCGCCCCGTCGGCGATGACCACCCGCGCGGCGAGCGCGTCGAGCAGGGCCTGCGCCCGCTCGGTGCGCGGCACGCCGTCGATGTCGAGCGCGAAACGGGCTGTGCGGGCGGTGCGGTCGGGCTGGAGCGCTGCGGTCACCGCCCGATTCTACGGGCGGCGCGCCTTGCGGAAGCCGTCGATGACGTCCCACGCGGCGACGCCGACGATCGTGAAGGCCGTCAGCGCACCGATGACGTTCGGCAGGTCATCGGAGGCCCCCGTCGCGATCGCGAGGTCGTACATCGCCGGATTGACGAGCAGTCCCGCGGCCTGCAGCCCGAGCAGCACGGACGCCGCGACCACGGCAAGCGCGGTGTTGACGACGGCCAGACCGACCGTCCACCGACCCCGTCGATACGCCCTGGCGGTCAGCACCAGCTCAGCGAGCATGAGCGCGATCAGCACGAGCATCCACCCGGGCCAGAGCGCGGGGTTCAGAAACGACGTCCAGACACCGTCCACGTACACGAAGCCACGCGTCAGGTCCCAGATGATCGCTCCGGCCAGCAGCACGATCCAGACGAGGCCTCCGACGAGGTCGGACAGCTGCGCCCCCGTGGCGCGCCGCGCCGGCAGCCGGTCCGGAGTCCACGGGGTGGGATCCACCGTCTGGTGTCCGCTGCGCTCCAGAATGACGAAGACGAGCGTGACCCAGAAGCACACGTGCACGATCACCGTGATCACGGCGGGGATGATCGCTCCGATCACTCCGCCGACGGTGGCTCCCGACAGCACCTGGCCGAGGGTGACGCCCGCTACGGCGCAGACGGGCACGATCCACAGCAGGAGCACAAGCAGGCGCTTCCAGTCGAGGTAGTAGCGCGGGCCGATCAGCTGCAGGGGGCGGTCGGAGTACCCGGCGGCGAGCCGGTCCGGGTCGCCGAGCTCGGTGAGGACGCCACGCTCGGCGGCGTCCGGATCTTCGCCCGCTTCGAGGCGGGCGTCGAGCTGGTCGGCGATTCCGGCGCGCAGCTCCTGAGCGACATCGTCGCGTTGCCGCTCGGGAATCGTACGCACGACGGCGTCGACGTAGCGGTCGGTCAGAGTGGCATCCATCTCAGTTCTCCTGGTGGTCGCTGGCCTCAGGGAGGCCTGCGATCGCCGTGGCGATCGCGGTGAAATCGGTCGTGAGGGCCTGCGCCAGCCGGCGCCCCTCGGGGGATGTGCGGTAGAACTTGCGCGGACGCGCCTCGTCGGTGTTCCACGCACTCGTCAGGTGCCCCTGCGTCTCCAGTCGCCTGAGCAGGGGGTACAGCGTGTTCGCGTCGGTGTCGAAGCCGCGCGACTGCAGCTGTTCGAGCAGGCCGTAGCCGTAGCCCGGCTCGACCAGCAGGCGCAGACACGCGAGCACGACGGTGCCGCGCCGCAGTTCCTGCAGGTGCGTCTCGAGGGCTTCTGTTTCGCTCACGTGTCACACTGTACTGTGTGTCACACACTATCGTCAATCACACTGCCCCCGGTTCGCGGAGAGGACGGGCAGGATGGATGCCATGGACGATGACGCCAGGCCCTCTCTCGCCGATCTGCGCAGCACGGCGCGCGTCGTCTCGCTGCCGCTCGTCACCCGCTTCCGCGGCGTCGATCGTCGCGAAGCGCTGCTGCTCGAGGGCCCCCAGGGGTGGACCGAGTTCTCGCCGTTCCTCGAGTACGACGACCCGGAGTCCGCGGTATGGCTCGCCGCGGCGATCGACTTCGGCTGGCGTGTGCAGCCGACGGCGCTGCGCACCTCCGTGCCGGTCAACGCCACGGTGCCCGCCGTCGCGGCGTCCGAGGTTGCGGGCGTGCTCGCGCGGTTCGACGGCTGCCGCACCGCGAAGGTCAAGGTCGCCGAGCGCGGCCAGACGCTCGCCGACGACATCGCGCGGGTCCGCGCGGTCCGCGCGGCGATGGGCCCCGAAGGGCGGGTGCGCCTCGACGCGAACGGCGGCTGGAACGTCGATGAGGCCGAACACGCCGTGCACGCCCTCGCCGAGTTCGACCTCGAATACCTGGAACAGCCGTGTGCGAGCGTGGCCGAGCTGGCCGAGCTGCGCGAGCGGATCGCCGACTGGGACATCCCGATCGCCGCGGACGAGAGCGTGCGCAAGGCATCCGACCCGCTCGCGGTCGCCCGCGCGGGCGCCGCCGACCTGCTCGTCGTGAAGGCGCAGCCCCTCGGCGGCATCCGCCGCACCCTCGCCCTCGTCGCCGACGCGCGCCTGCCCGCGGTCGTCTCGAGTGCGCTCGACACCTCGATCGGCCTGTCGATGGGCGCAGCGCTCGCGGCGGCTCTGCCCGAGCTGCCGTACGACTGCGGGCTCGGAACCGCCTCGCTGCTGGCCGCCGACGTCACCCGGGCACCGCTGCGCCCCGACGGCGGCGCGCTGCCGGTCGGGCGCATCGTTCCGGATGCCGCGCTGCTCGAGCGCCATGCCGCATCGACCGAGCGCCGCGACTGGTGGCTCGCCCGTCTGGAACGGTGCTACCGGCTGCTCTGATCGGGCGCGGGCACCTCGACGAGAACGCCGGCGATGCGCTCCATACGATCGTTCATCAGCTCGGTGACCTCGCTCGCCGGGCGGCCCTCGAGGGTCGCGCGGACGCACGCGTCGAACGACACGTCGACGAACAGCTCGGCGGCATCCTCGATCGGCAGCCGCAGCCGCAGGCCATAGGCATCCACGACGTGCTGGATGATGCCCCGCACGCGCGAACGCAGCACCTCCTGCCAGGCGAGATACGCCTCGGCGAGCTTCGGGTCGCGCAGCGCCTGTGTGCGGATCTCACTGATCAGGTGCGGCTTCATGTTCGAGCCGACGGATGCGCCGACGACCTGCCGCACGAGGTCGCGCGTGTCGGAGATCGCGGCGGGCGCGAGGCCGCGCACCCGCACATCCACCTCGTCGAGCTGCGCGTCGGCCAGCTGCGTGATCAGCGCGAGGAAGAGCTCGTCCTTCGACTCGAAGTTCGAGTAGAACGCACCCCGGGTGAAACCGGCGCGCTCGCAGATCGTCTCGACCGACGCGGCATCCATGCCGACTTCGGCGAAGACCTCGTGGGCGGCGTCGAGCAGGCGCGCCCGCGTCTGCTCACGCCGGCGAGTGCCGGGGCGCGTCGTCGCGTCGGTCACGGCGCCTCCTTTTCCGTCATCTTCACACCTGGTCCACAGATTTGCACGGACTGGCCCTCCTAGGATACATCTATGTATCGGATACATCGCTGTATCGAAGTCTGCTGAACAGATCTCCCTCACCCACTCGGAGCGCCCGTGTCCACACTCCTCTACTCCCTCGGCCGCTGGTCGTACCGTCACTCGTGGCGCGTGCTCGTCTCGTGGCTGCTGCTCCTGGTCGTGGTGGGCGGCGCCGTCGGCGCGGGCATCGCCACCGGCGCCATCAAGGGCTTCGACAACTCGTTCGCGATCCCGGGCACCGAAGGACAAGAGGGCCTCGAGCTCCTGAACCGCACCTTCCCGCAGGCTGCCGGCACGAGCGCCCAGTACATCGTGGTCGCAGCTCCCGGCGACAAGATCACCGACGAGCCCTACACCGACGAGATCGCCGCGACGATCAAGGATCTGAGCGGCCTCGACGGCGTGCTCGCCGTCACCGACCCCTTCGACGACAGAGTCACCGGCAGCGTGGCCGACGATGACAGTGCCGCACTCATCCGGCTGCAGTTCGAAGGCACCGTGACCGACGTGCCGGATGCCACCAAGACCGCCCTGAAGGATGCCTCGGCCACCCTCGGGGCGGCGCTGCCGACGGGATCGCAGGTCGTCGTCGGCGGCGATCTGTTCTCGACGTCGCTGCCCGCGCTGTCGCTCGTCGAGATCGTCGGCGTGCTCATCGCGCTGTTCGTGCTGATCGTGACGTTCCGATCGTTCGCCGTCGCGTGGTTCCCGCTCGTGAGCGCGCTGATCGGCGTGATCCTCGCGATCACGCTGATCTTCGCGTCGACCGCGTTCGCGACGGTGTCCTCGACCACGCCGATGCTCGCGATCATGCTCGGGCTCGCGGTCGGCATCGACTACGCGCTGTTCATCGTCGCGCGACATCAGGATCAGGTGCGGGCGGGCACCGACCCGGAAGAGTCGGCGGCCCGCGCGACCGGCACGGCCGGGTCTGCCGTCGTGTTCGCGGGCGTCACCGTGCTCATCGCGCTGATCGGCCTCAGCTTCGCCGGCATCCCGTTCCTCTCGACGATGGGCATCGCCGCGGCGGGCGCCGTCGCGGTCGCCGTGCTCGTCGCGATCACCCTCACGCCCGCCCTGCTCGGCTTCGCGAAGGGCCGCGTCGCGGGGTGGGGCCGGGGCCTCGGCCGCGGCGTGGCGGTCAAGCCCGTGCGGCGGCGCGGCAGCACGCCGGCGGATGCCGAGCTGGAGCCCACCGCGGTCCCCGACACCGCCTCGGTTCCCGACACCGCCGCGGTCCCCGAGCTCGTCGCGGTCCCCGAGCTCGTCTCGGTCCCCGAGCTCGTCGAGGGGTCGTCCACGGATGACGGCGTTTCGACTCGGTCGCTGGCGCTCCCTCACTCAACGACCGGGGTAAGCACTCCACCCACGCGCGCCAACCGCTGGGTGATGCTCGTCACGCGGCATCCGATCGTCACGACGATCGCGGTCGTCGTGACCCTCGGCGTGGTCGCGATCCCGGCGGCGAGTCTGCAGCTGGCTCTGCCGAACGCGGGCATGCAGCCCGCCTCGAGCGAGGCCCGTCAGGCCTACGACCTCACCGCCGAGCACTTCGGCCCCGGCGCGAACGGCCCGCTGATCCTCACGGGCACGATCGTGACCTCGACCGACCCGCTCGGGCTCATGGCCGACCTGAAGGCCGCGGTCGAGAAGATCCCCGGCGTGAAGGAGGTGGCTCTCTCGACCCCGAACCCGACGGCCGACACCGGCCTCATCCAGGTGGTGCCCGAGACGGGGGCCGACGACCCCGCTACCGCCCAGCTCGTGCGCGATCTGCGCGCACACCACGACGAGTGGCTCGACACGTACGGCGTCGACCTGAAGGTGACCGGCTTCACGGCCATCGCGATCGACATCTCCGACCGCCTCGGCGCCGCGCTGCTGCCGTTCGGCCTGTTCGTGGTCGGGCTGTCGTTCATCCTGCTGATGATCGTGTTCCGTTCGGTCTGGGTGCCGCTGAAGGCGACGCTCGGCTACCTGCTGTCGATCCTCGCCGCGTTCGGCGTCGTCGCGGCGGTCTTCGAGTGGGGCTGGCTCGCCGATGCGCTGCACGTGACGCGCACGGGGCCCGTGATCAGCTTCATGCCGATCATCCTGATGGGCGTGCTGTTCGGGCTGGCGATGGACTACGAGGTCTTCCTCGTCTCGCGCATGCGCGAAGACTTCGTCCACGCGCGCCGGGCCGCCCGCGCCCGCGGTGAGGTGATCGACGGGCGCGCGATGGCCGTGGGCGCGATCCGCACCGGCTTCACCGCGTCTGCTCGCGTCGTGACCGCCGCGGCCGTGATCATGTTCGCGGTCTTCGCGGCCTTCGTGCCCGAGGGCGACACCGCGATCAAGCCGATCGCGCTGGGCCTTGCGGCGGGCATCGCGATCGACGCGTTCCTCGTGCGGATGACGCTCGGCCCCGCGATCATGGCGCTGCTGGGCGACAAGGCCTGGTGGATGCCTCGCTGGCTCGACCGCCTGCTGCCGCACTTCGACATCGAGGGCGAGGCCGTCGAGCGCGAGCTGGCGCTCACGGCCTGGCCGAGCGAGGACTACACCGGTCCGCTCGCCGCCGAGAATCTCTCGGTGCGCGTCGAGGGTGGTCGCGGAATCGGCGAGGTCGAGCTGTTCGCGGATGCCTCGGTGCAGCTCGATCAGGGTGACACGCTCATCGTGACCGCGGCCGACCCGCGCGCGGGCCGCGCCTTCGTGCTGGCGCTCTCTGGCCGCATCGTTCCGAGCTCCGGCAGGCTGCGCGTCGCCGGCCACCTGCTGCCCGGCCGCGCCGCGTGGGTGCGCGCCCACGTCGGCGTCGCGCTGCTCGACGGCTCGCCCGACCCGCTGCGCGAACTGCGCCGGGCGCTGGCGGGCGGCACGACCCTCGTCGCGATCGACGGACTCGACACGCTCACGGGCGGCGACCGAGACCAGGCATCCGCGCTGCTGCGCGACGCGGGCGAACGCACGAGCAGCCGCGCCCGTGGCGGCGCCGACCGTCATCCGCTCACGATCGTCGCCTCGGCGCGGCGCGAGGGCCCGGCCCTCGACATCCTGGCCGACGCCCACCGCACGGGCGTCTCGGCCCTCGCGCTCCGCACCCATACCGCTGACATCTCGACCCAGGTGATCTCATGACCCTTCCCTTCGAGCGCGCGCGATCGCGCCGCCCCGTGACCTGGCTCACCCTGATCGGCGTACTGCTGCTGCCCGTCGTCATCGGTGGCATCCTCATCGCCGCGCTCTACAACCCCGTCGAGCGCCTCGGCGACATGCGCGCCGCGATCGTCAACAATGACAAGCCCGTCACCCTGAACGGGCAGACGGTGCCGCTCGGCCGGCAGCTCACCGCCGGACTCGTCGAAGGGTCAGACACGCTCCCGTCGAACCTCGACTGGACGATCTCGAACACCGAAGACGCCGCGGCGGGCCTGGCCGACGGCACCTACGACGCCGTCATCACCATCCCCGAGAACTTCTCTGCCGCGGCGACGTCGACCGCGGGCGCCTCGGACGGGTCGGGGGGCACGCCCGAGAAGGCCACGATCACGGCGCAGACCGCGCCCGACAGCCTCATCGTCGACGATGCGATCACGGCGCAGGTCGCGGCTGCCGCGGCATCCGTCATGGGCGAGCAGATCTCGAGCACCTACCTCGAGAATGTCTTCCTCGGGTTCACGACCCTCGGCGACCAGCTCGGCACGGCCGCCGACGGGGCGAAGAAGCTCGCCGACGGCGCCACGCAGGCCTCAAACGGCGCCGCGCAGCTGCCCGCGGGCGCCACGGCGCTCGCGACGGGAGCAACCGCGCTCGGCGACGGCGCGACGAAGCTGTCCACCGGGCTGACGCAGCTCGCGGGCGGCACCCGACAGTCGGCCGCCGGCGCGGGTGCGCTCACCACGGGGCTCACGCAGCTCTCGGGGCAGTTCACGTCGACCACCCCCGGCACGCTCGGCGGCACAGCAGCGACGAACGCGACGTATGCCACCGCGGCCGCGACGGCGACGAAGGGCCTCGCCGGTACCTATCAGGGCCTCTTGGCGGCGAACAACTGCGTCCCACCGGCGACGCCGGCAACTCCCGAGCAGGGCGCGGTGTGCGTGGCCCTCGGGCAGCTGTCAACGGGCGTGACCGACTCGGCGACGAACGCGGGCTACGCAGCGGGCTACGCGGGCGGCGTGCAGACGGGGCTGGGCGAGGCAGCGAACGGCGTCGACCAGCTCGCGGACGGGTCGACCGAGCTGCAGACCGGCCTCGGCACCATCGCCGGCGGCATCGACGCCTCCGCCACGGGTGCGACGGGGCTCGCCTCGGGCGCGGCTCAGCTCTCGACCGGCGCGACGACGCTGTCTGAGGGCGCGACGACGCTCGCCGACGGCGTCAGCCAGCTCGCCACGGGCACGACGTCGCTGGCCGACGGCCTGACCCAGGCATCCACCTCGATCCCCTCGTACACCGATCAGCAGGCGAGCGACCTCGCCTCGGTCGTCGCGAACCCTGTGACGACGACGGGCACGAGCACCACCCTGTTCGGTGCGTCGGCGATCCCGCTGCTCGCGATGCTCGCGCTCTGGTTCGGCGGCCTGGCCGCGTTCGTCGCGCTGCAGGCGGTGCCGCGGCACGCGCTGAGTTCGCGACGCCCCTCGGTGCTGCTCGCGCTGCGCTCTCTGGCGCCGGCGGCCGCCATCGGTGCGGCGCAGGGTCTGCTGGTCGCGATCATCGTGCAGCTCGCGGCCGGATACGACGCCGGCGCGTGGTGGAGCTTCGCCGGCCTCGCGGTCGTCGCGGGCATCGCGTTCGCGGCGGTGAACCAGGCGCTCGTGGCCGTGTTCGGCGGCGCCGGGCGCTGGATCTCGGCGCTCGTCGGCGTGCTGGCCGTTGCCACGGGAATCGTCTCGACGGTGCCCGGCGTGCTGGCATCCGTCGCCTCGCTCATGCCGACGACGCCCGCCTACAACGCGATGCTCGCGGCGCTGACCTCGGCCGGCGGACTCGGCGCCGGCCTCGCCGGGATGCTCGTGTGGGCCGGGATCGCCTTCGTCGCGACGATCATCGCCGTGGCTCGCCGCCGCACCGTGACGGCGTCGAGCCTGCTCGCGGCGTCACCCGCGCTCGCCTGAGGCGGGGGCGGGGGCGGCGCGGCGGGGGCGCGGCGCGGCTGTACGCGGCACGCGCGGCGTGGC
>JASCPF010000082.1 GCA_029959325.1 Microbacteriaceae bacterium PS02068
ACCCTGGCCGCCGCCGTGCGACGCGCCCTGGCCCTCGCGCGCGGCGCGCTTGCGCTGCGCGTTGGCGCCCTGGCTGCGACCGCCGCCGCCACCGCGCTGCGGCTCGGCCTTCGGCTCGGGCTTCACGTATGCGGCGACCTGGCCGACGAGCTCGGTGACCTCGGGCGAGGTCGCGGTCACGCGCACCGGCGTCACCGTGATAGCGGCCTTCCGGAGCAGGTCCTTGACGTCGCGCTCCTGGCCGGGCATGACGATCGTGACGACCGAGCCCTCGGCGCCGGCGCGAGCCGTGCGACCCGAGCGGTGCAGGTACGCCTTGTGCTCCATCGGCGGGTCGACGTGGATGACGAGCTCGACGTCGTCGACGTGCACGCCGCGGGCGGCGACGTCGGTCGCGACGAGCACCTTGGCGGTGCCCGCGCTGAACGCGGCGAGGTTGCGGTCACGGGCCGGCTGCGACAGGTTGCCGTGCAGGTCGACCGAGGGGATGCCCTGTGCGGTCAGCGCCTGCGCGAGCTTCTTGGCGTGGTGCTTCGTGCGCATGAACAGGATGCGGCGGCCCGAGCCCGACGCGAGCGTGCGGACGAGCTCCTTCTTGGCATCCGCCCCCTCGGTGTAGAACACGTGGTGGGTCATCGCAGCGACCGGCGAGTTCGCCTCGTCGACCGAGTGCAGCACCTCGTTCTGCAGGAAGCGGCTCACGAGCTTGTCGACGCCGTTGTCCAGCGTCGCGCTGAAGAGCATGCGCTGGCCGTCACGCGGCGTCTTGTCGAGGATGCGCGTGACCGACGGCAGGAAGCCCAGGTCGGCCATGTGGTCGGCCTCGTCGATGACGGTGATCTCGACGGCATCGAGCTTCACGAAGCCCTGCTTCATGAGGTCTTCGAGGCGGCCGGGGCACGCCACGACGATGTCGACGCCGTCGCGCAGAGCTGCCACCTGGCGGGTCTGGCTGACGCCGCCGAAGATCGTCGTGGTCTTCAGGCCATAGGCGGATGCCAGGGGCTCGAGCGTCGCGTTGATCTGGGTCGCGAGCTCGCGGGTCGGCGCGAGGATCAGGCCGAGGATGCGGCCGGCGCGGCGGTTGCCGCCGGCGAGGGCGCCGCCGAGGCGCGCGACCATCGGGATCGAAAAGGCGAGGGTCTTGCCCGAGCCGGTCTTGCCGCGGCCGAGCACGTCGCGGCCGCCGAGGGTGTCGGGCAGGGTGTCGACCTGGATGGGGAAGGCCTCGGTCTTGCCGTCCTTCGCGAGGACGTCGAGAAGCGGGGCGGGCACGCCGAGCGTGCGGAAAGTGATGTCAGACATGAGAGCGTTTCTGGGCAGGGATGCCCGGATCGGTGGCCTCTGCGCGGATGCGCACAGGGTCGCCGTACGAAGAATTTCAGCCGATCATCCGGTCGGGGCCGGGCGGCGAGGGAAGCGTTCTACGACGCGAGCGCGCCGGAATCGGCGCGACAAGTACATTCACTCTAGCAGGGTTGCGCGTTTCGACTCGCGGTGCGGACGTTTCGACTCGCTTCGCTCGCTCAACGACCGGTGGGCGCGCCCCCGGTCGTTGAGCGAGGGAGCGCAGCGACCGAGTCGAAACGTCCTCAGCCAGCGTCGGCGAAGCGGTCGGTCGCGGCGCGCAGGGCGCGGGCGATGCCGGGCTCGGTCGCCGAGTGCGAGGCATCCGGCACGACGACATACTCTGCCTCTGGCCACGCGCGGTGCAGATCCCAGGCCGTCATGATCGGCGTGCAGACGTCATAGCGCCCCTGCACGATGACCGCAGGGATGCCCCGCACCGCCCCGACATCCTCGATGAGCTGCCCCTCGCGGAACCACCCGCCGTTCATGAAGTAATGGTTCTCGATCCGCGCGAACGCGACCGCCGCCTCGGGCTCGGCCATCGAGGCGACGAGACCCGGATCGGGCAAGAGCGTGAGAGTGGATGCCTCCCACGTCGTCCACGCGACCGCGGCCGGCACGTGCACCGCCGGGTCGGGGTCGCTGAGGCGCCGGTGGTACGCCTCGATCAAGCGCGAGCGCTCGAGCACCGGAATCTGCGCGAGGTAGTCCTCCCACAGGTCGGGGTAGATCGCCGACGCGCCGCCCTCGTAGAACCACTCCAGCTCGTGCCGGCGCAGGGTGAAGATGCCCCGCAGGACGATCTCGGTCACCGCGTCGGGGTGCGACTCGGCGTAGGCGAGGGCGAGGGCCGAGCCCCATGAGCCGCCGAACACCTGCCACCGCTCGATGCCGAGGTTGCGGCGCAGCAGCTCGATGTCGGCGACGAGGTGCCAGGTCGTGTTGTAGCGCAGGTCGGCCTCGGGCGCGCTCATGTGCGGTGTGGATTTGCCGCAGCCGCGCTGGTCGAACAGGACGATCCGATACACCGACGGGTCGAAGAAGCGGCGCTGCCACGGCGACGTGCCACCGCCGGGTCCGCCGTGCAGGAACACGACCGGCTTGCCCTCCGGGTTGCCGGACTGCTCCCAGTAGACGCGCTGGCCGTCGCCGGCGAGCAGGAACCCCGTCTCGTACGGCTCGATCGCGGGGTAGAGGATCTCGTCGAGGTGGTCGGGGCCCCTCACGGCTGCCTCACCCCGAAGGTGTCGCAGGCGCCGGCGCCGCCCTGGTAGCCGGTCGCGAACCACTTCTGGCGCTGATCGCTAGAGCCGTGCGTCCAGCTCTCGGGGTTGACGCGCCCTGACTGCGCCTGGATGTGGTCGTCGCCGACGGCCGCTGCGGCGGCGAGCGCGTCGCGGATCTGGTCTTCGGTCGGTGTCTTCAAGAACGCGACGCCCTTTCCGTCCTTCTGCTTCGCGGCGTTCGCGACCCACGCCCCGGCGAAGCAGTCGGCCTGCAGCTCGGTGCGCACACCGTTGCTCGCGGGCCCGGTGCCGTTGTTCGGGTACTGGTCGAAGATGCCGGTGATCTGCTGGATGTGGTGCCCGTACTCGTGAGCCAGCACGTACAGCTGTGCGAGGCTGCCTGCCTTGTCGCCGAACTGCTGCTCGAGCACGTCGAAGAACGTCGGGTCGATGTAGACCGTCTCTTCGGGCGGGCAATAGAAGGGACCGGTCGCATTGGATGCCGTGCCGCACGCCGTCGGCGTCGAGCCGTCGACGATGATCAGCTGCGGCTGCCGATAGTTCTGCACGGTGCCCGCCCAGAATTGGTTGATCGAGAGCGAACCGGCAGCGAGGCGACAGTCGACGCTCGCATTGGCATCGGCACCTGTCTCGCAGTTCGCGATCTCGGTCCCGGGGCCGGCTTCGGTGGGACCGCCATCGACCCCGCTCAGCAGGCTCGAGAAGTTGCCATTCGTGAAGATCTGGAGCAGGATCACGACGATAGCGCCGAGGCCGCCGACACCGCCGGCGATCGCACCCCCGCCTGGCCCGCGGCGGCGCGCGCCACTTCCGCTCACATCGGCGTTGCTGTTGAACGTCATGCGCTCACCGTACCGCGTGGTGCCGCCGTAGGCTCGGAGCATGGATGCCATTGACGACCCTTCGACAAGCTCAGGGACCGGCGCGACGACGATCACCGTCACCGGCGCGGGCGGGCAGATCGGCTACGCGCTTCTGTTCCGCATCGCGGCGGGCGCCATGCTCGGGCAGGATCGCCCGGTGCGACTGCGGCTGCTCGAGATCCCGCAGGGGCTCAAGGCGGCCGAAGGTGCGGCCCTCGAGCTGCAGGACTGCGCCTTCCCCTTGCTGGACGGCGTCGAGATCACCGACGACCCGCGGGTCGCGTTCGACGGCGCGAACATCGCGATGCTCGTCGGCGCGCGCCCGCGCACCGCGGGCATGGAACGCGCCGACCTGCTCGCCGCCAATGCCGGCATCTTCGGGCCGCAGGGCGCGGCGCTGAACGACGTGGCGGCAGACGACATCCGCGTCGTCGTGATCGGGAACCCGGCGAACACGAATGCGCTCATCGCCGCGGCATCCGCCCCCGGCATCCCGGGCGACCGCCTCACGGCGCTGACCCGTCTCGACCACGAGCGCGCCGTCGCGCAGCTGGCCGCAGCAGCGGATGCCCCCGTCAGCGACATCGCGGGCGTCGCGATCTGGGGCAACCACTCGGCGACGCAGTTCCCCGACATCGACCACGCGACGGTCTCCGGCCGCCCCGCACGCGACGTGCTCGCCGAGAAGCTCGGCAGCGCCGACGCCGTCACGGCGTGGCTCGACGACGAGTTCGTGCCGCGCGTCGCGAAGCGCGGCGCCGAGATCATCGCGGTGCGCGGATCGTCGTCGGCGGCATCCGCGGCGAACGCGGCGATCGCGCACATCCGCAGCAGCGTGCTCGGCACGGGCGCGGCGTGGACGAGCGCGGCCGTCCTCTCGCACGGGGAGTATGGCGTTCCCGAGGGCCTGTACTCGTCGTTCCCGGTGACGAGCGACGGCTCGGGCTACCGGATCGTGGAGGGACTCGACCTCGATGCGCGCGCACGGGAAAGAGTGGATGCCTCGACGGCAGAGCTCACCGCCGAGCGCGACGCGGTGCGCGAGCTCGGCCTGATCTGAGGCCACGTGGACCTGCTGCTGATCATCCTGCTCGGGGTGGTCGCCGTGGCGGTGGTCACGGCGCTCGCCGAGCGTCTCGGCGTTGCGGGTCCTCTGGTGCTGGTCGCCCTCGGGCTCGGCATCGGGCTGCTGCCGTTCGTCCACGTGCCCGAGATCGACCCCGAGCTGATCCTCGTCGGCGTGCTGCCGCCGCTGCTGTATGCCTCGGCGGTGCGACTGCCCGCGATCGAGTTCCGCCGCGACCTGACACCGATCTCGGGGCTCGCCGTCGTGCTCGTCGTGGCCACGTCGCTCATTCTCGGCGGGTTCTTCTCACTCGTGCTGCCGGGCGTCGGCTTCGCGCTCGGCGTGGCACTCGGGGCGATCATCAGCCCGACGGATGCCGTCGCCACCGGCATCGCGAAGCGACTCGGCATCTCGGCGCGCGTCACGACGATGCTCGAGGGCGAGAGCCTGCTCAACGACGCGACCGCACTCGTGCTGCTGCGCACCGCGCTGCTCGCCGTGGTCGCCGGCACGTTCTCGTTCGGCAGCGCCATCGGCGCCTTCGTGTGGGCGGTGGTCATCGCGATCGTCGTCGGCGGGCTCGTGGGAGTCCTCGCTCTTCGCCTGCGCGCGTGGGTCGGCACATCGGCGGCCAGCACGGCGATCGGGTTCACCGTGCCGTTCCTGGCCTATCTGCCGGCCGAGCACCTCAACGGGTCGGGGCTCGTCGCCGCCGTGATCGCGGGAATCGTCGCGGGGCAGGGCGGGCAACGCCGGTTCACCCCCGAACAGCGGCTGTCGGATCAGGTCAACTGGCGCACGGTCGAGCTCGTGCTCGAAGGCGGCATTTTCCTCATCATGGGGCTCGAGCTCGACAAGATCGTCAGCAACGTCATCGCGCGCCACGAGGGCCTCGCCCTGGCGACCGAGGTCGCGCTCGGGGCCCTGCTGATCGTGCTGCTCGTGCGCGCCGCGTATGTGAGCGTGGTGCTGTGGGCGGGTCGGCGGCGCGTGAGTCGCATGGACCGCAGCCGCATCGAAGACTTCGATGCCCGCCTCGACGTCATCGCCGAGCAGGGCTGGCCCGAGCGCCCCGCTCCGGGTGGCGGCGTGCGCAGGGTGCGCGCGGCGCGCCCGCTACCCTCCCCCGAGCGCGCCGAGCAGCGATTGGCGGGCATGCGCGAGCGCGTCGCTCGGGCATTGGCCGACTTCGACTACTACCAGGCATCCCCCCTCGGCTGGAAGCACGGCACGGTCATCGTCTGGGCGGGCATGCGCGGCGTCGTGACGCTCGCGGCGGCGCAGACGATCCCCACCTCTGTCGATGACCGCCCCGTGCTCATCTACATCGCGTTCGTGGTGGCCCTCGTGAGCCTCATGCTGCAGGGCTTCACGCTGCCGTGGGTCGTCCGGCGGCTCCGGCTCACCTCATCGGGCGAGACGCCGGAGGATGCCGCCGAGCGTCAGCGGCTCGACGCGGAGCTGGGCGAGGCCGCGGCATCCGCTCTGGCAGATCCGACCCTGGTGCGACGCGACGGCAGCGCGTATGAGACTGAGCTCGTGACGCGCATGGCGAAGCGCTACACGACGCCGCAGACCGAGGAGTCGACGGCATTCGCGCGCGACATCGGCGAACTGCGGCTAGCCCTGATCGACGCGATGCGCACCCGGCTGACGGCGCTCTCGTCGGGCGGGACGTTCAGCACGCACACGCTGCGGCACGCCCTCGCCGAGCTCGACGCCGAGCAGCTGAGCATCGAGCTGCGGCTGCGCGACCAGTAGGACGCGGCGGCGCAGCCGACCTGTGAGAATGGGACTTTCCCGACGAAGGAGCGACGATGGCGACTGCCGCTGACGACGACCGCGCCCCGGCCGACTACGCCGAGTCGATCGCGCTGCCCGCGACGACCGAAGCCGTGCCGATCGTCGTGTCGGGCACCGACTGGTGGGCGGAACGGCCGGCAGGTTCGCGGCTCGTCGGGCTCGTCGTCGCTCGAGACGACCTGCCCTCGGTGATCGCGCAGCGCGACGCGCTCGCACAGTTCGGGGTGCCGATCGAGGGCTTCCGCCACCCCGCCCCCGAGACCGGCGAGAGCTGGTCAGAGCGCCTCACGCGCCTGTTCGGGCGGCTCACCCAGGGCGATGTCGTCGTGGTGTCCGACAAGCACGCCCTCGGTCGCACCACCGACGAAGAGACCCACGCGATCGCCGAACTGCGCCGCCGCGGCATCATCGTGAAGGTCCTCGGCCACTCCCGCGCCTGAACACAGAGACGGCGCACGAGCGTGGCGCGCAGCGTCGTGCGTCTCAGCTCCCCGCGTCGGCGCGCTGCGGTGCGTCGTGCCCGGCCAGGGTGGGATCGTCGAGCATCGGCAGGTCGTCTTTCGTCACGAGGCGCGACGCCACGGCGTACTCGACCAGACGCGCCCGGCGGTTGGTGGCGGATGCCACGACGCCGCCGCGCAGCCCCGGCACGCCCTGCCGGTCGAGCTTGTCGCACACGTTGTCGAGCTTGCGGTTGAAGCGCGTGATGCTCCACCCCAGCCGCTGTGCCGCCGCTGCCGAGCTCGGCAGCTCGCTCATGCCGGTGCCCTCACGGCGCAGCACCGGCTCGGCAAGCGCGACGATGATGACCTTCTGGCTCGGCGTCAGGGGCACCGCCCCGATGGTGGATTCGCCGCCGTCCCGCGTGCCCAGGGAGGTCTCGCGAAAGGCCGGCTGCGCCGTGTGCACCGTCAGTTCGTAGGTGGTCGGGCCTGCGCTGAAGACGACGGTCGTGACGCCGAACACGATGGGCAGCCGCGCGCCGGGCGCCAGCTGTGCCTGCACGCGACCCTCGGTGTCGGTGACGGTAGCGGAGAGTCTGCTGCCGATGTTGACGAGCCACCACAGGCTGCCGGCCTGCTCGAGCGACAGGAAGTGGCGGTGCAGGAAGAGGTTCTCGTCGATCGCCAGATCGCCCTCGCGGCCGATCGTGAAGCGCGTGCCCGGCGCGATGCGGAAGTACTCGCCCGCGAACTCGACGGTGACATCCGACGAGGGGGCCGCCGCGCCGTCGCCGCCGGCCGGGGGAACCGTGTCTTCGACGTCCGTCATGGGGTGCACTTCCGGGCTTCGTCGCCTGCGGTGCCGTCGGCGCGGATGAGCGTGACGGCGATGCAGGTGGTGCCCCCGGCATCCACCGGCAGGGCCACCGTCGGCTGTTCGATGCGGGCCGCCTGGCCGTCGCCGGCGAGCGTGTAGGGGTACCAGATGTACCCGTCGCCGTCCCGGGGGTCGGGGTTGGTCCAGGTGAACACGGCATCGGCGCCCTGGACGGTGCCGGCGAGATCTTTCACGGTCGGGACGACCTCGTCGACCGGATCCTGTGGAATGACGGATGCCGAGGGCGAGGTCTCTGGGTCGGTGCCGCCGGTGCCGCCACCGCCGAGCAGACTGGCGCCGACGACGATGCCGCCGACCACGACCACCCCGGCGGCGATGCTCAGGCCGATCCACAGCCCACGGCGGGAACGCGGCGTCGCGACGGAACCGGCAGCGACCTGCTCCCTCTCATCGTGCGGACCGAGGCCCGGTGCCGTCCCGCCGAACACGACGGGGCCGTCTGCGGCCGGTCGAGGTGCGTCGGTGGCGGGGGCGCGCCCCCGGACGATGGTCGACTCGTCGACCGCCGATGTGTCGGCGTCACCGGGGGTGCTCGGCGAGATGACGGCGGGGCCGCGCAGCAGGGTGCGATCACCCGTGTCAGCAGGGAAGGTGGCCTCGAAGGCGGGCACGGCGGCGGGCGGCGCACCGGTGTCGGCGAGGCGATCACGGCGGCGCGTGGGGCCCGCGGCGGGATTCGTCTGCGGCTCGATGCTGACGATGCCACGGACGCGCGTGAGCTCGCCGTCGGCATCCTGCGCGTCGTCGTCTGCCGGCGTGTCGTCGAGGATGTCGATCGGCGTCACCGAGTGCGACAGCTCGATCTGCACGCGCTGCAGCGCGCGGGCGAACGCCACGGCCGACTCGTACCGGTCGCCGGGGCGCTTCGCCATCGCGCGCTGCAGCGCAGACTGCAGCGACGCGGGCGCGTCGGCACGCTCGAGCATCGGGACGGGCAGCGACTCGATGCGCTGGATCAGGTCGGCGCCGCCGTTGCGGCCGCCCGGCTGCTCGAATGGCGAGCGGCCGGCGAGCAGGGTGTAGATCGTCGCGCCGAGCCCGTAGACGTCGGTGGCGACACCGGAGCCGGGCCGATCCGTGAACGCCTCGGGCGGCGACCAGGGGATCGACATGCCCGCCGACGAGGCATCCGCCTCGGCCGTCGTCGCGATGCCGAAGTCTGTCAGTGCCGGGCGGTTGTATTCCGTGACGAGAATGTTCGCCGGCTTGATGTCGCGATGCAGGATGCCGGCGCGGTGCGCCGTCTCGACGGCGGCGCCCACCTGCACGCCGACGCGCAGCGCCTCGGCGATCGAGAAGGCCTGCGTGCGCGAGCGCGCCTGCAGGTTCGGGCGCGAGCAGTACTCCATGACGAGATAGGGGCGACCGTCGTCCGACACCCCGGCCTGGTAGATCGTGACGATCGCGGGATGCGTCGAGAGGAGCGCCATGACGTTCGCCTCGGCGGCGAACTGATCGGCGGCATCGCCTGCCATGCGACCTTCGAGCATGACCTTGACCGCCACCCGACGACGCGGCAAGTGCTGCTCGTAGAGATACACGTCAGCGAATCCGCCCGAGCCGAGCACGCCGACGTAGGTGAATCCGGCGAGCGCGGGCGGCGGCGCCGGCGGCCGCTTGCCGCTCACGGCAGGCCCTCGAAGGTCACGGTGATGCCGTCGCCGAGGTCGAGCACGTCGGCGGAGATGACCATGGTCGGCTCGCCCGGGTGCAGGCGCACGGGGTCTTGCCCCCCGCGCAGCAACAGGGTGCCGTTGGTCGTGTCGAGGTCGGTGACGAGGACGTGCTCGCCCTCGGCTCTGATCTCGACGTGGCTGCGCGAGATGTCCTGCTCGGGGCTGTCGACCGCCACGAGCGTCGGCAGCTCGGATCCCGACGTGCGCGTCGACTTGGGGCGTCGCCCGATCACGACGGGGCGCTCGAGCTCGATCACCCGACCCGTCGAAAGGCGGATGCGGCCCTGAGCAGGCCGGCGCGCAGGCACGCCGTCGGTCGACTCGAAGCGCTCGCGCTCGGCACCGCGCAGGGCGCGCGCCTCAGCCACCGAGATCGTCGCGCCGTCGTGATCGCCGAGGTCGAGTCCCGCCGGCGGCCACTCGCCGGAGTGGGTCGCGTCGTGCGGAGCGGCGGCCGGTGCCGCGGGCGGTGCGGCCTCCTCAGCGCTCTGCGGGGCGATCGCCGCGGCGGCGACCGGTCGTGCCACCGTCTCACCCCACAGCAGGTCGTACTCGTCCACGGGCGGCTCGTCCGCCGGCCCGGCGCCGGTGAGCGCGGGCATCCACGTGTCGACCGACCCCTCGCTCCCCACGCCCACTCCACCGGCCGCTGGCGCGTCCGGCGGAGCCTCCGGGCGCGTGGCCCCAGACTCGGGGACCGGGGCGGGCTCGGGGACCGGGGCGGGCGGGGCATCCATTTCGTCGGAGATTCGCGCTTTGTCGGAGACTTCGGGCGGGTTCACGTCCGCAGAAGCGCCGATCTCCGACGAAGCAGCACGGGCGGATGCCTGCGTGGCATCCGGAACCGCGGGCGCAGCGACCGGGGCGGGCTCGGCGAGGGTCACGACGACGAGATCGGCGAGGGCGACGCCCGAGCGCAGCGGCACCGCGGCCTCTTCCGCGGGGGCGCCGGTGGGCGAGACCGTGACGCGCACGGCACCGGCGATGAAGCGCTCCACCCAGGTCGCGACGTCCTCGCCCGAAACGGCACTCGGCCCCTCGGGCGCGTCGACGATGAGCTCCAGCGGGCCCCGCACGGCGACGCGGATGCCCGTGGGCTCGGCCACGGCGAGCGCGAACGGCGGGATGGCGCTGAGCGAGGTTCCGAAGGCGCCGGTCAGCGCGTCGAGGACCGCGCCGATGCCCCCGTCGCCCACGCGGCGCCACACGGCGTCAGCCGTGCGCTCGGTGGCCGTCGACGCCAGCACGGCGAGGGCAGACCCTTCGACCGCGATCCACCACGCGCTCTCCCCGCGGGCGGGGCGATACTGCACGTGCGCGGCACGGGTCTGACGGGCATCCGGGGCATCTCGCGGGGCCCGTCCGGCGTCGTCGCGCATCAGCTGTCTCCCCTCGACGCGCGGGGTCGCGTGTCGCTGTCAGGCTCGTTTCCGCGAGCCCCCGCCGGAGCGGTGTCGAACATGTCGTCTTCGTGGCCGCTGACGAGAACGGCATCGACGACGACCGCGGTGATGTTGTCGCGGCCCCCGCGCAGCAGCGCTTCGTGGATGAGGCGCGTCGCGGCATCCTGCGGATCGTCCTCGTCGCTCAGGATGTCACGCAGCTGGGTGGCGGTCAGTTCACCCGACAGCCCGTCGGAGCACACCAGAATGCGGTCTCCCGGCTCAGCCGGCACCATCCAGTAGTCGGCCTGGCCGTCGCTGCCGGCGCCGATCGCGCGGGTGATCTCGTTGCGGCGGCTGTCGACGCTGGCATCGGCACCCGTGAGGACACCCGCATCGATGAGCTCCTGAACGACGGAGTGGTCGACGCTGATCTGCTCGAGCAGGCCGTTCGCGAACCGGTAGGTGCGCGAGTCGCCGACGTTGACGGTCAGCCAATAGCCGACGCCCCCGACATCGGCCACGACGACGCCGGTGAGCGTGGTTCCCGCGGCACGCCCGTCGCTCGCGATCGCCTCGACGCGCGCACGGGCGCGCCGCAGCGCCGCGCGCATCTGGTCGATCGCGAGGCTGGGCTCGCCCGCGAGGCGCGCGAACTCGCCCACGACCGCGGCGCTCGCGCGGTCACCCGCGTCGTGGCCGCCCATGCCGTCGGCGACGAGGAACAGGGGCGACTCGGCGAGGTACGAGTCTTCGTTCACGCGGCGGCGCAGCCCCGTGTGGCTCGCGGCGCCCGCGCGCACGGCGATCGGCGAGTCGGTCACGGCGCCACCTCGATGCTGACGGTGCGATCGCCGAACTCGAGCACGTCGCCGCGAAGCACCCGCGTGCGCTCGCCCGGGACGACGCTCTGCCGTTGCGTGCCGCGGCGGATCACCACGCCGTTCGTCGAGTGCCGGTCGATCACCCAGAGCGCGCGTTGCTCGCCGCTCGCCCCGGCCGCGTCGGGGATGAGCTCGAAGTGCGTCTTCGACAGCGACAGCGTCTCGTCGCGCACGGGTGTGACCATCGCACCCGTCTCGGGGGCGGGATTGCGGCCGAAGATCGTGCGTCCGTGCAGCGCCTGGCGGGCGCCGTCGTCCCAGACGATCCGCGCGGCGGGCTGCGGGCCGGTCGAGATGCGGGTCTCTTCGAGATAGTCGGGCAGCTCGGAACCCGCGGGCAGAGCAGGCGGCGCGGCCGCGGGCGGCCTCTCGACGGGCGCGGGCACCGGGGAGCGCGTGGGAGCGGTGACGCCCGGCACGAAAGAGATGACTCCGGATGCCTGCGGGGCCGATCGCGGCGACGCCGAGGAACCCGCGGGGGTCCACCCGGCGAGCTCGGTGTCGTCGGCCATCGGCAGGATCGGAGCCGGAGGCAGCGCGGCGGGCATCGACGCCGGAGGCGGAGCGGCGGGCATCGACGCCGGAGCGGGGGATGCCGCGTGCGCCGGCGCCCCGGCATCCTGCCGCGGCGCGTGGGCGCCGCCCGCGCGGTCGGATACGGC
>JASCPF010000083.1 GCA_029959325.1 Microbacteriaceae bacterium PS02068
GATCGCGCACTGCGGAGCGTCTTCGGTCGCCGCGGCAGCCGCGCACTCCGCCGGGCTGCCGCCGGCGCGCAGGCCGTGGCTGCCGCCGCTGCCTGCGCGGCTCGACCTGGCTGACCTGGCCGAGCTCGCGGGGCTGGCCGACCTGACTGACCTGGCCGGGCGCGCGGGGGCTGCGCCGGATCGGGCGACGGCCGAGCCCGACGGGGCGATCCTGCTCGGGCTGGCCGACGAACCCGAGGCACAGCGCCAGGTGCCCGTGTTGCTCGATCAGGGCACGGGCGGGGTCGCGGTGGTCGGGGGACCGGGCAGTGGGCGGACCACCCTGCTGCGGACCATCGCGGCGCAGGCGCGGGCAGGGGTGTGGGTGCCCGCCGAACCCGAAGGGGCGTGGGATGCCGTGGCGGCGATCGATTCGGCGCCGCGCGGCACCGTGGTGCTGATCGATGACGCCGACGCTCTGGCCGGGCGGTTCCCCGGCGAGTACGCGGCTGACTGGCTCGCGGCCGTCGAGCGCAGCGCGCGTGAGGCGCGAGCGAGAGGTCTCACCATCGTGATCTCGGTGGCACGGGTGTCGGGCGCGATGGGGCGCGTGCTCGAGCTCCTGCCGCGCCGTGCGCTGCTGCCCCTGGCGAACCGCGCCGACCATGTGACCGCCGGGGGAGAGTCGGCCGACTTCCTCGCCGACGCGATTCCCGGTCGCGGCCGGTGGGGGCGTCGGCTCGTGCAGTTCGCGGTGCCGCCGGCGACGACCTCGGCGTCCGCCGTGGCATCCATGCGGGCATTCACGGGGCCGGGCGAATCTGCAGAGTCGTCGGCCCCCGTGCTGTCGCTGTCGGCGGCGACCGGGCAGCGCGCCACGGCGCTCGTCGTGCCTGCGCGGGGCGCGGCGCACGCCTTCGGGGCGGCCGCGGAACGGGCGGGGCGACGCGTCATCGCGGTGGACGACGCGGCGGTCGAGATCGAGCCCCGCGACCTGCTGATCGGCACACCCGAGGCCTGGCTCGCGCAGTGGCGACTGCTGTCGGCGGCGCGCGAGGGGTGCGACCTCATCGTCGACGCGGCGTGCGCGGCCGAGTTCCGCGCGCTCACGGGCCGCCGCGAATTGCCTCCCTACGCCGCGCCCGGCCTGCGCCGCGCCTGGCTGATCGAGCCGGGAGCGCCCGCGCGCCGCGTCATGCTCGCCGAGCCGGAGTGCACACGGTGACCGGCGCGCTCAGGCGAGAGCATCCGCGAGCGCGAGCGGCTCGAGGCCGTGCGCCGCGGCGACGCCCGCGTTCACGACTCTGCCGGCGGCGGTGTTGAGTCCGTCGGCGAGAGCGGCATCGGCGCGCAACGCGCTCTGCCAACCCTGCGAGGCGATGCGCCGGATGTACGGGAGCGTCGCGTTCGTCAGCGCCGATGTCGAGGTGTTCGGCACCGCGCCGGGCATGTTCGCAACGCAGTAGAACACGCTGCCGTGCACCGGGAACGTCGGGTCGGCGTGCGTCGTCGGCCGGGTGTCTTCGAAGCAGCCGCCCTGGTCGACGGCGATGTCGACGAGCACCGATCCCGGGCGCATGCGCGCGACCATGTCGTTCGTCACGAGCTTCGGCGCCTTCGCGCCGGGGATCAGCACCGAGCCGACGACGAGATCCGACGCCACGACAGCGCGATCGAGGTCGAGCGGGTTGGATGCCGCGGTCTTGACGCGTCCTTGGAAGTGATCGTCGAGGAAGCGCAGCCGCGCGATGTTGGTGTCGAAGATCGTGACGTCAGCGCCCAGACCCGCGGCGATGAGCGCCGAGTTCGCCCCGGCCACGCCACCGCCGATGATCGTGACGGTCGCCGGCCGGGTTCCCGGCACGCCCGACATCAACAGCCCCAGCCCGCCCGCCGACCGCATGAGGGTGGCCGCGCCGACGGTGGGGGCGAGCCGGCCCGCCACTTCGCTCATCGGTGCGAGCAGCGGCAGCCCGCCGCCCGGCAGCTGGACCGTCTCGTACGCGATCGCCGTGACGCCGTCGGCGACGAGGCGGTCGGTGAGGGGCCGGTCGGCCGCGAGGTGCAGGTAGGTGAACAGCACGAGGTCGTCCCGGAAATAGCCGTACTCGGCTTCGATGGGCTCTTTGACCTTCAGCAGCAGTTCGGCGCGGGCCCAGATGTCCGCGGCGTCGTCCAGCAGCGTCGCACCGGCGGCTTCGTACTCGGCATCCGACATCGACGATCCGATGCCGGCGCCGCGCTGCACGAACACGTCGTGCCCCGAGGCGGCCAGGTCATGGACGCCCGAAGGGGTGAGGGCCACCCGGTACTCGTTGTTCTTGATCTCGGTGGGAACACAGATGCGCATGAGGCTCCTTCTTCGCGTCCCTCGGCGCCGCGGCCTGGTGGGCCCGCACGCCTCAGAACGGCTACACCGTCGGCCGGATCAGGCCGACGTCCACTCCGCCGCCCGTGATCGTGAGCGGCAGCTGATTCATAGTCTGGGCCACATCTGCGGCTGACAGAGCGCCGACGCGCTCGAGCAGGGTGAGGGCGACCGCGGTCGCCGCGCGCCCCGAGCCGTCGAGCACCTTGAGCGCGACCGTCGCCCCGCTCGGCGCGACCATGATCATCACGCCTTCGGCGCCGAACTTCGTGAAGACTCCGAGACGCTCGATCGCGATCGTGTCCTGTTGGCCGGGGCCGTTGATCGCCCACGGATTCTCGCGCACGGCGCGCACGAGGGCGCCCGCCGAGCGGTGCAGGGCGAAGGGCGACCTCTCCGACGCCGTGCCGATGCGGTGGGCCGCGCGCGCGAGCGCGGTCAGGCTCATCGCGTAGACGGGCGCCCCGCATCCGTCGATCGCGGGGGCGCCGACCTTCGTGCCGGTGAGGCGCTCGACGACCTCGCGGATGTGCACTTGCAGGGGATGCGCCGGGTCGAGATAGCTCGCCGTGTCCCACCCGTTCGTCGTGCAGGCGAGCAGCATCGCGGCATGTTTGCCCGAGCAGGTCATGCGGATGCGCTGCGGCTGACCCAGCTCTCGCACGAGCTCGTCGCGGGTGGCGCTGTCGCCCGGCCACGCGGCCGGGCACCCGAGGGCTGACTCGCTGAGGCCCGCGGCGTCGAGGATGTCGCGCACGACGGCGACGTGCCGGTCGGTGCCGGTGTGGCTCGCGGTGGCGAGCGCGAGCCGCTCACCCTCGAGGGGGGCGCCGGCGGTCACGCAGCCGAGTGCCTGCAGCGGCTTCATGCTGGAGCGCGGCAAGATCGGCGCGTCGACGTCACCGAGTGTGCGTACGGCCACCCCGTCGGGATCGAGCACGATCGCGGCACCCGCGTGCCGCGACTCGACGAAGCCGTTGCGCTCGACCACGGCGAGTTCGACGGACGAGGTCACGGTGAAGGTCTCGGGCACGGGCCCAGCCTATCGCCGGGGCGGATCCAGCCGCCGGGTAGGAATCCGCCCGTCTGCGGCGGCTGCTGCACCAGACTGGAGGCATGAACGGCGAGCACCGATACGCACTCCGCAGCGAGTGGACCGGAAACCGCGGCACCGGCACGAGCGGCTACCGCGACTATGACCGTGCCGTAACGATCTCGATTGCGGGCAAGCCCGCGCTCGAGGCATCCAGCGACAAGCCCTTCCGCGGCGACCCCTCGAAATGGAACCCGGAAGACTTGCTGCTGGCGTCGCTCTCGGAGTGCCATCTGCTGTCGTACCTGCACGCGTGCGTCACCGCGGGCGTCGTCGTGGTCTCGTACTCCGACGAGGCGACGGGACTCATGACCGAGGACGGCCGCGGTGGCGGGGCGTTCACCGAGGTGGTGCTGCATCCGCGCGTGGTCGTCGCCGAGGCATCCATGATCGAGGCGGCCGAGGCCGCGCACGCGCAGGCGAACGCATGGTGCTTCATCGCGAACTCGATGAACTTCCCGGTGCGCCACGAGGCGCAGGTCACCGCCGCCGGCTGATCGCATGGAAGGCGTGCCCGGCGTGCCCGGCGTGTTCGGAAAGCAGGTGTGCTCGGAAAGCAGGGTGGATTGCGCCTCACGGCATTGTTTGGTGCCCGCCGAGGCGATACCCCCTGCTTTTGCGACGACTGTGCGTCGGCCACGGTTTTTCGGGCCTCATCAGACCCGCTTGCGACTTGCGAGAAGACCCACGACTGCAGCGCGCACCTCGTCGGGATTCCACATGATGTCTTCTGCGATCGGACGGTACGTCGCGTATCCGCGTACAGCTGCTTGTTGGTCTCGGCGCCGATCTCGCTTCTGATCGGCCCAGGATGAATGGTGATCCTTGCTGTCACACTCGATGACGAGCCAGCCATCCACGACGAAGTCCACCCGGCCACGCCGCGAACGGAGACCTGCAGCTTGAACCGGCACCCGATTGATCGGAGAATGAGGCGCATCAGGGTCTCCGGCCCAGATTCCGAGCGTGAGTCCAGCAGCCGCCGCAAGCGGCGGTACCGTCGCGGCAGTGCAGCGAACAGATCGTCGAGATCGTGGTGCGGCAGCACGCCGAGGTGCAACGCAGAGTCGATCGTCGCGATCGCCGCGCGTGGAGGCTGGCACAGCACTGCCTGCCGCACAGCGTCGATGATCTCGACGGTCAGCGATCGCGGGTGCGGGCGGCGGAGCAGGCGCTCGCGATGCACGCGGCCGTCGGCCGCGGATGTCCGCAGCCGCGCATGCTGGGCGTCGATGTGGATGTGGCGCGTCGAATGCTGCAGCACGAATACGCCGCGGCGGCGCAGCTCCGAGACGCAAGCCAGGCGCCCACGCACCGACCCCGCAGCGAGGCAGTCTGCGTCGATGCCTGGTGGGCAGTAGGCACCTCGCCGCACCTGCTCGATGCCGCCATTC
The DNA here is from genome assembly GCA_029959325.1 of Microbacteriaceae bacterium PS02068. Taxonomy (GTDB): domain Bacteria; phylum Actinomycetota; class Actinomycetes; order Actinomycetales; family Microbacteriaceae; genus Microbacterium. The sequence continues at coordinate 4,835 of JASCPF010000083.1, forward strand.
GTGACCGCAGATCTGAGGTCGCGGCCGCGCCAGCCCTCCGAGATGAGGTCGCTTGTGCGCCAGAATCTCGGGCCGCCCGTCTCGTCGTGTTCATCCCAAGCCGTCATCCCCCCCAGGCTTGTGCCTAGCGACCCGGTACAAACGCTCAGGTGCCCGATCTGTGGGCGATGTCGTTCAGATACCCGCTTGGGGAGGAGGCGGCGCGCAGAGGTCGGTGTCGTAAAAGCAGGCTGCTCCGAAGGCGCGCGTCATCCGGCAACCTGGGCTGGTCGATCCAGCCTGCTTTTGCGACGCCAGACGCCTGATGTGGCGGCGCGCCGAGTGCCGCTGGTCCCCGCGATCTCTGGCCCCTGACTGAGCCTGTCGAAGGGCGGTCACTGAGCTCGGGGCGTTTCGACTCGCTGCGCTCGCTCAACAACCGGGGAGGGCGGGCCGACCGGCGCAGGTCACCGCCGCTCGTGCGGCAGGACCTGCTTGAGGCGGTCGACGGGGTTCGACGCGGGTGCCTCGTTGTACGCGTTCGCGAGTTCCTGACCGGACAGCTCGTGGATCGCGGCCATGATCTCGTCGGTCGCGAGGCGCCGCGCTTTGCCGCTGTTCGCCGGACCGAGATGCGAGAGGTCGATCGGCTTGCCGAAACGGATCGTGACGCGGGGATGCCGCTTCGGCAGCTTCGCGCCGACCGGCATGGCCTCGTTCGTGGCGATGAGGCCGACGGGTACGACCTGCGCGCCCTCTTCGAGTGCGAGGAAGGCGACGCCGGTGCGTCCCTTGTAGAGGCGTCCGTCGAGTGAGCGGGTGCCTTCGGGGTACAGCGCGATCGCGCGACCCGAGGCGAGGATGCGCCGCTGCTGGTCGAGCGCGTCGAGCGCGGCCTGGCCTGCGCCGCGCTGCACGGGGGTGGCGCCGATCGCGGTGAAGAAGGCGCGGCTGATCCAGCCGCGGATGCCCTTGCCGTCGAAGTACGACGACTTCGCCAGGAAGTAGACCGGCCGCGGCGAGAACATCGGGATCACGAGCGAGTCGATGAACGAGAGGTGGTTGCTCGCGAAGATGACCTTGCCCTTGCGCGGGATGTTCGCTTTGCCTTCGATGCGTGGCCGATAGATCAGCCGCGTGAGGGGCACGAGCACGGCGCGCCCGAAGAAGTAGGTGAAGCCGACGGGCGCCACTTCTGACGAATCGGAACGCTCGGGCGCGTCGTCTGCGGCTCGGGCGGGCTCGGGCGCGTCGGGTGCGCTCGTCTGCTCTTCTGCCACCCGTAGAGGGTACTCCCGAATTCATTCCGCTTCACGCATGGTCGAAGACGACCGGCTGCGCGGGTGTTCACAGCGGGGACAGAAGAAAATGCGCGAGGATGTCCTTGATCCCCGTCACCCCCACCCCTGTGAGGTACTCCCGTGCGCCTGCGCCCGCTCGCCGCCCTTTCCGCTGCCGCCGTCTCGGTGCTCCTGCTGGCCGGCTGTGCCGGCGCCGGGGGTGGAGACGCCTCGCCGTCGCCGACAGCGTCAGCCGCCGCGGACCTCTGCTCGTCCGCGGCCCCGAGCGGCGCCATCTCAGACGGCGTGAAGGTATCGGGCGATTTCGGCGCTGAGCCGACCGTCGACTTCACGAAGCCGATCGACATCACCGACCTGAAGCTCGAGCGCACCGTGACGACGAAGGGCGACGGCGCCGCGCTCACGGCCGGCGACTTCGTCGACTATGCCGCCACGATCTTCGACGGCGCGACGGGTGCCGTGCTGTCGTCACAGGGCTACACGCCCGGAGAGATCCTGCCCGAGCAGATCTCGGCCGACAACGGCGGTCAGCTGTTCGGCTGCGCCACCATCGGCTCACGCATCACGGTCGCGGCCGCGACGGGGAATGAGACCACCCCCTCGGTCATCTACGTCATCGACGTGCTCGGCGTGACCCCGACCGCCGCGTCGGGTGAGCCGCAGACCCCCGTCGACGGTCTGCCGACGGTGGCGCTCGGCGACGGCGGCAACCCGACGATCACCGTCCCCGCCGGCCTGAAGATTCCTGACACGACCCAGGTCGAGGTGCTGAAGAAGGGCGACGGTGCCACGGTGCAGCCCGGCGACACGGTGCTCGTGCAGTACACCGGTGTGCTCACCGACGGCACCGTCTTCGACTCGAGCTGGAAGACCGGCGTGCCGGTCTCGTTCCAGACCACCCAGGTGGTCGTGGGCTTCGGCAAGGCGCTCGAGGGACAGACCGTCGGTTCGCAGGTGCTGGCCGTCATTCCCGCCTCGGAAGGATACGGTGCCGAAGAGAAGGGCTCGATCCCCGCGAACTCGCCGCTGATCTTCGTCGTCGACATCCTGGCCACCTCCGTCACCTCGAACTCGGGCCAGTAGCCCGCGCCGATAGGCTGGCGCCATGCGTCGCGTCCTGATCCTCGGTTCCACCGGCTCGATCGGTACGCAGGCACTCGACGTCATCCGCACCCGCCGCGACCGCTTCGAGGTCGTCGGCCTCGCCGCCGGGCGAGATGCCGACGGCCTCGCGGCGCAGGCGGCCGAGTTCGGCGTCGCTGCCGCCGCGACGGCGCTGGGGGCGGATGCCGCCGAGCAGCTCGTGCGCGATGTCGAGGCCGACGTCGTGCTGAACGGCATCACGGGGTCGGTGGGCCTCGGGCCGACGCTCGCGGCGCTCGAGACCGGCCGCACGCTCGCCCTCGCGAACAAGGAGTCGCTCATCGTCGGCGGCGACCTCGTCACGGCGCTCGCCTCGCCGGGGCAGATCGTGCCCGTCGACTCGGAGCACTCCGCGATCGCCCAGGCGCTGCGCTCGGGTGAACCGCGCGAGGTGCGCCGACTCGTGCTGACGGCCTCGGGTGGGCCTTTCCGCGGCCGCACGCGCGCACAGCTCGAGGGTGTGACGCCCGCGCAGGCCCTCGCGCACCCGACGTGGGACATGGGGCGGGTCGTCACGACCAACTCGGCCACCCTCGTCAACAAGGGCCTCGAGGTGATCGAGGCGCACCTGCTGTTCGGGGTCGGCTACGACGACATCGACGTGACGGTGCATCCGCAGTCGATCGTGCACTCTATGGTCGAGTTCGTCGACGGATCGACGATCGCGCAGGCATCCCCGCCTGACATGCGGCTGCCGATCTCGCTCGGGCTCGACTGGCCGCACCGCGTCGCGGGGGTCGGCGAACCGCTCGACTGGACGCGCCCGCAGGCGTGGACGTTCGAGCCGCTCGACGGCGAGGCGTTCCCCGCCGTCGCGCTCGCCAAGCACGTCGGCCGGGCCGGCGGCACCTACCCGGCGGTGTTCAACGCGGCGAACGAGCAGGCCGTCGACGCGTTCCACGACGGGGCGCTGAGCTTTCTCGGCATCCTCGACACGGTCCGTCGTGTCGTCGACGCGCACGAGGCGCCCGGTGAGCTGACCCGCGAGACGCTCGCCGAGGCGGAGCGCTGGGCGCGTGACGAGGCCGACCGGCTGATCGCCGCGAGCTGAGCCGTCAGTAGGTCGTCAGACCGTGCGCACGGAACTGCTCGCGCACACGCTCGGCAAGTTCGGGGCTCGGGGGCTCGGTGTCATCCAGGGCGTAGGTGCGGCCGAGCGCTGCCCACTTGTCGCGACCCATCTGGTGGAAGGGCAGCACCTCGACGCGCGTGACGGTGTCTGAGCGGATGGCGTTGAGGGATGCCGCGTAGGCGGCCACCTTCTCGACGTTGTCCACCTCGTCGGTGAGTCCCGGCACGAGCACGAACCGCACCCACACCTCGGGCCCGGCTTCGCGGGCGGCCAGGCGACGGCCGAAGGCGAGCGTGGGTTCGAGTTCACGCCCGGTGACCCGACGATAGGTGTCAGGGTCGCCGCTCTTCACGTCGAGGAGCACCAGGTCGATGTCATCGAGCATGCTGTCGGTCGCCGCGGCGCCGAGGAAGCCCGAGGTGTCGATCGCGGTGTGGATGCCGAGGTCTTTGGCGCCGCGCAGGATGCGTGCGGCGAACGCGGGCTGCATGAGCACCTCGCCGCCGGAGAGGGTGATGCCGCCGCCTGTCGCGCGGAACACACGCTCGTATCGTTCGATTCGCGCAAGCAGCTCGTCGCTGGTGACCGGCCGGCCGTCGCGCATGACCATCGTGTCGGGGTTGTGGCAGTAGAGGCATTGCAGCGGGCAGCCGCTGAGGAACGTCGTCAGGCGCGTGCCGGGGCCGTCGACGGCCGTGACCAGCTCCCACGAGTGCACCGACCCCAGCGTGCCCTCGCGCATTGCGGTGAGGCGGTCGTGGTGGTCGTACCTTGAGACCTCCAGCCCCGCGAGAGGAGCCGCCATGTCATCGCGACGGATGAGGGGGATCATGGCGTGCTCCTCTCTTGGGGCGACTCACGAGTGGGGGTCTCGGAGTCTCGATCCCCGGGGGATCTCGAGTGGGGGTTTCGGAGTCCGTGTTCCCGGGGGTGGGGTGGGGGTGTGGGGCCTGTGCGTCACATGGCGCCGTGGAACGTCCGCGAGAGCACGTCGAGCTGCTGCTCGCGCGTGAGGCGCACGAAGTTCACGGCATAGCCCGACACACGGATGGTGAGCTGCGGGTAGTTCTCGGGGTGCTCCATGGCATCCTCGAGCGTCTCGCGGTTCAGCACGTTGACGTTCATGTGGTACCCCTCCGACCCGACGTAGGCGTCGAGCAGGCCCGCGAGGTTGCGCACCTGCTCGTCCTTCGTGCGGCCGAGGCCCGTGGGAACCACCGTGTTGGTCAGCGAGATGCCGTCCTGCGACTCGGAGTACGGCAGCTTCGCGACCGAGAGCGCCGAGGCGAGCATGCCGTGCGTGTCGCGGCCGTTCATCGGGTTGGCACCCGGGGCGAACGGCTCGCCGGCACGACGACCGTCGGGGGTGTTGCCCGTGGCCTTGCCGTAGACGACGTTTGAGGTGATGGTGAGCACCGACTGCGTGGGCAGGGCGTTCCGATACATCGGGTGGCGGCGGATCTTGGCCATGAAGCGTTCGACGAGATCGGTCGCGATGGAATCTGCGCGGTCGTCGTCGTTGCCGAACGTGGGGAACTCGCCCTCCGTGACGTAGTCCACGACGATGCCGCGGTCATCGAACACGGGGGTCACGGTCGCGTACTTGATCGCCGACAGCGAGTCGGTCGCGACCGAGAGCCCCGCGATGCCGCAGGCCATCGTTCGCAGCACGTCCTTGTCGTGCAGGGCCATCTCGAGGCGCTCGTACGCGTACTTGTCGTGCGACCAGTGGATGCAGTTGAGCGCCTCGACGTACGTCTCGGCGAGCCAGTCCATCGTGAGGTCGAAGCGGGCCATGACGTCGTCGAACTCCAGGGGGCCCTCGCTGACCGGCGCGGCGACGGGCGAGACCTGCTTGCCCGAGACCTCGTCGCGGCCGCCGTTGATGGCGTAGAGCATGGTCTTGGCGAGGTTGACCCGGGCTCCGAAGAACTGCATCTGCTTGCCGACGCGCATGGGGCTGACGCAGCACGCGATCGCGGCGTCGTCACCCCAGGCCGCGCGGATGATCTCGTCCGACTCGTACTGCACGGCCGACGTGTCGATCGACACCTGCGCGCAGAAGTCCTTGAACCCCTGGGGGAGCGCGGGGCTCCAGAACACGGTCATGTTCGGCTCGGGGGCGGGTCCGAGGTTGTAGAGCGTCTGCAGGTAGCGGAACGAGTTCTTCGTGACGAGCGGACGCCCGTCTTCGCCGACGCCGCCGATCGTCTCGGTGACCCAGGTCGGGTCGCCGGAGAACAGCGAGTCGTACTCGGGGGTGCGCAGGAACCGGACGATGCGCAGCTTGATCACGAAGTCGTCGATGATCTCCTGTGCCTCGGTCTCGGTGAGCGTGCCCGCCTCGAGATCGCGCTGGATGAACACGTCGAGGAACGTCGACGTGCGGCCGAGCGACATCGCCGCGCCGTTCTGCTCCTTCACGGCGCCGAGGTAGGCGAAGTACAGCCACTGCACGGCCTCTTTCGCCGTGGTCGCGGGGCCCGAGATGTCGATGCCGTACGAGGCTGCCATCTGCTTCAGCTCCTGCAGGGCGCGGATCTGCTCGGCGTGCTCTTCGCGCTCGCGGGCAATGGTCTCGGTGAACGGCGTCGTGTCGAGGCCGAGCTTGTCGACCTTCTTGGCGGCGATCAGCTGGTCGACGCCGTACAGGGCGACCCGGCGGTAGTCGCCGATGATGCGGCCGCGGCCGTAGGCATCCGGAAGTCCGGTGATGATGTGCGACGAGCGCGCCGCACGGACGTTCGGGGAGTAGACGTCGAAGACGCCCTGGTTGTGGGTCTTGCGGTACTCGCTGAAGACGGTCTTCAGGGTCTGGTCGACCTCGTAGCCGTAGGTCTCGAGGGCGCCCTCGACCATGCGCCAGCCGCCGTTGGGCATGATGGCCCGCTTGAGCGGGGCATCCGTCTGCAGTCCCACGATGACTTCGTCGTCACGCGCGATGTAGCCCGGCGCGTGCGCCGTGATGCCGGCCGGCGTGTGTGCATCGACGTCGTAGATGCCCTTTTCGCGCTCGACCGGGAACATCGCCGACAGGGTGTCCCAGATGCGGGTGGTGCGGGCGGTCGCGCCGGTCAGGAACGCCGCATCGCCCACGTAAGGGGTGTAGTTGCGCTGAATGAAGTCGCGGACGTTGATCTCGTCCTGCCAGGGCCCGGCGGTGAAACCGGTCCAGGCCGAGGGCTGGGCGTCTGCGCCGGTGGGGGCGGTGGGGGTGACGGTGGTCATGTCGGTTCCTCGAATCCTCGTGGGGTGTCTTCCCGAGGCCCGTCCAGCTGTCGGTGGCCGGGTCGTGATCTCAGTGTACGACTTGTGGTCAGACCACACCGACGACGTGCACGGATGTCACAACGAAACACCGCTCGCGGGCTCGCCCTTTGTGGTCAGACCACAAAGGGCGAGCCCCGTGCAGGTGAGACCGCCTCTGCGCGCCGAGACCCGTGCGAAAATCGCCGGGTCTCGGCGTGCGGAGCGGGTCTCAGCGTGACGCGGGGGCGGGGGG
>JASCPF010000084.1 GCA_029959325.1 Microbacteriaceae bacterium PS02068
CCCCCCCCCCCCCCGGGCCGGCGGGGCGCGGCCCCGCCCCCGGGGCCGCCCGCCCCCCCCCCCCCCCCCCCACTTCGAGGGATCAGCCGAGCTTGCCCTGGATGGTCGTCGCCATCGCGACCCACGTGGCGGCCGGGTCGGCGGTGCCCTTGATCAGAGCCGCCTGGGTCTTGCCCCAGTCATCCCAGACCGAACCCATCTGCGGGATGCTCGGCATGGGAACCGCGTTCGCGCCGACCTTGGCGAAGCCCGCGACGATCGGGTCGGACTGTGCCGCCTCGAACGACTCGGTCAGTGCCGGGGGACGTCCGCCGGCCTTGAACAGCGCGGTCTGCACGTCGGCGGTCGCGATGTAGTTCACGAGGAACTCGTTGGCGACGAGCGCGTTCTTGCTCTTCGCGCTCACGAAGAACGCCTGCACACCGGCGAACGGCTGAGCTTCGGAGCCGCCCGCGCTCGGGATCGCGTCGATCGAGAGCTTGATGCCAGCCTTCTCCGCGTCCGCGACGTTCCACGGACCGGTGAGGAAGTACGGCGACTTCCCGGCGTTGAACGCCTCCTTGGCGAGGTCGCCGGAAAGGTTCAGGTTAAGGACCTTGGTGCCCGTGTCACCCTGCGCCGTCAGCCACGCCGCGAACTTCTGACCCGATTCGTCGCCGATCGTCAGCTTCGAGGCGTCATACGAGCCGTCGGCGTTGCGCGCGAAGACCGCGTTGCCGAACGACGTCTGGAACGGGTACAGGTGATACGGGTCGGATGCCTGGGGGTCGAGGCCCACGACGAACGGGTACTCCGTCCCGGCAGCCTTGCCGGCGGCGATCATCTCGTCGAAGGTGGCGGGAGTCGACGCCGCGAGCGCGGTGTTGCGCAGGATCGCGATGTTCTCGATCGCGTACGGCAGGCCGTAGGTCTTGCTGTCGTAGGTGACGGCCTCGACGGCGACCTTCTCGAAGTCTGCCGCCTTGTCGCCGAGTTCGACCGGCGCGACGATGCCGTCCTTGACGAACGCGCCAATCCAGTCGTGGCCGCCGATCGTGATGTCAGGGCCCTTCCCGGTGGGTACCTGAGCCGTGAACTCGTCGCGGATCTTGCCGTAGTCCTTGACGACCAGGTTGACCTTGACGCCCTTCTCCTTCTCGAATGTCTTCGCGACGTCCTCAAGCGCGCGTGCGCGGTCCGCGTCGACCCAGACGGTCAGCGATCCGCTGGCAGCCTCACCGCTGCCGCTCGGGGTCGCGGTTCCGCTGCTAGAGCAGCCGGCGAGCGTCAGCATGCTCGCGACCACGAGCATGCTCGCGCCGAGCATGCCCTTCTTCGTCACCTTCATCGGTGTGCCTCTCTTGTCGGGGGAGCGAGGAGACCCGACCGGCTTCCTCGCCGCCTGCTGTATCGGCACGGCGCGACCTGTGTCGCGCGACGTGCGCACGATCAAGTGTGCGCCTCGGCAGCCTGTTTCGGGAGAGTTCGTTACGCAACTGTGACCGGTCACAGTTGCTCTGCGCCACCTGCCGTCCAACCGGGTAGAGTCTCGTCTCGTGGATTCAACGGAGAGCGACCGCAAACCGACGATTCGCGACGTCGCGCGCGTCGCGGGCGTCTCTCACGGAACGGTCTCCCGCGTGCTCAACGGCGGTCATTGGGTGTCGCCAGAGGCCCGTGAGGCGGTCGACGAGGCGATCAGAACGACGGGCTATACGACCAACCACGCGGCGCGGAGCCTCGCAACGGGGAAGTCGGGTTCTCTGGCGTTCCTGCTCACCGAGTCTCAGCAGCTGCTCTTCTCCGACCCGACCTTCGCCCTGCTGTTGCGCGGGGCGACCACGGCGCTCGCCGAACGGTCGATGACGCTGGTGCTGCTGATCGCCGACACCCCCGCGGAGCAAGCGAATGTGGAGCGCTACGTGCGCGCCGGGCACGTCGATGGCGTTTTGCTGGTCTCGTCGCACGGGTCGGATGCGCTGCTCGCCTCGCTCGTGGCCGCGGGGGTGCCGACCGTGTGCTCGGGCATTCCGCGCCTGGGCGCGCTCGCTGTACCCCACGTCTCTATCGACGAAGTGGGGGCGGCCCGCACGATGACCCGTCACCTGATGGATCGCGGTCATCGACGCATCGCGCTCATCACGGGCCCGACCGACACGCCCGCTGGCCGCTTCCGCCTGGACGGTTTCCGCGCGGAGCTCGGCGACCGCTTCGACGCGGATCTCGTCGAGGAAGGGACGTATGAGCGGGCGAGTGGGGACGACGCGATGATGCGACTTCTCGAGCGTGCGCCCGACATCGACGCGGTCTTCGCCGCGAGCGATGTCATGGCGGTCGGTGCGATCGAGGCACTGCACCGCGCCGGCCGCCGGGTTCCGGGCGACGTCGCGGTCGCGGGGTTCGATGACTCCGGGCTCGCCGAGACGACTCGACCGGGCCTGACGACGGTGCGGCAACCCTGGCCTCAGATCAGCTCGACGATGGTCGACATGGTGCTCGACGTCATCCGCGGGATGCCCCGTGAGCCTGTCGTTCTGCCGACGACGCTCGTCCTGCGTGAGACGGCCTGACGTCGTCACACGAGATTCGAGCGTGCACCCTCGCACCTAGAATCGACGGGTGAGCACCGGTCAGTCCTTCTACATCACGACCCCGATCTACTACCCGAGCGATCTGCCGCACATCGGCCACGGGTACACGACGGTGGCTGTCGACGCGCTCGCGCGCTGGCACCGCCAGTCGGGTGATGACACCTGGATGCTCACCGGCACCGACGAGCACGGTCAGAAGATGCTCCGCGCCGCCGCCGCGAACGGCGTGACGCCGCAGGAATGGGTCGACAAGCTCGTCACCGAGTCGTGGTTCCCGCTGCTCGAGACCCTCGACGTCGCCAACGACGACTTCATCCGGACGACCCAGCCGCGCCACGAAGAGCGCGTGCAGCAGTTCGTGCAGGCTCTCTACGACCGCGGCTACATCTACGCCGGCGAGTACGAGGCGCTGTACTGCGTCGGCTGCGAGGAGTTCAAGCCCGAGGCTGAGATCGTCGACGGCACCGGCGCGTTCGAGGGGCTCAAGGTCTGCGCCATCCACTCGAAGCCGCTCGAGCTGCTGCAGGAGAAGAACTACTTCTTCAAGCTCAGCGAGTTCCAAGATCGCCTGCTCGAGCTCTACAAGACCGAGCCCGACTTCGTGCGGCCCGAGTCGGCGCGCAACGAGGTCGTCTCATTCGTCCGTTCCGGCCTCAAGGACCTGTCGATCTCGCGTTCGGCCTTCGACTGGGGCATCACGGTGCCGTGGGACCCCTCGCACGTCATCTACGTGTGGGTCGACGCGCTGCTGAACTACGCCACGGCGGTCGGCTATGGAACGGATGCCTCGACGGGCTCGGCCTCGGCCGAGTTCGCCCGCCGCTGGCCGGCGTTCCACGTCGTCGGCAAGGACATCCTGCGCTTCCACGCCGTCATCTGGCCCGCCATGCTGATGGCTGCGGGCCTCGACGTGCCGCGCGGCGTGTTCGCGCACGGCTGGCTGCTCGTCGGCGGCGAGAAGATGTCGAAGTCGAAGCTCACCGGCATCGCGCCGACCGAGATCACCGACGTATTCGGCTCGGATGCCTACCGGTTCTACTTCCTGTCGGCGATCGCCTTCGGCCAGGACGGGTCGTTCTCGTGGGAGGACCTATCCGCGCGCTACCAGGCCGAGCTCGCCAACGGCTTCGGCAACCTGGCATCCCGCACCACCGCCATGATCGAGAAGTACTTCGAGGGCTCCGTGCCGCCGGCATCCGGGTACAGCGACGGCGACCTCGAGATCCAGCGGATCGTCGCGGATGCCGCGGCGAACGCCGACGCGGCGATCGAACGCTTCCGCCCCGACGAGGCGATCGGCGCGATCTGGACGATCGTCGACGCGCTCAACGGCTACATCACCGACAACGCGCCGTGGGCGCTCGCGAAGGACGATGCGCAGCGCGCGCGACTGGGCACGGTGCTCTACACCGCGGCCGAGGGCCTGCGCGCGCTCGCGGTGCTGCTGAGCCCGTTCATGCCGGAAGCGACGGCGACGCTGTGGGCCGCGCTGGGGCACGAGGGCCGGCTGCAGGATCAGCCGCTGCGCCAGGCGGGGCAGTGGGGCGTTCTCGTGCCCGGCACGAGCGTCAACGGCCTCGCGCCGCTGTTCCCCCGCGTCGAGCAGTGACGGATCCGTCGCAGTATGTGCGGCAGCGTGAGAAGGGCTCGCGAGATGTGTCGTACCCACCCGCGCCCGAGCCCCTGACCGTCCCGGTCTACGACAACCACTGCCACCTCGAGATCGAGGACGGCGAGGGCCTTGCACTGGACGACCACCTGGCGCGCGCGGCGGCGGTCGGGGTCGTGGGTGTCGTGCAGGCGGGGGGCGACATCGAGTCGAGTCGCTGGTCGGCGTGGGCCGCGGCATCCCACCCTCGCGTGCTCGCCGCGGTGGCGATCCACCCCAACGAGGCGCCGGCATATGCCGAGCGGGGCATGCTCGACGAGGCCATCGCCGTGATCGACGAGCTCGCCGCGCAGCCGCGGGTGCGCGCGATCGGGGAGACAGGGCTCGACTTCTTCCGCACCGCCGAAGACGGGATGCCGGCACAGTTTGAGAGCTTCGAGGCGCACATCGCGCTGGCGAAGAAGCACGATGTCGCGATGCAGATCCACGATCGCGACGCGCACGACGCCGTGCTCGAGACCCTCGCCCGCGTCGGCGCGCCGGAGCGCACTGTGTTCCACTGCTTCTCGGGAGATGAGGCCATGGCCCGGGTCGCGGCCGACCGCGGCTACTGGCTGAGCTTCGCCGGCAACGTGACCTTCAAGAACGCGCAGAACCTTCGCGACGCGCTCGCCGTGACCCCGCGCGAGCGGATCCTGGTCGAGACGGATGCCCCGTTCCTGACCCCCACGCCGCTGCGCGGCCGTCCCAACGCGCCCTACCTGGTGCCCGTGACGGTGCGCTTCATGGCATCCGAGCTCGGCGTCGATCTCGACGAGTTCTGCGCCCAGCTCGCCGCGAACACGGTCCAGGTCTACGGCTCGTTCTGATCCGGCTGATCTGGTCGATCGTCGCTCGGCACGCGCACCGTCCAGCCGACGTTCTCGAGGGCGGCGGCGAGGCGTAAGGCGGCGGTGCGCGCGACGGTTATCGAGGCATCCGAACACACGTCCACGGCGACGGGCGGGGGATCGGCGAACTTGGGGATCTGCACTTCGGCCCACGCGTTCGGGCCGATCGACACCCGCGGATATGCCGTGCCCACGCCGTCGACCGCGCCGTCTGAGACGAAGGCGATGACCTCGAGCGCGTCGAGCTTGGCGACGGCGATGTGCGCGACGAGGGTCACCACGAAGGGTCCTCCCGCGGTGTCACGGCTTCCTGCGCCTCGGCTCACGGCCCGAATGTATCACCGCGCTCAGGCTGCACATCAGGCTTCAGAGCCGGTTCGTCGGCGACGACGGGCTTCGCGGCGGCGATGTGCGAGATCGACCGCCAGAACAGCACGAGCGTGATCGCGGACCCGCCGAACGCGAACCACCAGGGCGCGGTGAGACCCCACGTCTGCGCGATCAGGCCGCCGAGCAGCTGACCGAGCACGAGACCCGCGAAGATGCCGACCATGTTCACCGAGGCGATGCGGCCCTGCAGGTGCATCGGCACGAGCCGCTGGCGCACAGTCGTCGAGATCGTGCCCCACACGAACGCGTACGCGCCGAAGCCGAACATGATCGCGAATGCGACGGCGGGGATGGTCGTGAGCGCGAATCCGAGGTGCATGAGCACCTCGAGCGAGAGGCAGACGCGCATGAGCGTCGCGAACGACACGTGCTTCTCGAGCCACCCGAAGCTCGCGATGCCGACGAGGCCGCCCAGCGCCGACGCGGTCGTGAGGGCGCCGTACCCGACCGCGCCCATTCCGAGGTGCTCGGTGGCGTAGAGGACGAGGATGCCCCACGGAGCTGCCCACGTGATGTTGAACACCAGGATGATCAGCACGAGCGTGCGCACCGGCGCGTTGTGGCGCAGCCAGTGCAGCCCCTCGCGGATCGGGTGCACGCGCACACCGTCTGGCGCCTCGTCTTTCGGAGGGATCGGCGTGCGTGCGATGCGCGAGATCAGCACGACGGCGAGGCTCACGCAGATGATCTGCAGCAAGAAGGGCCAGAACGAGCCCACCGCGAACAGGAAGGCGCCGAGCGGGGGACCTGCCAACTGGTTCGCGACGAGGAATCCGGCCTGCAGGCGGGCATTGCCGATGCCGAGGTCGGTCGGACGCACGAGCATGGGCAGCAGCGTGCTGCCGGCCGAGTCGGCGAAGACTTCGGCCGTGCCGTACAGGAACGCCGTCGCGAGGACGATCCACACCGTCACGTGCCCGGTCACGAGAAAGACCACGAGCGCCGCGACGACGACGGCTCGTGACGCGTTCGCGATCATGACGAGTCGACGGCGGTCGTGGTGATCGGCCACCGAGCCGGCGAGCAGCCCGAACAAGAGCCAGGGCAGGTACTGCATCATGGCGCCGGTGGCGACCAGCAGCGGCGAGGAGGTGAGCGAGGCGATCAGCAGCGGCGCCGCAGAGAGAGCGATGCCGTCGCCGACGTTGCTCGTCCACGACGAGGCGAGCAGCCAGCGGAAGTCGATGCCGAGACGCCGAGGCGCGACGAGTTCACCGAGCGAAGGCATCCCGCAATCCTAGAGCGGGGCCCGGACGTGACTGAGCGGCAAATGTAGTCACAGAAGAGTACGCTTGTAGTCACGAGGGAGGATTCGATGGCACGGGTGGGGATTCGGGAACTCAAGTCGCAGCTCAGCGCCTACGTCGCTGCGGCGCGTGCCGGCGAGCACATCGTCATCACAGACCGCGGTGCCGTTGTCGCGGAGCTCATTCCCGCAGCCGGCGACGCGGCATTGCAGCAGCTCATCGATGATGGCCTTGCCATGCCGCCCGCGCACGCCGTCCGTCCGAGCCCGACGCCCCGCCGTGTAGCCGGCACGGTCAGTGATCTCGTCGCGGACCAGCGCGGGTGATTGTCTACTTCGACACGTCCGCGTTTCTGCCGCTGCTCATCGATGAACCGGGAACACCGACGTCGCTCCGGCTCTGGGGCGACGCGGCGCAGGTGACGAGCTCGCGCCTGATCGTGACGGAATCCGCCGCGGCGCTCGCGCAGGGCGTGCGGATGCGGCGAATTTCGGAGGCGGAGCACACAGAGATTCAGAGTGATTGCACCCGCTTGGTGCGCGAGATGACGCTGCTCGACGTCTCGTCCGCAGTCCTCGATGATGCTGCGGAGCTGGCCGCGACGAGGCAGTTGCGAAGCCTGGATGCCATCCATTTGGCATCCGCGTCGCTTGTTTTCGGTCGAGGGCTGGTCTTGGCATCGGGAGACGGCGCGCTCCTCCGAGCCGCCGCCGAGGAGGGCTTCACGGTGGTTGACACCCGTGGGTGAACGCAATTCCTAGCGGGTGGTCGAGCCGCGCACGAGTTCCCACGGCAGGTCGACGACGAGCGGGTCGCCGGAGCGAGGCCGGCCCAGCGCGCCGAACGACCCGAACACAGCCTCGGCGGCGCGTTCGGGATGCACGCAGACGTGCGTCACGTCGAGGCGATCGTTGAGGGCGCAGTCGGTCGCGCAGAGCGCCACCAGCTGCACGTCGCGGGGGATGACGAGGGGCATCGCCTCGAGCAGCAGGTAGATCTCGGGCCCGTCTTCACAGAACGCCAGCAGGGCATCGGCCCCGGCATCCACCACCTCGCGCACGCGGCGAGCGAGCGTGCGATGCGCGGCATCCACTTCGGCGATCAGCGGCTCGAGGCCGCGCGCGGTGCTCCACGCCCGGAAGTCGCGGCGGGCGATCTCGTCACGGGGGTGATCGCCTTCGTCGACGAGCAGCGCGATGCGCTCGGCGCCCGTGTTCGCCAGGTGATCGAGGCTCGCGCGCAGCGCCGCGCCGTACCCCGTGCAGATGCTCAGCGAGTGCCCGATGTCGACATGCAGGTCGCGCGCGATCACCGGCAGGCCGCGGGCGGTGGCGGCCCGCAGCACGTCGGCGCCCGCGCGCGCATCGGCGAGGTAGAGCCCGTCAAGCTGCGCCCCCTCGAGTAGATCGGGGCGCGAGGCGGGCAGCACCGTGACGGTGAAGCCGTGCTCGGCAGATGCACGCACGAGCCCGTTCAGCTGACGCGTGTGGTCGAACGCCCAGCGCTTCGCCGCGTCGTCGTCGGCGGCGTCGTCCATGACGAAGCCGATCGACATCGTGCGCCCGCTGCGCAGCGCCGCCGCGTGCTTGTTGGGCGAATAGCCGAGTTCGGCGGCGATCGACTTGATGTGCTCGCGCGTCTCGGGCCGCAGACTGCCGCGGTCGTTGAGAGCCTGGCTGATCGCCGCCGTCGAGACGCCGGCCCGTTCGGCGACGTCTCGCAGCGTGATGCGGGTCATCCGAGGTCTCGTGCGTCGTCGACGGCCTGCTCGTCGGCGCGCGTGTCGGCGCCGTGCGGGCGGGGGACGACCGTGCCGATGGCATCGGTCCAGGCGGCGCCCGACCCCGCCGCGGCGAGGCTGTGCCCCTGCGCGATCAGCCCGTGCAGAAGCGCGCCCGAGAAGTGCCGCAGCGCCGCTTCGGTCTCGTCGCCGGCGCCGCGGGCGCGGGCGCGGGCGATCTCGGCCTCGAGCACGCCGTGGACGTACCCGCGCACCTCGACGACCGCGGGGGCGACCTCGTGCACGCGGCGCGCGGCGGCGTGCCGCTGGGCGGCGGTCTGCACGATGAGGCGCGCCTCGTCGATCGTGGCGAACTCGTCGATCGGCGCGTGCACGCGGATCGTGTCGAGGTCGAGGACTTCGACACCGGGCAGCGATCGCAGCCCCGGGTCGACGTTGCGGGGCATCCCCAGGTCGATCACGAGCTGCGCCGTCTCGATGCCGGCGCGGGCGGCGCCGTGACGCTCGGCCGAGAGAGCGTAGGTGTCGGTCGTCGTCGTGCACGTGACGACCACGTCGGCCGCGGCCGCTTCACGTGCGAAGTCCGCCGCGGCGACGGGCACCAGGTGCTCGCGCTTCGCGAACTTGCCGTTTCCCGACCGGGAGTGCACGCGGATGTCGGTCGCCCCGACGGCGCGCAGCGCCGCGAGGGATGCCGCGGCGTAACGCCCCGTGCCGACCAGCAGCACGCGCGCGCCCTCCCACTCGCCGACGCGCGAGCCGGCGAGTTCGACCGCGAGGCGCACGAGCGAACGGCCCGACTCGCCCAGGCGCGTGGAGTTCTTCACGGCGCGGCTGGTCTCGGTCGCGCGCTGGAACAGGTGCTCGAGCGGAGCCGTCGTCGCGCCCTCGCTGCGCGCCGTTTCGAGCGCACGCTTGACCTGCCCCGCGATCTCGTCCTCCCCCACGGCGACGGAATCGAGGCCCGCGGCCACGGCGAACAGGTGCTGGGCGACGCCGTTGCCGTGCGCGAACTCGACCGTCTCGCGGACGTGCCGGAAGGGCATGCGGGCCAGGGCGGCGAGGCGCTCCATCGCGGCATCCATCGCCGGCAGCGGCGACGGGTCGGGGGCATCGGCGACGTCGAAGTACGCCTCGAATCGATTGCACGTGGCGAGCACGACCGCGCCGCGGATCGCGTCGTGCGCGCCGGTGAGCTCGGATGCCACGGCGCCGTCGATCACCGAAAGGCGCTCCAGGTCTTCGAGGGACGTGGTGCGCTGGTGGGCGGACATGGAGACGAGCATCATGGGTAGTATAACGATTAACTCCCCACCCTCTCGAAGGCTTCGCTGTGCACTCACCCCACCCCCTGATCGCCCACGACACCGCCTCGTCGCGGCTGGTCCGCGCGCTGCGCGGCGAGCGCCCCGAGGTCACGCCGGTGTGGTTCATGCGGCAGGCGGGACGTTCGCTGCCCGAGTACCGTGCCCTGCGCGCCACCGGCGGAACGATGCTCGAGGCCTGCCTCGACCCCGCGATGGCGAGCGAGATCACCCTGCAACCGGTGCGGCGGCACAAGGTGGATGCCGCGGTCTTCTTCAGCGACATCGTGGTGCCGCTGAAACTCGTCGGCATGGGCGTCGAGATCGCGGCCGGTCGCGGCCCCGTCTTCGCCGAGCCGGTGCGGACGGCGGCGCAGATCGCCCGGCTCGTGGAGATCGACCCGGCACTGGTGACCCAGCGCGGCGAGGCTGTCGCCGAGGCAGTCGCGCGCACGACGGCGATGTTGGCGGAAGAGTCGGCCGTGCGCGGAGAGCCGCTGCCGCTGATCGGCTTCGCCGGAGCGCCGTTCACCCTCGCCGCGTACGTCGTCGAGGGTGGCCCGTCGAAGGATCACCTGGGTGCACGCAGCCTGATCCACTCCGACCCGGCGGCGTGGCACGACCTGACGACGTGGCTTGCCGAAGTGACCGGGCGCTTCCTCGCGCTGCAGATCGAGGCGGGCGCGAGCGCCGCTCAGCTGTTCGACTCGTGGGCGGGGGCGCTCGCGCCCGACGACTACCGCCGCGCGGTGCTGCCCGCCTCGGCGGCGGCGCTCGAGCCGGTGCGTCAGCTCGAGATCCCGGGCGTTCCCGAGGGGGTGCCGCTCATCCACTTCGGGGTCGGCACCGGCGAGCTGCTGGCAGACATGGCATCCATCGGCGTCGACGCGCTCGGGGTCGACTACCGTGTGCCGCTCGATGTCGCCGCCGCGCGCATCGGTCGCGACCTCACGCTGCAGGGCAACCTCGACCCCGCCCTGCTGTTCGCCCCCGAGAGCGTTCGTCGGGCCGCGACGCGCGCGGCGCTGCAGGCGGGGCTCGCCGCGCGCGCCCACGTGTTCAACCTCGGGCACGGTGTGCCGATGGACACCGATCCCGCCGTGCTGACGGGCCTCGTCCGCGACGTGCACGAGTGGCGGCCTGCGTGAGCATCTCGCACGACGAGCGACGCGACGATGCCGATGTCGTCATCATCGGTGCGGGTGTCGCCGGGCTCGTGATCGCGCACGACCTGGCCCGCGCCGGTGTGCGCGCGATCGTCTGCGAGGCATCCGACCACCTCGGCGGACTGCTGCGGCGCGGATCGGTCGCCGGGCTCGACGTCGACCTCGGCGCCGAATCGTTCGCGACGCGCACCGACGCCGTCGCGACGCTGATCGCGGATGCCGGGCTGGAGCTCGACCTCGTCGCGCCGAGGCCCGGGGGCGCCTTCGTGGCGGTCGCAACGCCCGGGGGAGCGGTGCGCGCGCCGCTGCCGCGTCGGACGGTGCTGGGCATCCCCGCCGACCCGCTGGCGGACGACGTCGTCGCCGTGATCGGAGCGGATGCCGCCGCGCGCGCCGCGCGCGAGCGCGACCTTCCTGCGTTCCAGCTCAAGGGCGACGCTGCCGAGCCGTCGCTGTTCGACCTCGTTTCGGACCGCTGCGGCCCCGTCGTCGCCGAGCGCCTCGTCGACACCCTGTGCCGCAGCGTGTACTCGCGTCCGGCGACCGACCTGCGCCTCTCGACGCTGCACCCCGGGATGTGGCGGTCGCTGAACGATCTCGGATCGCTGACGGCGGCCGCCGATCAGCTGGCCTCGCACGTGCGTGCGGGGGCCGCCGTCGGCGGCATCGCGGGCGGCATGTGGCGCCTGCCCGCCGCGCTCGCCTCGGGCGCGCGGTCGCACGGTGCCGAGATTCGCACGGGGGCGCCCGTGGAGGCGATCGACGGCGACGCCGGGCGCCTGAGCGTGCAGACCGCAGACGGCGAGATCCTTGCGCGGCGCGTGGTCGTCGCGACCGGCCCCGCCGCGGCGGATCGGCTGCTCGGCGCGGCGGCGCGCGGGGGTGGCGAGGCGCGGGTCGACGG
>JASCPF010000085.1 GCA_029959325.1 Microbacteriaceae bacterium PS02068
GGCTCAGACTCCGGCGCGGGCTCCGGCTCCGGCGCGGGCTCAGGCTCCGGCTCCGGCTCCGGCGCGGGCTCAGGCTCCGGCTCCGGCTCCGGCGCGGGCTCCGGCTCCGGCGCGGGCTCAGGCTCCGGCTCCGGCGCGGGCTCCGGCTCCGGCTCGGGCTCAGGCTCAGGCTCCGGCTCCGGCACCGTTTCGGGCAGCGGCGCAGGCGCCGGTGGTCGCACCGGAATCACCAGCGGCGCGGACGCGACGGGTTCCTCGATCGGAACTCCGTGGTCACCCGGGGCCGCGGCATCGGCGCGCAGCGCTGCGGCCTCGGCGGCTGACAGCGGCGGGGGCGGCGGCGGAACCTGCGGGACGGCCGCCGACTTCGGCTTCGTCGTCCTCGGCGCACGCGGCTTCGCCGGGCGCGCCGCAGGCGCGCGCGTGCCGGTCGAGGCCGACGGCCGCTTCACCGCCGGCTTCTTCGTGGGTGCGTTGCGCACGCCCGGTTTCGCAGCGGCCGCCTCTGCGGCGCTCACGGCGGGCGGCGGCGGTGTGATGCGTTCGTGCTCGCCGTCATTGTCGTCAGGCAGCGGCAGAGAGGCGGTCACCCGTCCAACCTATCAAGCACTCCTGACCCTCGCGGGGAGGCCGCCACACTCCCAGCGGATGCACCGTGAGTATCACGAAATGGCAACGGACCGGGCACTTCCTGCGGCTTCTCAGGTGCGTTCGATACCATGGCGATCGGCACGAAGGAGTGTCCACCTGTCAAACGGACAGTGAACACAATCCTCCAGGAGCATCATCGTGACTCTTCAGACCGTCATTCTCGCCGCCGGAATGGGCTCGCGCCTCGGGCGAAGCCTTCCCAAGCCGCTCACTGAGCTGCAGGACGGCCGCACCATCATGGGCCAGCAGCACGACAACATCCGCGCTGCGTTCGGTGACGATGCGCGCATCACGACGGTCGTCGGCTACCGCGCAGAAACGGTCATCGACGCCTTCCCCGACGTCGAGTACGTGCACAACGAGCGCTACGACCAGACCAACACGTCGAAGAGCCTGCTGCGCGCCCTCAAGGCCACCGGCAAGGGCGGCGTGCTGTGGATGAACGGCGACGTCGTGTTCGACCCGCGCGTGCTCGGTCGCGCCATCGCTCTCATCGAGCGCGATCAGTCGTTTGTGACGGTGAACACCTCCAAGGTCAGCGACGAAGAGGTCAAGTACACGGTCACGGCCGAGGGCTACATCAAGGAACTGTCGAAGACCGTCGTCGGCGGCATCGGCGAGGCCGTCGGCATCAACTACATCTCGAGCGCCGACAAGCGCGCTTTCATCACCCAGCTGGGTCGCGTCGACGATCAGGACTACTTCGAGCGCGGCCTCGAGCTCGCGATCGCAGAGAACGGTGTGCGCCTCGCGCCGCTCGACATCTCTGACCTCTACGCCGTCGAGGTCGACTTCGCCGAAGACCTCGAGCGCGCCAACCAGTTCGTCTGAGACTCGGGGCAGCGACACTCCGACTCACACCACCCGTCCAGCCGCGCGTGCCGCACGTGTGCTTAGGATCGTGCTGACATGGCAAAGGTGCACCGCATCCACTCGATGACCGACGACTCCGCCTGGGACGGCGGTCTTCCCCCGCCGGGGTCTCCGGAGCATCCGCGTGCCATCCGCGCCCTCGACGGCGTGCTGCGCGTGCAGCGCCCGGCAGTCGTCGCGCATCTGCGGAGCATTCGCCTGCGGCATCCGGATGCCACACCGGCAGAGATCGCCCGCATGCTCGAGCGGCGCTATCTCGCTGCCGTGACGACGGGTGGCGCGGCCGTCGGCGCCACCGCCGTCGTGCCGGGCATCGGCACCGGCGTGACTCTCGCGCTGTCGGGCGTCGAGACGGTCGGATTCCTGGATGCCACGGCGCTGTTCGCCCAGTCGCTCGCCGAACTGCATGGCATCCGGGTTGAGAATCCCGACCGTGCCCGGGCGCTGGTTCTGACGCTCATGCTCGGCCAGGAGGGCGTCGACCTCGTCGCGCAGCTCACCCGGCAGGCCGCGGGCAAGGGCGGCACGCGCAGCGCCTATTGGGGCGAGATGGTGACCAAGTCGCTGCCGCGCGCGGCTGTGGGGCCCCTCGTCGAGCGGCTGAAGTCTGCCTTCATCCATCAGTTCGCCGCGAAAGGCAGCGCCTCGATCGTCGGCAAGGCGCTGCCGTTCGGAATCGGCGCCGCCATCGGGGGCACGGGCAATCACCTGCTGGGACGCCGGGTGATCATCGGCGCACGTCGTGCGTTCGGCGCCACGCCGGCCGACTACCCCGCCGAGCTCGAGCCCCGCCCGGGCGCGACACGCCTCGAGGCGAGCGCCTTCGGGACGGTCCGACGTGCGGGCGCCGCCGTCGGCGCGGGCAGCCGGCGCGCCGTGGAGGCTCTCGGTCGGCGAAAGCGGCCCGACGAGCCGCCCGCTGCAGAGTAGGCCGCTCTCGCCCCCAGTGCGCACCGCCTCCTCCCCCACGACCGTCGCGCGCGGACATTCCACAGATCAGCTCGAAACCGTCGAATCGGCCTCTTCAGCGTCGGTGCGCACGCCTACCGTCGCGTCCATGCTGCGCACCATCGAGCCTCAGAGGTCCCGTCCGTATCGCGTCCCCTGGCGAGTCGACCGCGGCGATCCGCGGCATCCCCTCGTCGTCAACGGCAGCGAGGAGCCGGCCGACTTCGTTCGGATCTTCCGTTCGGACGGCCTCAGCGAGCACTGGGGTCAGGTGCTGCCCGGCGAGGAGGTCGCGGTGTGTCTCTGCGCCGCCGACGTCGATGCGCTGACGATGACGCTCGCGTGGTACCGCTGGCGCACCGACGAGGAGTACTGCTGGAGGTTCGTCATGTGATCACACCCACCGCGCGCCGGAGCGCGGACAATGGAGCCATGGGAATCTTCCAGAGCAGGCCCGAAGAGCCGGACGAGTGGGCGGGGCTGCCCGCCGAGCCCTGGGAGCCGCGCGTGCCGGGCGAGGTGCTGCCGCCGCCGGTCGATGACCTCGGCGTGCTGGGCGCCGCGGGCATCTCGTTCTCCATACCGACCGAGCTGCTGACCGCAGAGGTCGCGACGACGGCAGAGATCGAAGCCGCGCCGGACGACGGCGACGACTGAGCTGGTCCGCCGCCTCCTCCACCGGGGGCGAGGTTCGCGCATTCGTCCACAACCTCTCGCTCCCGCCACCACAAGCGGGCGATGGTCTCCACCATGGGCGCCATGGACGAACCGATCACCATCATCAAAGCCAAAGGCACGGCCGAGCTCGTTGCCCTGAGCCGCAGGTGTGGACGCTGATCGGCGTCTTCGCGGCGAGCATGGTCGGCGGGCTGACCCTCGTCGCGACGACCCTGTCACGCGTCATCCGCGTCGAGGTCTCGTCACTCCACGCGCGCTTCGACCACCTTGATCGCGATGTGCACGCGCTCGCCGATCACCTGTGGCGGCGCGGCACAGACTGAGGTTCGACCGAGCGGAGAGCGCAGACGGTACTAGCCTCTGACTCATGCAGGTTCCCCTCGACGCGCTGACGGCATGGATGCCGAAACAGCGTTGGTTCACCGAAACGGGCCAGGCGCCGTCGCTGCGCGTGCTGGCCGACATCCCGCTCGCGATCGACGAGGACGCCACGGCGGACCAGGTGCGGATTCTCGTCGTCGCTGACGACGCACCGGCGCGGCCGATCGTCTACCAGGTGCCGGTGGTCGTGCGTGGCCGCGCCGACTCGGCGTCACCCGAAGCCGCCGTGATCGCGGTGCTGCCGTCGGGGCAGGTGATCGTCGACGGGCCCCATGATGCCGCGTTCACCGGCGCACTGCTGCGGGCTGTCGGCCCCGATTCCGACCCCGGGACAGCCAGCGTGCTGACGGGCGAGCAGTCGAACACCTCGATCGTGTACCGGCGAGCGTCGGGGCATCCGATCATCTGCAAGGTGTTCCGCCAACTCAGCGCGGGACTGAACCCCGACATCGAGCTGCAGAGCGCACTCACCGCCGCCGGATCACGCCACGTGCCGGACACGGTCGGGTCGCTCGAGGGCGCCTGGCAGGATCCCGCCGACGAAGCCGCGATCGTCGCCGGCTCGCTCGCGTTCGCGCAGGAGTTCTTCCCCGGGGTCGAGGACGCCTGGCGTGTCGCGCTGCGCGCCGCCGAGTCGGGTGACGACTTCACCGAGGCCGCGACGGCCCTCGGCCGGACGACTGCCGAGGTGCACCTCGACCTGGCGCGGCGATTCCCGGCGCCGGAGGCAGACGATGCACGCCGCGCGGCGATCACGCAGGCCTGGCAACGACGTCTGTCGATCGCGATCGCCGAAGTGCCCCGCCTGCGCCCCCACGAGCGGGCGATCCGCGAGCGGTACGCCGCCGCGGATCAGGCGGAGTGGCCCGCGCTGCAGCGCATTCACGGCGACTACCACCTCGGCCAGGTGCTGCAGGTGCCGGAGCGCGGGTGGGTGCTGCTCGATTTCGAGGGCGAACCCATGCGTCCCATGGTCGAGCGGCGCGAACCCGACCTGGCACTGCGCGACATCGCGGGCATGCTGCGGTCGTTCGACTACGTCGCAGGGTCGCTCGAGGTCAGCGGCACGGTCTGGGCCGCTGCCGCGCGCGGGGCGTTCCTCTCCGGCTACGCCGGCGCGGCCGGCACCGAACCCGTGGGCCCACTCCTCGACGCGCTCGAGCTCGACAAGGCCGTGTACGAGGCGATCTACGAAGCCCGCTACCGTCCGGCGTGGCTGCCCATTCCGCTTGCCGGCATCGATCGGCTGCTCGTCGACTGAGCCGCGCGTCGTCGCGAGACGCTCAGTTCTCGTCGAGCCCGACCGCACCCTCGTCGTGGGTGCGCGCGTGCCAGAAGTCCCACCGCTCCATCAACGTGCCGACGGCCGCTTCGAATCGCGCCGTCGCCGCCCCCGGCGACGTGTCTCCGAAGTAGTGGCGCACCCAGCCTTCGAGCCTGCCCACCGATTCGGGATCGGACAGCACTCGCGTCGCTTCGTCGAGGAACGAGGTGGATGCCGCCGCGGTCAGCCACTCGGCATCCGACAGGTAGCCGTTCGTGTCGATCTCAGCCTCGGGATCGACCGGACGCGTGATCATGAGCGGCTTGTCGGCCGCCAGGCGGTCGTAGACCATCGCGGAGATATCGACCACCGCGAGGTCGGCGGCGGCGAGCTGCCAGCCGAGGTCGGGCCCGTCGTCGAAGACGTGCTGCGCGGCCCCGTCGGCGGCGTTGGCCGCCGCGATCGCGGCGATGATGCGCTGATTTGCCGCGCCGTACTCGGGGTCGACGACCCCCGAGCGCGGATGCGGGCGGTAGACGAGCCGGTGCGCGGGCGATGACAGCACCGCGGCGGTGAGCGCCTCACCGTGGGTGCGGATCGACCCGTAGTGCGCGGCCGGGCGGTCGCCCTCCCACGTCGGCGCGTACAGCACGACCGTCCGCTTATCGGGCCGGTACGGCAGTACGCCGCTGTAGTAGTCGGCCTGCGGGCGGCCGATCTCGATCGTGCGGGCGTCGAGGTCGAAGTCCCACAGCACACGCGAGAGCCGTTCGCGCGCCGCATCGCCCGCCACGAAGGCATAGTCGTAGGCCTTGAACTGGTTCGTCGTCATGTACATCTTGTCGGACTCGCCGTGGTTGATGAACACGTGCCAGCGGCGGCCGTAGCGGAACATCTGGAAGTTCCGGGTGTTCTGGTTGACGTACAGCACGACGCGGATGTCCTGCGCGGCGACGTACTCTTCGAGAGCGCGCACCGTCGGGACGAACGCGACAGGCAGGGCGCCGTCGGCGAGGATCTGCCGCGCGCCGGTGGCGCTGCGCGCCAGCACGACGACGGGCCAGGTCTGCGCCAAGTGCGCGAGCGGCTTGTACCACTGCCGCATCTGGTACATATTGACCTCGCCGTCGGCGAAGTACACCGCGACGCGGAAATGGCCGGCGGGGTGCGAACCCTGCTGTGCGATCCGCTGACGCACGTCGCGCACCGCCGATCGGCTGCGCAGCGCCTTGCGCATCAGCGCCATGGCTTTGCGTCCGTCTGAGATCAATCCCACACAGACCAGCCTAACGATCCTGCCCGCTCGCCCGACTGCTGCCGGGGCGACGCCATGACATGATCGACGGATGCATGATCTCGCCCCCGGACAGCGGGACGCCTCCGTCCCCCCACCCGGGTCGGGCGTCAGCTTCGTGATGCCGGTGCTCAACGAAGAGCGCTACCTCGAGCACGCGGTGCAGAGCGTGCTCTCGCAACAGGTCGACGGCCCGCTCGAGCTGATTCTCGCGCTCGGTCCCTCGACCGACGGGACCGAGTCGATCGCCGAGCGGATGGCTGCCGCCGATCGGCGGGTGCGGTTGATCGAGAACGCGGCGGCCGACATCCCGGTCGGGCTCAACCTGGCGATCGGCGCGGCGAAGTACCCGACGATCGTGCGGGTCGACGCGCACTCCGCCCTCGACGCCGACTACACGCCGCGCGCGATGGCGACGCTCGATCGAGTGAAAGCCGCGAACGTCGGCGGCGTCATGCGCGCGCAGGGGCGCTCGCCGTTCCAGCGCGCGGTGGCGCGCGCCTACAACTCGCCGATCGGCCTCGGCGGCGGGGCGTACCATTCCGGCGGGTCCGACGGGCCGGCAGAGTCGGCCTATCTCGGCGTGATGCGACGCGCGGTGCTCGACGAGGTCGGTCTCTTCGATGAGTCGATCCGCCGCGGCGAGGACTGGGAGCTGAACCTCCGGATCCGCCGCGCCGGCTATCGCGTGTGGTTCGACCCCGACCTCTCTGTGACGTACTGGCCGCGCGAACGGTGGAGTGCGCTCGTGCGCCAGTTCCGCTCCACCGGCACGTGGCGCGGCGAGCTCGTGCGCCGCTACGGGCGACGCAATTCGCTGCGCTTCTTCGCTCCCCCCACCTTGCTCATCGTCGCGGCCGTGGCGATCATCGTGGCGGTGCTGCAGCTGACCGGTGTCGTGCACGGCGTCGGGGCGGCCGTGGCATCCCTCATCTACCTGCCGCTGGTCGCGTATCTCGTCCTCGTGATCGCCTACGCCGCAGGGCCGCCTGCTGGGCCCGGCGGGCGCGAGCGCCTGTGGGCACTCGTCGTCATCCCGTCGATGCACCTGGCGTGGGGCCTCGGCTTCCTCGTCGGAGCAGCGCGGGGCGCACGCGAGAACGTCGACACGTCGCGACTGCGGCGCAACACGCCGTTGCCCTGACCCGGGTGCTGACCTCGGGCGCTCGGCGCGGTCACTCCCGGTCGACGAAGCCCTGGTCGAGGATGCGCGCCACGACACGCTCGGCCGCGTGGCCGTCGTCTCGCGCGTTGAACCGCTGCCGCCAGCGCGCGTACCTGTCGGCGTACTCCCCCGGAACATCGGTGGATGCCAGGGCCGCCGTCAGTTCCTCTTGCGTGCTCACCATCGGCCCGGGCGCGTGCGCCGCGAGGTCGAAGTAGAACCCGCGCAGCTGCTTGCGGTAGTGCTCGAGGTCAGGGGTGAAGAAGAAGATCGGCTTGCCGGTCGCGGTGAAGTCGAACATGACCGACGAGTAGTCGGTCACGAGCGCGTCGGCGATCACCAGCAGATCGGAGATGTCGGGGTAGGCCGTCACGTCGATCACGCGGGCGCCCGCGGCGTCGCTGCCGGGGAGGATCGTGCGCGAATGCCCGCGCACGAGGATCACCGCTCCGGTGTCGGCGGCGAGGCGCTCGGCGTCGAGGAAGTCGACCATCTCGTCACGGTCATCGCGCCACGTCGGCGCATAGAGGATCACCCGCTCGGCGGCATCGATGCCGAGCGCCGCGCGGGTCGCGGATCCGTCGGAACCGAGCAGCACATCGTTGCGCGGATATCCCTCGACCCAGACGGGCCGCCGCAGGAACGCGTAGGCCTTGCGCAGGATCCGCTCGCCGTACACGTTCTGCGCCAGCAGCACGTTCCAGCGCCGTCCCTCGCGCACGACGGCGAGCATGCGCCGCGGATCGAACCCGGGCCGATGCAGCGCGAGGCGCTTGAGCGGTGTGCCGTGCCAGGTCTGCAAGACCACCTGTCCGGCGCGGTTCTCGTAGCGCCGACGCAGCCAGTCGTTCACGACGAGCAGGCGCGCGGCTCCCCGGGCGCGCCACCACTGCGGGCTTCCCTCGATCACCGGTACGGCCCCATCCGGCACCTGCACCGAGAGGTCGACGACGCTCCAGTAGCGCGTCACGCCCGGCGCGACACGAGCGAGCTCTCGATCGATCGCGCGCGGGTTGCAGCTGGCGTTCCGGCCGTAGAAGCTCTCGAAGAACACCGCGTTCTCGAGCCCCTGCGGCCGCGTCGCGTAGCGCCGCTCGAGCGCGTCCTGACCCTCGCCCGAGTCGAATGCCGGATCGATCGGCGGGCGCACGGTGAGCCTGCCCCCCGACAGCGCGACCCGCACGGTCGCGGTCATCACCTCGGCGATCGTCGCCTCCACGGGGATGCGCTCGCCCGCGGCATCCTCCACCTCGACGACGTAGTCGCCGCTCGGCAACGGGAGCTCGGGTCCCCCGAAGCGGGATGCCTGCAGGGCGAGCCGAGCCGTCCAGGTCGTCCCCCGCCCCGTGACGCGGCCCGTGATGCTCGCACGCCGCCCGATGAGCCTGACGCCGCGGGGGCGCGCTCCCGTCCCCGAGAGCACGAGTGCGGGCGGCGCGTCGGCGTCTTCGGTGGTGGCGTCGATCTGTGCGGTGATGGTCATGGATGCCTCTCCGGTGAGGTCGCAGCAGGCAGCACTGCCCGAACCGAACGATAGACGCGGGCCGTGTTCTGTCCGTCGGCGTACCGGTGCACCCGCGCACTGAGCCGCCCGGCGCGCGCAGCACGCTCGGCGGCGACGGCGGGGTCAGTGAGAACGGCGTGAAGCTGCGGCACCAGTTCGGCCCAGTCGGCCGCGGGATCGTCACCGGCCACCTGGGCGTATGTCCCGTAGAACCCGCGTGTGCGCGCATAGTCGTCGAGATCGGGCGCGAGGAACAGCGTCGGCAGCGGGACGAGCCCCGCATCGAACGCCAGCGACGAGTAGTCGGTGATCAGGGCATCGAATCCCGGCAGCAGCGGGGTGATGTCGGCGACGACGTCGCTGCCGAGCAGCCGCACCCGTGCGTCGAGCATCGCGGTGTACGTGCCGACGCCGAGGTGGTGCGAGCGGATGAGCAGAACCGTGCGCGAATCATCGAGCAGCGTGTGCAGCGCGGCGATGTCGGCCGGGTTCGGGGCGCCCGGATCGGGGGCACCGTCGCGCCAGGTCGGCGCGTAGAGCACGACCCGCTCTCCCTCGCCGAGGGGCCCGGCGAGCCGATCGAGCGCCGCGCGTGCACGCTCACGTCGTTCATCGGCGGTGCCGCGCGAGAGCACGTCGACGCGCGGTTCACCCGTCACCGGCACCCGGGCGGTCTCGAGCCCGAAGGCAGACTCGAGCCTGCCGCGCACCGTCTCCGACGCGGCCGGCAGCACCCGGATGCGCCCCTGCGTGCGCCGGTAGAGGGCGGCCAGCGCACGCTGCGATGCTTTCCGGGCGAACGGCAGCGGGGTGGCGGTGGTCACCGCGGCATCCAGCCCGATGCGCTTCAGCGGAATGCCGTGCCAGAGCTGCACGATCACCCCGCCGGTCGCGGCGTAGCGGTTGACGTCGCCGAACCCGTGGGTCACGACGATCACCGCCGCGCGTGCCGTCAGCCAGAAGCCCCGGAGCGACGCTTTGGGGGCAGAGGGGATGCCGCGCGCCGCCGCTTCCCGTGCCTCGGCCGCCGTTCCCGTGAGCCACACCGCGTGCTCGCCGCGCGCCGTCGCGTGCTGCCACAGCGCCCAGGCGCCGTCGGCGAGACCGACCGCGCAGCCGAACACCCACAGGGTGCGGGCGCGGGTGCCCGTGCGCGGGATCGCCAGCGTGGCAGCCCGGCCGAGAGCGTACAGCGGGATGCGCAGGAGCTTCCCGGCATTGCCGGCGCCGAAAGAGAAGGACGCCACCCCGCGAGCCTATCGCGGGGTGGCGTCCGTGGTCCCAGGGTCTACGGGGCGAGGGTGCCGAGCGTCACATCCACCGATGCGGTCTTCCCGTCGCGGACGTAGACGAGGGTCGCCTTGCTGCCCGCCGCGAGCGCGCGCACCTGGGCGGTGAGGTCCGTGGCATCCATGATCGGCACGCCGTTGAACGAGGTGACGACGTCGCCCTTCTTCAAGCCCGCCGTGGCGGCCGCGCCGCCGGAACTGATCTCGGAGATGTAGGCGCCGGCGGTCGTCGCGCCTTCTTGCGACGCCGCGTCGCGCACCCCTGCGCCGAGCAGGCCGTGGGTGGCCGCGCCGTCGGCGATCAGGTCATCGCTGATGCGCTTCACGATGTTGGACGGGATCGAGAAGCCGACACCGATCGAGCCCGACTGGCCCGACGAGCTCGAGCTGCCGGTCGAGGCGATCGCCACGTTGATGCCGATGAGCTTGCCCTCGCTGTTCACGAGCGCACCGCCCGAGTTGCCGGGGTTGATCGCCGCGTCGGTCTGCACCACCGCGATCGAGATCGAGCTCGTCGCCGACTGCTGCTGCCCCTGGCCGAAATCGAACTGGAACGGCGAGTTGCCGTCGCCTTGATCAGGGGCCTGATCCTCTGAGTCGCCGCCCTCGGGGGCCGCCGACGAGGCGATCTGGATCGAGCGGTTGAGGGCGCTGACGATTCCCGTCGTCACGGTGTTCGACAGGCCGAGCGGGGCGCCGACGGCGACCGTGGTGTCGCCGACGTTCAGTTTGCTCGAATCGCCGAACTGGATCGGGGTCAGTCCGCTGGCATCGGTGAGCTTGATGACCGCGAGGTCGTAGGTGGGATCGGTGCCGACGATCGTCGCGGCATAGACCTTGCCGTCGGATGTCGTCACCGACAGCTTGGCGTTGCCGGTCTCACCATCGAGCGTCACGACGTGGGTGTTCGTCACGACATAGCCGTCGGCGGTCAGGATGACGCCCGAACCCGTGCCGCCGCTCGATCCCGAGCTCGCTGAGATGGTGACGACGCTCGGCACGACCTTCGCGGCGATCGCGGTCGTCTGGGTGACCGACTCGGTGTTGTTGACGGTCACCGCGCCGCCCGTGGTCTGGACGACCTGCTGCGACTGCGGGAAGAACGAGGCCCCGGCCGCGGCCGTGCCGAGGCCGGCGGCGCCGCCGACGAGGGCCGCGGCGACCATGATGCCGACGACCTTGCCGGCGCCGACGCGGCCGGACGGCGCCGAGGG